>JALHDI010000052.1 GCA_022839045.1 Sporomusaceae bacterium
CGGCCGCGGCGAGCTCCACCTGTCCATCCTCATCGAGACCATGCGCCGCGAAGGGTATGAATTCCAGGTCGGCAAACCCAGGGTAATCTTCAAGACCATCAACGGCCAAAAGTGCGAACCGCTCGAGCGCCTCACCGTCGACGTACCCCAGGAGTACATGGGAACGGTAATGGAAGCCCTCGGCACGCGTCGGGCCGAGCTCATCAACATGGTCGAACTGGCCGGCTACCTCCGTCTCGAATTCGTAATCCCCGCCCGCGGCCTCATCGGCTTCCGGTCCGAATTCCTCACCAACACCAAAGGCTACGGCATAATGCACCACGTCTTCCACGGCTACGCCCCCTACAAAGGCGACATATCCGGCCGCACCCGCGGCGCGCTCGTCGCCTTCGAAACCGGCGAAACCACCACCTACGGCATCCACAGCGTCCAGGACCGGGGCACGATGTTCGTCGTCCCCGGACAGGCCGTCTACGAAGGCATGGTCGTCGGCGAGAACGCCCGGGAAATGGACATGGAAGTCAACCCCTGCAAGAAAAAACACGTCACCAACATGCGCTCGAGTTCCTCGGAAGAGGCGCTAAGGTTGGCCTCGCCCCGCATCCTCAGCCTTGAACAGGCGCTCGAATGGATCAACGACGACGAAGCCGTCGAAGTTACGCCGAAGAGCATCCGGCTGCGCAAGGCCACCCTCGACCGGCAGCTCAGGGCGCGGGAGCGCAAGAACGCCAAGGAGGCGCAGGAAGGGGAGTAAGGATGTTCTCTCCCGAAGCCATGACCGTCCTTCAGGCCCGCTACCTTAGGGATGGCGAGACCCCTGCGGACATGTTCCGGCGGGTGGCCGGCCACGTGGCCGCGGCCGAAACCCTCTACGGACAGGACGCCGCCCGGGCGGCCGACGAATACCGGCGGCTGATGGACGACCTCGTCTTCCTGCCAAACTCGCCGGCCCTCATCAACGCCGGCAAGACGCGGGCCCAGCTCGCCGCCTGCTTCGTCCTGCCTGTCGAAGATTCGCTCACCAGCATCTTCGAAACCCTCAAAAACGCCGCCCTCATCCACCAGAGCGGCGGCGGCACCGGCTTCGCCTTCTCCCGTCTCAGGCCGGCCGGAGACCGGGTATCCACCACTGGCGGCGTGGCCAGCGGGCCGGTATCCTTCATGCACGTCTACGACGTCGCCACCCAGGTCGTAAAGCAAGGCGCGGCGCGGCGCGGCGCCAACATGGCCGTCCTCAGGGTCGACCACCCCGACATCGAACAGTTCATCACCGCCAAACGCAATCACGACGTCCTCAACAACTTCAACCTCTCGGTCGCGATAACCGACGACTTCATGCAGGCCGTCGCCGAGGACCGCTCTTTCGCCCTCCGCAATCCCCGCGACGGCAGCGTCGCCAGGACGGTCGCGGCCCGCGCCCTGTTCGCCCTGCTCGTGCGCATGGCGTGGGAAAGCGGCGAACCGGGCCTGTTCTTCCTCGACACCGTCAACCGCTTCAACCCCACCCCGGCCCTCGGCGCTTTCGAAGCCCCCAACCCCTGCTCCGAGCAGCCCCTCCTGCCGTACGAATCCTGCGTCCTCGGCTCGATCAACCTCACCAGGCTGGTGACCGCCGGCGGCGTCGACTTCGGCCGTCTGCGGGAAGTAGTCCGCACCGCCGTCAGGTTCCTCGACAACGTCATCGACATCAACGATTATCCCCTGTCCGCCGTCACCGAAGCCACCCGCAGCACGCGCAAGATCGGCCTCGGCATCATGGGGCTGGCCGAAGCCTTCATAATGGTCGACATCCCCTACGCCAGCAAAGCGGCCGCCGACCTCACCGGGCGGATACTCGAATTCATAACCCGCGAGGCGCGGCAAATGTCCGTCCTTCTCGGCGCCGAACGCGGCAGTTTCCCCGCCTTCGCCGCCAGCGTTTACCCCGGACGCGGCTTCGCCGCCATGCGCAACGCCACCGTCACCACCATCGCCCCCACCGGCACCATCAGCATCATCGCCGGCTGCTCCAGCGGCATCGAGCCGCTGTTCGCCCTCGCCCTGTCCCGGCGGGTCCTCGAAGGGCGGGTGCTCACGAGCGTCAACCGCACCGTCGTCGACTACCTAAGTCAACGTAACCTGTATACGGAAGAAGTCGCGGCCGCCATCGCCGCCAGCGGCAGCGTCCGGGACACCGCGCTGCCCGACCGCGTCAAAGCAGTCCTCGCCACCGCTCCCGCCATCGACCCCTACTGGCATGTCGCCCATCTCGCCGCCGCCCAGATGTTCACCGACAACGGCGTATCGAAAACCGTCAACATGCCTCACGACGCCAGCGAGGCCGACGTCGCCGCCATCTTCCGGCAGGCATACGCCGGCGGCTGCAAAGGGATCACCGTTTACAGGGACGGGAGCAGGGCGGAGCAGGTGCTGACGGGCGGCACCGTCTGCGAAGATTGCATACTGTAAAACTCTAAAACTGCCTAAAAGTCCATCTGCGGCGTTGCTCCTGCGGACGCTCCCTCCGACGTACGCTTAAGTACGCCTCCGGTCGCGTCCTCGGTGCGCCTTGCATCTGGAGCTTTTAGGCAGTTTTGTCCTATTTATTGCCTTTTCTCCTTAAGTTTTCGGCTTTTTTTGACGAAATTACTGACAAATGCCATTTTCATGCAGGAAAACGGCAACACATGTCGAAACTTTACCGGAAAATGGATTAGACCAATGATTATGTCAAGGAGGTGGGGAACTTGGCTTCTGGCATCATCGATAAACTGACCAATTTCCTCATGCCGGTCGAAGAAGAAACACAGCCGGCGGAGGCACCGCCCGTGGCGGGCGACCGCCGCGCCCAGCTCAGAGTGCACAGCCCGGCGGCGCTGAAGGTATTCGTCGCCACCCCGGCCGAGTTCGACGACGTAAAGCTGAGCGCCGACTATCTCAAAGCCAACGTCGCCGTACTGATAAACTTCGAGGCTGTCGACGACGCCGTCAAGCAGCGCATCAGCGATTTCCTCGACGGGCTGCTCGTCATCACCGGCGGCGCCAGCCAGCGGGTATCCGACACGGTCGTCGTCTACGTGCCCGCCAACGTCGACATCAACAAGGAAATGTACGCCTACTCCATCCCGACCTACGTCAAACGGAAAAAAGAGTAACCTGTCATAAACTTCGACTCCCCTCGCCCCGCCAAAATTTTTAAAGTTATTGATTGAAGCATAAGTTTGCCGATTCGGCAAGGTTATGCTTTTTTCGTATGCGGCAAAATCATGGTTCCTTCACCGTGAGAAAGGTTGGACATACCGCGCGAAAAATGACATTATCCGGCGACGAAAGGGGAAAAAGGAAAAACTATTGTACAAAATTCTTACTAATGGTATAATATTATCAGGTTGTCAGACAACGAGACAATATGATTGACAGAACAAAGAATTGTGCGCGGCGGTAAGGGGCGCTGTGCGGCCGAAGGAAAGGGGGGCGCGGTATAGATTGACGTTTGCTAAATGCTTCGCGGCAAGAATAGGGCAATAAGGGAGGCTATGAGAGTGTTAGTAGCAATGGGAAGCAAGTTTGAGGAGTGGGGCAGGAAATATCTGCCCGATCCGCTGGTTATCGCCATGATTCTGACCGTTCTCGTGCTGATTCTAGGGATTGTTCTGACGCCAAACGGCATTGTTGCTATGACTAACTATTGGGTCAAAGGTTTCTGGGAGTTGCTGGCGTTTTCGATGCAGGTGTCTTTCGGGCTGATCGCCGGGGCGGTATTGGCGCAGTCGCGCCCGATTAAAAAGGGAATGAGCAAACTTTGCGGCATTCCGAGCACCTCGGGCCAGGCGGTGATAATCCTTGGATTTATCACGACGGCGCTGTGGTGGATTAATTGGGGCATCGGCCTGATCGCCGGCGCGTTTTTGGCCAAGGAGATGGCGACAAGGCTAAGGGAAAAGAAGGTGGCCTTTCATGCGCCGATGATTGCTGCGGCAGGGTACGCGGGGATCATCTCCTACGAGATGGGGGTAACGGGGGCGGTTCCTTTGTGGATCGCGACGAAGGGTCACCGTTTCGAGGCTCAGATGGGCGTTATTCCGCTGACCGATACGGTTTTCAGCACGATGAATCTGGTTGTCACGGTAGGTGTGCTGATACTGGTACCCTTGGTGCTATGGTGGATGACGCCCAAGGATCCGAGCAAGATGATCGGCTATTTCCCCGGCGATGAGCAAGCGGCCGCAGAAGGGGAGGCTGCCCCTGCCGCCGTGAAGCCTGCGGCTACTTTCGCCGAACGGGTCGAGAGAACGCCAATCTGGTCTTGGCTGATCGGTTTAATGGGGATTATATGGACAGCGGCCCACTTTTACAAGAACGGTTTCCAGGTCGACCTCAATGTTTTCAACTTCATCATTCTGTTTGTCGGTTTGCTTATCTGGGGGTCGCCGTTGGAATACGCCAGGTGTTTCCGCGAGCAAACCACGGCAGCCTGGGGTATCATCCTGCAGTTTCACTTCTACGCCGGGATAATGGGAATGATGATGTACTCCGGAATGGTTCCACTAATCGCCAAATGGTTTGTGGCCATTTCCACGGCGAAAACCTACAGTTTGGTCGTGTTCTTGTCGGCCGGCCTCATCAATTTCTTCATCCCGTCTGGCGGGGGGCAATGGGCTGTGCAGGGTCCCATCATGCTGGAGGCGGCCAAAACCCTGAGCATTGACGTGAAAGCTGTGGCTTTGGCGGTGGGGTACGGCGACAGCTGGAGCAATCTCGCGTCTCCCTTCTGGGCGTTACCGATTGCGGGGGTTCTGGGTATCCGGGTGCGGGATTTCCTGGGCTATACGATTGTTGTGACTTTGGTAACCGGGATATTCATCTGTGCCGTTCTGTACTTGTTTAGCTAAATTTGGTAATTTAAACTAAGTACATAAGATTATAACGGACGGGCCTCATCAAATCGCATAGTTTTGGCGAGGCCTGATCGGGTAAAGGAGCGGGACCGCAGATATGGGTGAGACTCTAACCCAGAAAATTATTGCCCGGGCGCTGGGAAGCGAACATGTCGCCGTGGGCGAGCTGTGCCTGATTGAGCCTGATCTGATGATTCTTTACGGTTGGCCGGCTTTATCGGACTGGTATGCCGAGATGATGGAAAAGGAGTTGGGGTTGGAGAAGGTGCCCTATCCGGACCGCGTGGTTATGTTTCTTGACCATATGCTGCCGGTGCAGAACCAGTGGCAGGCCGATTTTCACCGGCAGACGCGGGAATGGTGCGATAAGCAGGGTGTTGTTTGTTATGAGGGCCGGGGTATTGGCCATTCGGTGGTCGTGGAGGAAGGATTGGTCAAACCCGGCATGCTCGCCGCCCATTTCGACACCCATGTGAGTACCATCGGCGCCGTCGGTGCCCTGGGGTTCGGCCTGATGAAAGAGATGCTGATGCCGCTGGCTACCGGAAAGATGTGGCTGCAGGTACCGCCGGCCATCCGGGTCAACTTGGAGGGCGCTTTCAGGCCGGGAGTGTCGGGACGCGATCTGCTCCACCGGCTGGTGGCCGACTTCGGCCCCGACTGGGGAAACGGCAAGGTGATCGAGTTCGGGGGACCGGGAGCCAAAAACGTTAGTATCGACAGCAGAATGGCGATCTGCGATTTGATTAATTACGTCGGGGCCATTACGGCGATGTTTGTCCCGGACGAAACCACCGGCGCTTTTCTGGCGGAGAGAGCCGCACAGCAAACGTTTGTAACGCCTGATGATGATGCGGAATACGCGCAGATAGTAACGTATGATTTAAGCGGGATCGCGCCGACTGTGGTGGCGCCGCCGTCGATCGCCAACGCCAAAACCGTCGGCGAGGTGTCGGGAACGAAAATTGATCTGGGGATTATCGGCACCTGTGCTGCCGGACGGGTGGAGGATTTGGCGGCGGCCGCGAAGATTCTCGCCGGAAGAAAAATAAAGACGGGGTTTAAGCTTTTTATCGTCCCGTCGTCGGAGAAATCTTTCCTGCAGGCGTTGGAAAAGGGCTATATCAAGACTCTGGTCGAGGCTGGCGCCTTCCTGAGTTCGCCTACCTGTGATTTTTGCTACGCGAAAGCCGTTTATCTGGGTGAAGGACAAAGAGCGATTTCCACCCAAACGCTGAATGTTCCGGGAAGATTGGGGAATATGCAGGGGGAAATTTACCTGGCAAGTGCGGAAATGGTAGCCGCCGCGGCAATACACGGCCGGATCGAAGATCCACGGCCTTATTGGACGGGGGAGTGATAGTGTGGCGATCGGAGGTAGGGTTGCCTGGGTTTTTGGGGACAACTTCGACGTGGATTTTATCGTCGGGATCGAAAATATCACTACAACCGATATCGACCGGATAGTGGCCAATCTGATGAAGGCGTATGACGCCAATTTTCGCCAGTCGGTCGCTAGCGGCGATATTTTGATCGGCGGTAAAAACTTCGGGTATGGGCATCCTCATCCCCAGTCGATGATGGGGATGAGGGCAATAGGGATAGATTGCGTTATCGCCGAGTCGTACGCCTTTCCTTTTTACCGCAGCGAGCTTGCCAGCGGGATGAAGCTGTTCGAATGCCCCGGGATTGCGGAGGCGACCGACCGCGGTGACTATATCGAAGTCAATCCGGCGGAGCTAACCGTGGTTAACAAAACTTCGGGGAAGCAGTTCCGGATGAAGGCTTTACCTGATATTCCGCTGAGGATTATGGAAAAGGGCGGACTCCTGCCTTTCCTTAAGGCGGAGATGCCTCTGTAACGTTTTGCCGACATCCGGCGGCGAAGGGTTGCCAATATATTCAGTGGAGGTGATAATCTTGTCAACCGGTGATTTTAAGCCACTGCCAATTAAAAAGGTGACTCTGGCCGATGAAGTGGTAAACCAGGTCAAGCAAATGATCATTAACGGCCACCTTAAACCTGGCAGCCGTTTGCCGTCCGAACATGAATTGGCGGAAATGTTTTCGGTGGGGCGCACTTCTATCAGAGAGGCTTTAAAAGCGCTTGACGCATTGGGATTGCTGGAAAAAACCCAGCAGGGCACCTATTTGCGGGAGAGTGTAGACTTTCCGCTGAAAGAATTGTATTTGAAGCTTATCATCCGCAAACACACTATCGACCAATTGTATGAGGCGCGGATGCTGCTGGAGGGGATGATAGCCCAACTGGCGGCGGAGCGGGCGACGGACGAAGATATCGCCAGCATGAAAAAATATCTCGACAGGATGTATACCGACGACTTGGAACAGTACATTCAGGCAGACATCAGTTTTCATGTGGCGATTGCGGAAGCCGCCAATAATTATGTCGTTTTTGAAATATACCAAGTCATTTGGGAACTGCTTACCGAATCGCAGGATGAGATTGTAAGGCTTGCCGGCCTTATCGATAGATCCCGGGAACAGCATAAAGCTATTTTCGAAGCTATCAAGAACCATGACAGCCGGGAAAGCAGACGGCTGATGGACGAGCATGTCAACTACCTGGTAGGCCGACGGCAGCACATGATCGACAGCGTTGAAAAGGATTAGGGCAGAAAGCGACACTTGACGCCAATGCCGGGCAAAATTAGGAGGAGAAAATAATGACTTACAAAACGGAAAAATGGTTCACAAGCCCGTGGAATTTCGCCGACGAGGTACGGGCCCAGCTTGACTTCGCGCCGAAAATCGAACTGCACGATGTGACGCTCCGGGATGGCGAGCAGCAAGCGGGGGTAACCTTCCGTAGCGACGATAAGATACGGATCGCCGAAAAATTGGCCGAGGCCGGCGTACATAGAATCGAGGCCGGCATGCCGGCAGTGTCCAAGGAAGACGAAGCGGCGATCAAAGAAATCGTCAAACGCAACCTCGGCCCGAAGATTTTTGCCTTCGGGCGCTGCATGAAGGAAGATGTCAAGCGGGCCGTGGATTGCGGCGTCGACGGCATAGTGGTGGAGATCCCGTCCAGCGAACACATCATCAAATACGCTTATCGCTGGCCGTTGGAAAAGGCGATCGATCTATCGATCGAAGCCACGCTGTACGCCAAAGAAAACGGTTTGTACACGGTATTCTTCCCGATTGACGGCTCCAGGGCCGATATCAACTGGTTCCTCGATCTGATCCAGCGCATCGAACGGGAAGGCCATATGGACGCCCTGGCGGTGGTGGATACCTTCGGCGGCTGCTCTCCGAGCGCAATTCCTTACCTGATTAGGAAGATTAAAGAACGGATCAACAAACCGCTCGAAACCCATTTCCACGACGATTTCGGTCTCGGCGCGGCCAATACCATCCTCGGTTTAGCGGCGGGCGCCAACGTTGCCCACACAACCGTTTCCGCCCTCGGCGAACGGGCCGGCAACGCTGCTTATGAAGACGTAGCCCTGGCTTTACTGACGATGTACGGCGTCGATCTCGGGATCAAAACGGAGAAGATGTACGAAATCTCCAAATTCGTGCGCGCGCTCGCCGGGGTAGAAGTTCGCGGCAACCGCGGCATTATCGGCGAAGATATATTTAAGATCGAATCGGGCATTATTTCCGGCTGGCTGAAAAACTGCGGCCAGGAGCATGCGCTCGAACTGAGCCCATACCGTTGGGATCTTGTCGGCCAGTCGGCCCCCGAGATAGTTTTGGGGAAAAACAGCGGCGCCGATTCGATCAAAATGTGGCTGGAGCGGGTGGGCAAGCCGACCGCAAAGGATGAAATATCGCTGATCTCGGAAGAAAAGGTGCTGGAGCTTGTGCAGAAGGTCAAGGCCCGGGCGCTTGAAAAGAGAGGGCTGTTAACGCTGAGAGACTTCGAAGATGTTTTGGCGGAAGCCGGAGTATAACCGCCAAAACATTGGCGTGGGAAGCGGCGGGCGGTTGCTGACTATTTAGCGGACACGGAAACCGTACGACTAGGAAAATGCGTCCTGCGAGAGGGTGTCGATATCAGGGACGTATAACCGAAGTAGCCGTTTCTTGCTTGGCGGTTTTGATGTCAATAGTTGAATTTTTCATGTGAACAGGAACGTGGTTTAAGCCTTGTTTGCCGATGTATCGGCAAACAAGGCTGGTTTTTTATTCGCAGATAAAGAATTACATTACATCAATCGCAGGGCGGTTCTCCTTGGAATACAGCCGTATTTCATATAGTGAACTATCGTGCCAAAACAGTAAAAAAACAGCAGGAATTTAGCGGCGATCAGTGTAATCTAGCAATAAAATTCTAGTATGCGGCATACTGTTTCACAATGTGGAATGGAGAAGGAAGTATGGAAAAACACTTTTTAGAAGTCCAGGTACTTCAGCGGGCCATGGACGTTCTCGAGGTCATCGGCACGAGCACCGATCCGGTCAGCCTGAAAAACATCACCGAAAGAGTCGGCCTCCCCAAATCCACGGTATACCGTATCCTGTCCAACCTCGAATCCCGCGGCTATATCTGCTGCAGCAACGAGGGCGGCTACCGCCTGGGGGTCACCTTTCTCACCCTCGGCCAAAAAGCCGAACGGGGGTTCGAACTGAAACGCCTGGCCCGGCCGCACATGACGAGGCTCAATCAGCTCACCAACGAATCGGTCCACCTCGGCGTGCTGGCGAGAAACAAAGTCCTCTACCTCGACTCCATCGACAGCCCCCACACCATCCGGCTCGTCGCCCAGATCGGCGGCAGCAACCATCTGCACTGCACGTCCCTCGGCAAAGCCCTGCTCATTGCCCACACCGATGACGAGATAAGGCAGATACTCATCGAGGCCGGCATGGAGCGCCGGACCCACTACACCCTGGTCACCCCCGAAGCCTTTCTCAAAGAAATGGAAGTCGTGCGCCGCGTCGGTTTCGGCTTCGACGACCGCGAGAGCGACAACGAATGCTTCTGCATCGGCGCGCCCATTTACAACCATCTCGGCCAGGTTCTCGCCGCGATCAGCGTATCGGGGCCGATCTCCCGCGTCTCGCGGCGGACGGCGGAAACCATCGTCGTTCCGCGGCTCATCGAAGCCACCAGGAGCATCTCCCGCTCCTTGGGGTATGTATCCTGACCGGCAAACACCAAAATCATCTTAAAATTCGAAGGAGGCCCGTCCATGGAAATCAGATACCCGTCCCATCCCCAGGATGTCAAGCACTACACCACCGAACAGCTTCGCAAGGACTTTCTCATCCAGGAAATCTTCGTTCCCGGCCAGACGAAAATGATCTATAGCCACTTTGACCGGATCATCGCCGGCGGGGTCTGCCCCACCGCTCCCCTTGCCCTCGAAGCCGGCAAGGAGATCGCCGCCGAATATTTCCTCCAGCGGCGGGAAATCGGCATCATCAACGTCGGCGCGCCGGGCAAGGTCGTTGTCGACGGCACCGAATACCCCCTGAAAAAAACCGACGGACTGTACATCGGCATGGGTGCCCGAAAGGTAACCTTCCATAGCGACGACCCGGCCAACCCGGCCAAATTCTACTTCAACAGCACCCCGGCGCACAAAACCTATCCCACCACCAAAATTCTCGTCACCGACATCGTTCCCGCCGCCCTGGGCGACATCAGCCAGTCCAACGAGCGGAAAATCTACAAGTACATTGTTCCCGGCGGCGTCCAGAGCTGCCAGCTCGTCATGGGCATGACCGTCCTCGCCCCCGGCAACATGTGGAACTCGATGCCCTGCCACACCCACGAGCGGCGCATGGAAGTATACTTCTACTTCGACCTCGCCCCCGACGCCGTCGTCTTCCACCTCATGGGCGAGCCGGAAGAGACGCGCCACGTCGTCATCCGCAACGAAGAAGCGGTAATCTCGCCCAGTTGGTCGATCCACTCCGGCGTGGGCACGGGAAACTACACCTTCATCTGGGGGATGGCCGGCGAAAACCAGAAGTTCGACGACATGGACCATGTAGCGATGTCTCGTTTGAAATAAGTATAGCTGTGGGATGAAAAAATGGCCGGGGGGTGATAGAACCGCTTAACAACGCGCCGCTCTGGTCCGCCCCTTCCTGGAAACCCGGCCGCCCGACGACGGGTCAGGCCGGTTTGGCCGCCGGGTTTCCTTTCCCCCTCTCACGAAGAGCGGGGCAGGACACTCTTGCGGAAGACATGCAGGTTATCTACGCTCCATCTACGAAGGCCGGAGCATTCAATAACAAAAACGCAACACTATGGAGGCGATCAAATGATTCTCGACCAATTCTCACTGTCCGGTAAAGTAGCCGTCGTCACCGGAGCCAGCCGCGGCCTCGGCGCCGGCATGGCCCTGGGGCTCGCGGAAGCCGGCGCCGACCTCGTCGTCGTGGCCAGCAGCGCCCGCATCCACGATACGGCGGCCCAAATCACCGCCCTCGGCCGCAAATGCGTGGCCGTCCAGACCGACCTCACCGACGTCAAAACCGTACCCACGGTCATCGACGCCGCCTTGAAAAACTTCGGCAAGCTCGACATCCTCATCAACTGCGCCGGCATCATCCGCCGCGCTCCGGCCATCGAATTTACCGAAAAAGACTGGGACGACGTCATGAACGTTAACCTCAAAACGATGTTCTTCATGTGCCAGGCGGCAGCCAAGGAAATGATGAAACAGGGCAAGGGCAAGATCGTCAACATCGCCTCCCTGCTGTCCTTCCAGGGCGGCATCATCGTTCCGTCCTACACCGCCAGCAAATCCGGCGTCGCCGGCATGACCAAGGCCCTCGCCAACGAATGGGCCGCCCACGGCATCAACGTCAACGCCATCGCCCCCGGCTACATGGCCACCGAAATGACCGAAGCCCTCCAGAAGAGCGCCGAGCGCGCCCCGGCCATCCTCGCCCGCATTCCGCAGGGACGGTGGGGAACGCCGGACGACATGAAAGGCGCCGCCGTCTACCTCTCCTCCGCCGCATCCGACTACCTCCAGGGCCACGTCCTGGTCGTCGACGGCGGCTGGATGGGCCGCTAAATAAAGGCCCCGAACAAAAATATAATCGTCCATTCCCGCCCGCGGACACAGCGGCCGGGAACAGGGAGGTCTAGCGAGTGAAAGCAGCGATTCTTTACGGACCCCGTGATCTCAGACTGGTCGAGACTGCCATGCCCGTCCCCGCCGCCGACGGAGTCCTCATCCGCGTCAAGGCGATGGGCATCTGCGGCTCCGACCTTCACGCCTACCACGGCAAACTGGCCACCGTAGTATACCCGCGGCTCATCGGTCACGAAGTCGTCGGCGAAGTCGTCGAAACCGGCGGCGCCGTCAGCAAAGTCAAAGCCGGCGACCATGTCGTCATGGACCCGGTCGTCAGCTGCGGCCGCTGCCCGGCGTGCCGGTCGGGCCGCGGCAACGTCTGCCGCGACGTCAAATGCATGGGCGTCGCCGCCGAAGGCGGCTGCGCCGAATACATAGTCCTGCCCGAAGGCAACGTCCACCTCATCCCCGCCGACATCCCCTGGAATGAAGCGGCGCTCATCGAGCCCTACACCATCGGCGCCCAGGTCACGAGCCGCGGCGAAGTCGCCGCCGGCGACACCCTCCTCGTCATGGGGGCCGGCCCCATCGGCCTCGTTGTCCTCCAGGCCGCCAAGCGGCGCCGCGCCAAAGTCATCATCACCGACGTATCCGAAGGGCGGCTTGAGCTCGCCCGCCGGCTCGACGCCGACGTAACCGTCAACCCCCAAAAACAGGATCTGGCCGTAGCCGTCAGCCAATTCACCGACGGCTACGGCGTCAACGTCGCCGTCGACGCCGTAGGCCTGCCCGAACTCTTCGCCCAGGCGGTCGAGTTTACCGCGCCCACCGGCCGCGTCGTCATCCTCGGCTTCAACCCCGTCCCGTCCCAGGTGGCGGAGTTGCCGATCACCCGCAAGGAACTCGACATCCGCGGCTCGCGCATGCACGCCGGCAAATTCCCTGAAGTCATCAAATGGTTTGCCGCCCAAGAAATAAAGACCACGCCCCTGATATCCCACCAATTCCCGTTCGAAAAAATCAACGAAGCCTTCAACACGCTCGAACGGGAACCCGACAAAACCTGCAAAGTAATCATCACCTTCTGAAAAAGGCGCGGGCCGGCGGCTTGCCGCCGGCCGTGGCCGCAGCCGACAATGCTTTGAGGAGGAGTCCGAAAAAATGTTGACAAGACAAGCCGTACTGCAGAAGATTACCGCAGCGGGCCTCGTGGCCGTCGTTCGCGCCGAAAGCTCCGAACAGGCCGCCAAAATAGCCGACGCCTGCATCCAGGGCGGCGTCGCGGCCATCGAAATCACCTTCACCGTCCCGGGCGCCGCCGACACCATCAAAGACCTCGTGCGCACCTACAAATCAGGCGAAATCATCATCGGCGCCGGCACCGTGCTCGACCCGGAAACCGCCCGCATCGCCATCCTCGCCGGCGCCCAGTACATCGTCAGCCCCTGCATCAACCTCGACACCATCAAACTCTGCAACCGCTACCAGATACCCATCATGCCCGGCGCAGCCACCATCAAGGAAATCGTCGAAGCCATGGAAGCCGGCGCCGACATCGTCAAAGTCTTCCCCGGCGAAACCCTCGGCCCCACCTTCGTCAAAGCCGTCAAAGGCCCGCTGCCCCAGGCGCCCCTCATGCCCACCGGCGGCGTCAGCCTCGACAACGTCGCCGACTGGATCAAAGCCGGCTGCGTGGCCGTAGGGGTCGGCGGCAACCTCACC
The DNA here is from genome assembly GCA_022839045.1 of Sporomusaceae bacterium. Next base: position 13,610 of record JALHDI010000052.1, read on the forward strand.
GCCGGCGCCAAGAAAGGCGACTGGCAATCCATCACCGCCATCGCCCAAGAATTCATCGCCAAAATCCGCGCCGCCCGCGGCCAATAGGAAGGAGAGCATCCACAATGAAAGCGGTAACCTTCGGAGAAATTATGCTGCGTCTCGCCCCCCCCGGCTATCTGCGCTTCGAGCAAACCAGCGCCTTCGAAGCCGTCTACGGCGGCGGCGAAGCCAACGTAGCCGTATCGCTCGCCAACTTCGGCATCCCCGCCGCCTTCGTCACCAAAGTACCCGACAACCCCATCGGCCAGGCGGCCATCAACGAAATGCGCCGCTACGGCGTCGACACCGCTTACATGCTCAAGGGAGGCGAGCGCCTCGGCATCTACTTCCTCGAAAAAGGCGCCTCCCAGCGCCCCTCCAAAGTCGTCTACGACCGCAAACTGTCCGCCATCTCCCAGGCCAAGAAGGAAGACTTCGACTGGCCGGCCATCTTCAAAGGCGCCAACTGGTTCCACTTCACCGGCATCACCCCCGCCCTCGGCGACAGCGTCGCCGAAGCGGTCCTCGCCGCCTGCCAGGCCGCCAAGGCCGCAGGGCTCACGGTAAGCTGCGACCTCAACTTCCGCAAGAACCTCTGGACGAGCGAAAAAGCCGGCAAGACCATGGCCCGGTTCATGCCCTACGTCGACGTCTGCATCGCCAACGAAGAAGACGCGGAAAAAGTCTTCGGCATCAAAGCCCCCGACACCGACATCGTCGGCGGCACCCTCAGCCACGACGGCTACAAAGCAGTCGCCGAAGAACTAAAAAAACGCTTCGGCTTCTCCGCCGTCGCCATAACCCTGCGGGGCAGCATCTCCGCCTCCGATAACAACTGGGCGGCCATGCTCTACAAAGACGGCGAATTTCACTTCTCCCGCACCTATCCCATCCACATTGTCGACCGCGTCGGCGGCGGCGACTCCTTCGCCGGCGGCCTCATCTACGCCCTCCTGAGCGGCTTCGCCAACAAAGACGCCCTCGAATTCGCCGTTGCCGCCTCCTGCCTCAAACACTCCATCGAAGGCGACCATAACCACGTCACCGTCGCCGAAGTCAAAACCCTGGCCGGCGGCGACGCCTCCGGCCGTGTTCAACGCTAAATCTCCGCATAGGAACCTAAAGGCACCCGCGAGGGTGCCTTTTCCATCCCCGGTCCCAGGAAAATCCGCCTGCGGTCCCGTTGTCCTGTCCCTGGCGGTATGGTACCCTTAACGTAGGGGAGGTGTTCTCAATGTTATGGGTTACCAGACACCATCTGCTCTCGGAAGTGCAGACAGGCATGATCCTGGCACGGCCGGTCGTTTCGGACGACATGAGCATCCTGCTCAACGAAAACACCGTCCTTACCGATTCCATGCTTACCCTGCTAAAAACATGGGGCCTCCAGTCCCTGTACATCAAAGAAATCGTCCGCGAAAGCGGCCGCAATGTCTACGGCTTCGTCTCCGAACGGGAAACCTTCGCCCAGAAGTACACCGACATCATCAGCACCCTCAAGGACGTCTTCGCAAAAACCCGCTACTTCAAAGAAGTGCCCCTGGATCAGATCCAGGAACTCGCCGACCAGACGATAGAATCGCTCGTCAACGCCACCGGCGTCATCAGCCACCTCGCCAGCATCCGGGCCGCGGACGACTACACCTTCCGCCACTCCCTCAACGTCGGCGTCATCGCCGGGCTTTTGGGCAAATGGCTCAAAGTCAGAGGCAAAGTAATGCGCGAAATCGTCCTCGCCGGGCTCCTCCACGACATCGGTAAAACCCAGGTGCCACTGCAGATACTCAACAAGCCCGGCCCGCTGTCCGCCGATGAAATGGCCGTCATCAAAGAACACCCGACCCGTGGCTACAAACTTATCGAAGAAACCGACCGCATTCCCCAGTCGGTCAAACTATGCGTCCTCCAGCATCACGAGCGCCTCGACGGCAGCGGCTACCCCGCCGCCCTGAAGGATAGAGACATCGCCGACTACGCCCGGATAATCGCCGTCGCCGACACGTACGACGCCATGACCTCCCAGCGCGTCTACCGCAGTGCCCTCACCCCGTTCAGCGTCGTTGCCGAAGTCTTTGGCGAAATGTTCGCCAGGCTCGACCCGGCGGTCGCCCTGCCGTTCGTCAGCCACGTGCGCGACTCGCTCATCGGCTTCATGGTCCGCCTCTCCGACGGCACGGAAGCCAGAGTCGTATACCTCGACAAAGAAAGACCCGTCCAGCCGGTCGTCAAACTGGCCGGCGGCGATTATATCGATTTGGAGAAGAGGAGGGATCTCACGATCCTCGAAGTCATCGCGAGCTGATACGCGGACGTTGATAAGCGCCCATCTGCGGCGTTGGTCCTGCGGGCGCTCGCTCGCCGTACGTTCCGATGTACTGTCTTCGCTCGCGTCCTCGGAGCCGCCTTGCATCTGGGCACTTCTGAACGTCCTTTGGTTTGGTTGACAAGGTGACGGAAGTCGCCTTTTTTGTTTTGCCTAAAGGGCGGGGGAGGGGGGAGGAGGATAATCCGCGCGCGGGGCGAAAGAAGTGGTAAATCCACCTGAAGGAGAGACGCATGAGCGCCGGCAAGCCTTACCTCAACCTCCAGACCAAGATCGCCATCCTCGTCTGCGGCGTCGTCGCCCTGGCGCTCCTGGTGACCAACGCCCTCATCACCCGCCATATCGCCGAAACCGTCGAAACGAGCATCGGCGAAAACGCCGCCGACATCGCCCGCATCATGGCCAGGTCGCCCCAGGTCATCGCCAGCCTCGAAGGCGGACCGGGCGCGCTCGACATCCAGGCGTTCGCGAGCGGCATCCGCAAAGCCACCAACGTCGAATTCATCGTCGTCATGGACATGGACGGCATCCGCAAAACCCACCCCAACCCGGCGATCATCGGCCGGCACTTCGTGGGCGGCGACGAAGTCGCCGTACTCAGGGAAGGCCGCGAATACACCTCCGTCGCCCAGGGCACCCTCGGCTTGTCGCTGCGCGCCTTCACGCCGGTATTCGCCGCCGACGGCCGCCAGATCGGAGCCGTCGCCGTCGGCATCCTCCTCCACGACGTCGAGCGGGATATTGCCCAAGCCCGGTCCATCATCTACCTCGCCGTCGGCCTGGGCTTGCTGGTGGGGGTCGCCGGCGCGCTCGCCCTCGCCGCCGACGTCAAAAAAACCATGTTCGGGCTCGAGCCCTTCGCCATCGCCCGCCTCGTCGAGGAACGCAACGCCACCCTCCAGTCGGTCCGCGAAGGCATCATCGCCGTCGACAAAGAAGCCCGCATCACCGTCGTCAACGAAGAAGCCAAGCGTATCCTCAGTAAAGCCGGCCTGGACGGCGACCTCCTCGGCCGGAAAGTCACCGACCGGATCGCCAACACCCGGCTCCAGGAAGTGCTGGAAAGCGGCCGGGTCGAGCTCGACCAGGTGCAGAACATCAACGGCGTCGAAATACTCACCAACCGCATGCCGATAAGGGTCAACGGCGAAGTGGTCGGCGCCCTCGCCACTTTCCGCGACAAGACGGAAATCCGTCTTCTGGCCGAGCAGCTCACCGGCATCCGCACCTACGCCGAAGCCCTCCGCGCCCAGACCCACGAATTCATGAACAAACTCCACGTCATCCTCGGCATGGTCAGGATGGAATGCTACGACCAGCTTACCGCCTACATCAGCAGCATCGCCCAGGCCCGCCAGAACGAGGCCGGGTTCGTCACCGCCCAGATCCGCGATCCGGTGCTGGCCGGCTTCCTCCTCGGCAAACTCAGCCGCGCCCGGGAACTCGGAGTCGAACTCGTCCTCGCACCGTCCGGCAGCCTGCCCGCGCCCGCCGACCCGGAAACCGTCCACGAACTCATCACCATCGTCGGCAACCTCGTCGACAACGCCATGGACGCCGTCGCCGACGTCGCCCGCAAGCGGGTCACGCTCCAGTTTGCCCATGACGACGGCGAACTGACCATCGCCGTCGCCGACAGCGGGCCCGGGGTCGATCCCGCCATCGCCGACGCCATCTTCGCCAAAGGATTTTCCACCAAAGCCGATGACCGCGGGCTCGGGCTCTACCTCGTCAAATGCAGCCTCGACCGCCTCGGCGGGCGCGTCGACCTCGCCGCCGGCGGCGACGGGGGCGCCTGCTTCACGATAACGATACCTTATCATCCGGCGGAGGGAACAGCATGATAAAAGTCCTCATCGTCGAAGACGACCCCATGGTAGCCGAATTCAACCGGCGATACCTCGCCAGGACCGAAGGGTTCGAGCTCGTCGCCGTCGCCGCCTCGGGCGACGAAGCCCTGGCCGTCCTTGCCCGCGAGACCGTGGACCTCGTCCTCCTCGACATATTCATGCCCGGCAAAACCGGTCTCGAGCTCCTGAGCGACATCCGCCGCGCCGGCCGGGGGGTCGACGTCATCCTCGTCACCGCCGCCGCCGACCGGGGCAGCATCAAAAAAGCCCTCCAATACGGCGCCGTCGACTATCTCATCAAACCGTTCGAATTCGAACGGCTCAACGCCTCGCTCACCGCCTACCGCGAACGCGTGCGGCTCATGCGGCAGAATGCCGTTCTAAGCCAGGCCGATCTCGACCGCCGCATCCTCCATAAGGATCTGCCGTCCCAGACCGAACTCCCCAAGGGGCTCGACCGCAACACCCTGCGCCGTATCTGGACGCAGATCGCCGCCACCGGCGCCGCCGCCTTTTCCACTGGGGACATGGCCCGCACCGTCGGCATCTCGCGGGTTTCGATGCGCAAATACCTCGACTTCCTCACCCGGCAGGGCGTGCTCGAAGTCGATGCCGTATACGGCGCCATCGGGCGGCCGGTCTACAAATACCGCTACGTCAACGCCGACGAGACCCTGGTGGCCAAATACTGGTGAGCGCCCGCTTACATTAGTTACGAAACGATTGTTTTAATTGCATAAATATTTTCAAACTAACCTAACCTAGCAAAAATCGCGACCTGGCGGGTATTATGGAAATGATGAGCGGGCTGGAGTGTGCGAGCCTATCCTGACCGGCATCATTTCATAATCCGGCGCGCACACGGCAGCCCGAAGGAAAGAAACAGGAGGGACAGCATGAACAAAAACCTCGTTCGGGCCATCGCCACAGTCGCCGTCGGCGCCGCCATCTGGTTCGCCCCGGTGCCGGCCGGCGTCAAGCCGCAGGCTTGGCACCTCTTCGCCGTCTTCGTGTCCACCATCCTCGGTTTCATCCTCCAACCGCTGCCTATGGGTTCGATAGCCATCATAAGCCTTACCTTTTCCGCCCTCGCCGGCATACTGAAACCTGCCGAAGTGCTGAGCGGCTTCGCCAACGGCACCATCTGGCTCATCGTCGCCGCCTTCCTCTTCGCCCGCGGCTTCATCAAATCCGGCCTCGGCCGCCGCATCGCCTACAAATTCATGAGCCTCCTCGGCGGCAGCACCCTGTCGCTCGGGTACTCCCTCGTGGCCAGCGACCTCGTCATCAGCATGGCCACCCCGTCCAACACCGCCCGCGCCGGCGGCATCCTCTTCCCGATTGCCCGCAGCCTCAGCTCCGCCTTCGGCTCCGAGCCGGGAGACAACCCCCGCCGTTTCGGCTCCTACATGATGCAGACCGTCTACCAGGGCAACGTCATCACCTCGGCCATGTTCATGACCGCCATGGCCGGCAACCCGCTGTGCGTCGAGCTGGCGCGCAAAACCCTCAACATCAACATCAGCTGGATCGACTGGGCGGTGGCCGCCATCGTGCCCGGCCTCGTCTCGCTCGTCATCGTCCCCTACATCCTCTACCTCATCTACCCGCCGGAAGTCAAAAAGACGCCCGAAGCCAAGGAAATCGCCGCCGCCGAGCTCGCCAAGATGGGCCCCATGTCCGCCGCGGAAAAGATCGTCGCCGCCGCCTTCCTCCTCGCCTTGGCCCTGTGGGTCGCCGCCGGCCTCAAGAAAGTGCTCCCCTGGGTGCCGGTCGTCGACGCCACCATCGTCGCCCTGCTCGCCGTGTCGATAATGCTCGTCACCAAAGTCCTCGACTGGAAAGACGTCCTCGAAGAAAAAGGCGCCTGGGACACCCTC
>JALHDI010000182.1 GCA_022839045.1 Sporomusaceae bacterium
GCCAAACTGCCGCGGGAGCCGGTCATCATCGAAAACGACCTTTTTATATAAAAAAATAAACCCCGATGTCCTGCGGACATCGGAGCCCGTTACAACCTACCGATAGCGGCATGCCCCCCAGAACTCCTCCCCGTAAATTCCGGCGGTGAAATCGTCCTCGCGGATCGCCGACCGGCTGTTGGGGGCGTGGATCATCGTCGACCCGCCCGCGAACACGCCCACATGGTGGATATCGCCCTGCCCGCCGGGGCCGGCGAAAAACAGCAGGTCGCCCGGCAGCAATTCGCCGGCGGCCACCGCCGTCCCGCCCGCCGCCTGCTCGTCGGCGTCGCGGGGAATCGCCACCCCCTGGGACTGGTACAGCCGCAGCGCGAACCCCGAACAATCGAACCCCCACGCCGACGTTCCGCCCCACACGTAGCGCAGGCCGGCGAACTTCCTGGCCTCCGCCGTCAGCCTCGCGCCGTCGAACGGGGCGGGGGAGAGGGGCGCCGCCGCGGCGCGGGCGACATAACCCACGGCGCCGTCCGGCCGCCTCACCTTCAGCATCGCGCCCTCCGCCGCCAGCAGCGGCAGGCGGGTCTGCCAGCTTAGTTCCGCCAGCGGTTCACGTCCGGCCGCGTCAGCGTACAGAAACGTCCTCGTCGCCGTCACCGCCGCCGGCGGCAGCCTGCCGGCCTCCGCCAGGAAAACCTCGCTGCTCATTACCTGGGCGGCCGGCAGCCAGCCCGGGTAACCGCGGCCGTCCTTGCCTGTCGCCTGCTCCGCCGCCACCACCCGCAGCCACTCGTCCGCGCGGTCCAGCACGACCACGCGTTCCCCGTACAAAAGCTGCGACTCCACCTTGCCCACCAGCCACAGCCGCATCTCCTCGTTCATGCCGTCCGCCCACGCCGCCGGCTCGGTCGCCGCCCCCAAAATAAGCCGGTCGTGGTCCCGTTTCGGCCCCGGCCCGGTCCACAGCATCGCCGCCGATACGTTAACAGCAAAGAAATCGCTCATCAAATCCTCGCCCTTCAACGCGGCTGCGTAAAAAGCTCCAGATGCAAGGCGCACCGCAGAACACGACGCAGGCGTACTCGGTACGTACGTCGAGGAAGTGTTCGAGGAGCAACGCCGTAGAGGGACTTTTTACCCAGCCGCCCCAGAATCCGCCTACTTATTACTATGCAGCCAGTCGTAAACCGTGCGCGACAACCGCGCGATAACCCCCCGGCCGCGCTCCTCGTCCGGCAGGCCGTCGCTCATCACCGCCAGCACATAATCGCATTCCTCGCCGTACACGATGCCGGCGTCGTGCTCCGCCCCCTCCAGATCTCCCGACTTGCACGCCACCCGCGCCGGGGCGGGGAGGAGGAGAGGCAGCTTGCAGCGATCCTCCTGGCGGAACAGGATAGCCACCATCGCCTCGTCGGCCGCGGGGGACACGCACCCGTGCCGGTACAACATCGCCAGCACCGCCGCCACATCGGCCGGCGTCGTATAATTCTCCCGCCCCGCCGCCGCGGCCGCGAAATCCATCATCTTGCGGCGCAGCACCGTATCGCGGCAGCCCAGCGCCGCCGCCAGCGCATTCACGCTCTCCATCCCCAGGCGGTCGATAAGCATATTCGTCGCCGTATTGTCGCTCTCCACGATCATCACCTCGAGCAGCTGGCGCCACGTCCGCACCGTCCCCGGAGCGGCGAACTCCAACTGCCCGGCGCCGCCGACGATCGCCTCCGCCGGAATCGCCACCGCCGCGTCCGGGTCCAGTTCGCCCCGGTCGATGCGGCGGAACGCCTCCGCGAGGATAAATATCTTTATCAGGCTGGCCGACCGCAGCCGCTGCGGGTTCAGCAGCCAGCGCCGGCCGGCCGGAAGCTCGATCGCCGCCGCCGAATAAATCCCCGGCTCGCCGGCCACCGCCGCCGCCATCGCCGCCGCCAGACCGGCCTCATCCTTCTTTGCCAAAATATCACCCCGTTTTCCTATACCGCTGTTTTCGCCGCCGGCTCGCAAAACCCTTGCCGGCGGGTATGGATTGGCCCCCGGGAGCGCAAATTATCCCTGACGGATACCGAAAGGAGATCGCTTTGGCCAAGAAAACAATCGCCCTCCTCCTCGCCGCCGTGATCGCGGCCGCCGCCGTCCTGCCCGGCTGCGGCTGGTTCGGCGCCAAAAAAGACGCCAAACACCTGCGCTACGCCGTCGCCGCCGAGCCGGAAACCCTCGACCCCCGCAAATCCACCAGCATCCCCGCCGGCATCGTCGCCGCCCAACTGTTCGAAGGCCTCACCGCCCTCGACGCCGCCAACACCCCCGTGCCGGCCGCCGCCGAGCGGTGGGAAGTTTCCCCCGACGGCCTCACCTACACCTTCCACCTCCGCAAGGGCGCCAAATGGTCGAACGGCGAGCCGGTCACAGCCGCCGACTTCGAATTCGCCTGGAAGTCCGTCCTCAGCCCGGAGTTCGCCTCCAGCTACGCCTACCAGTTATTCTACCTCAAGAACGGCAAGGCCTATAACGAAAAACAGGCCGCCGCCGACGCCGTCGGCGTCAAGGCGCGGGGCGACGACATCCTCGAAGTCACTCTCGAACGGCCGACCCCCTTCTTCCTCTCCCTCGCCGCCTTCCGCACCTACTACCCCGTCAACCGCAAAGCCGTCGCCAACGACCGCTGGGCCGCCGACGCCAGAACCTTCGTCGGCAACGGCCCCTTCCGGCTGACCAACTGGATCCACGACAACAAAATGGAACTCGTCAGGAACGAGCACTACTGGGACGCCGGCAAAGTCCGCATGGCCAAGGTCGACATCATCCTCGTCGACTCGGCCGCTACCCGGCTCGTCATGTTCGAGAACAAGCAGCTCGACATGGCCGACAACCCGCCGATAAGCGAAATACCCCGCCTCCAGAAGGAAGGCAAGCTCAAGATATTCCCCTTCCTCGGCGTCAGCTACTTCCCCTTCAACGTCAAAAAAGCCCCCTTCGACGACCCCAGGGTCCGCAAAGCCTTCACCCTCGCCCTCGACCGCCGCATCCTCATCGACCGGGTCGCCCGCGGCGGCCAGACGCCCGCCCTCGCCTTCGTGCCCCCCGGCATCACCGCCGCCGGCAAGGATTTCCGCGCCAAAGGCGGCAACTACTTCGCCGACAACGACATCGCCGCCGCCAAGAAAATCCTCGCCGAGGCCGGCTATCCCGAAGGCAAAGGCCTGCCGCCCGTCACCCTCCTCTACAACACCGGCGAAAGCAACAAACTCATCGCCGAAGCCGTGCAGGAAATGTGGAAGCGCACCCTCGGCGTCACCGTCCAGCTCAGCAACCAGGAACTCAAAGTATTCTACGACAACCTCGACAAACACAACTTCCAGCTCGCCATCGACAGCTGGATCG
>JALHDI010000053.1 GCA_022839045.1 Sporomusaceae bacterium
GAAGAGGAGGCCGTATTTGAGGGGGTCGATGTTGGTGATGCCGAGGAGGTAGGCGACGATGCTGCCGGCGGCCGAGCCGCGGCCGGGGCCGACGGCGATGCCTTGCTGGCGGGCGTAGTTGACGAAGTCCCAGACGATGAGGAAGTAGCTGGTGAAGCCCATCTGGGCGATGGTGGCGAGTTCGTAGTCGAGCCGGTCGGTCTCGGTTTTGCCGGCGGCGGGGTAGCGCGCCGGCATTCTTTCGAGGCACAGGCGGCGGAGGTATTCTTCGGGGGTGAGGCCGTCGGGGATGGGGAATTCGGGCAGGTAGAGCTTGCCGAATTCGAGGCTTAAGTCGCAGCGGTCGGCGATGCGGACGGGGTTGGCGAGCGCTTCGGGATAGGCGGCGAACAGGGCGGCCATCTCGTCGCCGCTTTTGAGGTAGAATTCGCTGCTCTGGAAACGCATGCGGCCGGCGTCGTCGACCGTTTTGCCGGTCTGGATGCAGAGAAGGACGTCGTGGCTTTCGGCGTCCTGGCGGTCGATGTAGTGGATGTCGTTGGTGGCGACGAGGCCGACGCCGATTTTGGCGGCGAGGGCGGCGAGCATGGGGTTGACGGTTTTCTGCTCGGGAATGCCGTGGTCCTGGAGTTCGATGAAGAAGTTGTCGGGGCCGAAGATGGCGGCGTATTCGCGGGCGAGAGCCTCGGCGCCGGCGCTGTCGCCGCGGAGGAGGAGCGAGGGCAGTTCGCCCGCCAGGCAGGCGCTGAGGGCGATGAGGCCGTCGTGGTATTCGCGGAGGAGTTCTTTGTCGACGCGCGGTTTATAGTAGAAGCCTTCGGTGTGGGCGCGGGAGACGAGCTCCATGAGGTTGCGGTAGCCGGCGGCGTTTTCGGCGAGCAGGACGAGGTGGTAGTAGGCTTCGCCTTCGACGGTGGTTTTCTCGAGCCGCGAGCGCGGCGCGACGTAGACCTCGCAGCCGATGACGGGCTTGATGCCCGCTTTGACGGCGGCCTTGTAGAAGTCGACGACGCCGCTCATGGTGCCGTGGTCGGTGATGGCGACGGCGGGCATGCCGAGTTCCTTGGCGCGGGCGACGAGGCGCCCGACGCGGCTGGCGCCGTCGAGGAGGCTGAATTCGGTGTGGTTGTGGAGGTGGACGAAGGGGTTGTTCATGGATTTTTGTCCTTTCGGTGTATAGAGCGCCGCTGACTTTATCCGCCGCAGGTGTTGCTTTCTAGGACAATTTCTCCCCGCGCGCCGGCGAGTCCTCTTTTTGGGTTCTTCTCGGTCCTTGTCCCGGATAGAAAAAAACGGGGCGCCGCACCCGGAGCCCCGATCTTCTATACGCGCGGGGATTCTGACCCGCTATTTGCCCAATTGGGCGAGAACTTCGTCGATGTCGGGCAACTGGGGGATGTCGTACAGTTTTATCCAGAGGACCTTGCCGTTTTCGTCGAGGATGACGTTGGCCCGCTGGGAGAAGCCTTCGACTTCCCGGAACAACCCGTAGTCCATCGCCGCTTTGCCGTGGGGCCAGAAGTCGGCTAGCAGTTTGACGGTGGCGATTTTGAGTTCTTTCGCCCAGGCGTTCTTGGACGGGTAGGAATCGACGCTCAGGCCCAGCGGCACGGTGTTCAGGCGCTCGAAGTCGGCCAGGTGGTCTTCCAGCGCTTTCATCTGGTCGGCGCAGACCTTGGTCCAGGCGAGCGGATGCCAGGAGAGCAGCACTTTCTTGCCCCGGTAGGATTTAAGTTCGATCAGTTCGCCCCGGTTGTCCTTGAGGGCAAAGTCCGGCGCGTGGTCGCCGACGGCGATAGGGTTCATGATCCTTCCTCCTTGATGAGTTTCATTCTTGCGAAGTCGGCCGTCCGGTTGGCGGGTCGCGGACGGTCTTACCGCTGTCTGTACGGCATATATTTTCGGTAGACGGGTCGGTGATTCCTCTGAAAATTGTGTTTTCGGCGAAAGGGATTGTCCGTGTTATGCAGAATTCCTTATATAGCTATAACAGGGAGGTTTTGGCATGCATCACATCGGCATCCTCCAGCTTACCCAGCATCTGGATGACGCCGTCCGGGGGTTCAAGGCCGGTATGGCTGAGGGCGGCCCGGCGGCGACGTTCACTTACCTGAACGCCGACGGCAATGCGGCCCTGTTGCCGGCATTGGCGGCGGAACTCGCCGGACGTGGGGTCGAGCTGATCTTCGCCTGCTCGACGCCGGCGGCGAAGGCGGCCGTGGAACTGGCGACGCCCATCCCGGTGGTGTTCACGCCGGTGTTCGACCCGGCGGGGGCCGGCCTGCTGACGGCCGGCAAGGCGACCGGCATGGCGGGCATGGTGGCGGCGGCGGCGAAGGTGGCGTTCATGCGCCGGCTGCTCCCGGCGGCGCGCACGGTCGGGGTGCTGTACCACGACGGCGACGCGAACGCCGTGCTCGAGGCGGACAATTTCCGCGCGGCGGCGGCGGGAACCTATGAGATTATTAATTTTGCCGTTTCCCGGTCTGACCACCTGTCCACTATCGATGAAAGACTGGCGCGGCGGCCGGACGCCCTTTTTCTGCCCATCGGCCGGGTGGTGGAGGAGAATTTCGCAACGGTCGCTTACTACGCGGAGCTCGCCGGCGTGCCGGTGGTGGCCTCCAGCCCCGCGAACGTGGCCGCCGGCGCCGTGGGCGCCTTGGCCGCCGATCATTATAAGCTGGGTTACGCCTGCGCCGGACAGGCCGCCCGTATCCTCGCCGGCGCCGCGCCGGGCAGCCTGCCGGTGGGCAGGGCGGACATCCCGGACGTGTTCCTGAACGCGGCGGCGGCGCGGGCTCTCGGGCTGGCGCTGCCGGAAAAACTTGTGAGGATTGCGAGGGAAGTGTATGAGTGAAGTCGAACTATTGGCCCCCGCCGGCACCTGGGACGCCCTCGTCGCGGCGGTGGACGCCGGGGCGGATGCGGTTTATCTCGGCGGCAAACGTTTCAATATGCGGCTTCACCGGCAGGACGCCAATTTCGACGACGACGCCCTCGCGCGGGCGGTGGCGTTTTCCCGCGCCCGCGGGGTGCGCGTGTACGTGACGGTGAACAATCTCGTCAGCGAGGCCGAGCTGCCGGCGCTGTGCGCTTATCTCGCTTTCCTGCAGGAGCTCGGGCCGGACGCACTGATCATCCAGGACCCCTGCCTGCTGGAGCTCGTCCGCGCGGAGGGGCTGACGCTGCCGCTCCACGCGTCGGTGATGATGAACACTCACAATGAGGCGGCGGTGCGCACGTTGCAGGAGTACGGGGTGACGCGGGTGGTGTTCAGCCGCGAGATGACGCTGGCCCCGCTCACGCTGATCCGGGAGCGGACGGGGATCGAGCTGGAGTATTTCGTCCACGGGGATATGTGCGTGGCCCACGGCGGGCAGTGCCTGCATTCGGGGGTGGTGTTCGGCCAGAGCTCGAACCGCGGCCGCTGTCTGAAGCCCTGCCGCTGGCCGTACGGTTTTACGGCCGCAGGCGCGCCGCTGGCGGCGGACCGCGACCCCGGCCCCTACAAGCTGGCGCTCAAGGATATGTGCCTTTATCTCCACCTGCCGCAGCTCATCCAGGCGGGGGTGGTGTCGTTCAAGATCGAGGGGCGTATGCGGACCGCCGATTTCGTCGCCCGCGTCACCGGGCTTTACCGCCGGGCGATCGACCGCTACCTGGCCGATCCGGCCGGCTACGCCGCCGACCAGGCGGAGTGGCGGGAGCTTCACGCCAGCCGGGTACGCGATTTTTCGACCTGCTACGCGTTCGGCAACCCCGGCGCGGCGGCGGTGGATTTCAGCGGGGCGCGGGAGCCACGCTTTTTCAGTCAGGCGGTGAAGGAGGCTTCGGCGGCGGTGCCGGCGGCCGGGCTGCCGGCAGGCGGCGCTGCCGCGCCGGCGCGGGCCCTGCTGACGGTGAGGGTGGCCGATATGGCGGCGCTGGCGGCGGCGTACGAAAACGGCGCCGATGTGGCTTATGTCGGCGGCGAGGCTTTCAAGCCGGCCAAACCGTGGGCGCTGGCGGATATCGCCGCGGCGGTCAGGATGGCCGAGGCGCACGGCGCGGCGCTGGTGGTGACCACGCCGCGCATCACCGCGGAGCGGGAATGCGGCGAGTTGGCCGCGCTGCTGCGTTCGCTTGAGGAAAACAGGGAAATCAGGCCCCACGGGGTGATGGTGAGCAACCTCGGCGCGCTTAGGCTGGCCGGCGAGCTTACCACCCTCCCCCTCTATGCCGATTTTTCTTTCAATCTGTTTAATTCGCTGACCGCCCGCTGGCTGCAGAGGCAGGGTGTGAGCCGGGCGACGGTGTCGCTGGAGGCCACCGGCTCCCAGGCGGCGGCAATGGCGACGGCCAGCCCGCTGCCGCTGGAGGTGGTGGTGCACGGGCCGCTGGAGGCGATGGTGATGGATTATTGCCTGCCCCGGGCGCTGCTGGCGAGCGGAACGCCGGCCGGGCTGTGCCGGGATGTGTGCCGGGGAGGGGATTTCGCCCTGACGGACAGCGCCGGCGAGAGCCACGCGGTGAAGATCGACCAGTACTGCCGCAACCATATCCTGTTCGCGCACGATCTGTGCCTGGCGGGGCGGCTGGCGCCGCTGGCCGGCGCCGGGGTGGGCGCGTTCCGCATCGAGGGCCAGCACTACGGCCCCGCGCATGTCGGCGAAGTGGTGGCCGCCTACCGGCGGGAGATCGACCGCGCGGCGGCTCCGGAGGCGCCGGCGGCCGACACGAGGGCCCCGCGCCCCGTGGGGGTGGGTGTTTTCCGTTATGAGGCGTCGCGCTAATTTTACCGTGGGGGTGTTGCCATGAAAAAGCCGGCCGGTCCGGAGGAGCTCCTGCGCAAGAAACACCAGTACCTCATTCCGTGCGTTTATCATTTTTACGCCGAGCCGATGCAGATCGTGCGCGGGGAGATGCAGTACCTGTACGACCATGCCGGCAAGCGCTATCTCGACTGCTTCGCCGGCGTGTCGGTGGTGAACTGCGGCCACTGCCACCCGGATATCGTGCGGGCGGTGTGCGAGCAGGCGGCGACTCTCCAGCATACGACGACTATTTATCTGACCCAGCCGATCGTCGATCTGGCCGAGCGCCTGGCGGCGGTGACCCCCGGCCGGCTGGGCAAGTCGTTTTTCTGCGCCAGCGGCAGCGAGGCCAACGAAGGGGCGGCGCTGCTGGCTTCGCTGGCGACCGGCCGCCACGAGTTCATCAGCCTCCGCCACGCCCTCCACGGCCGCACCAAGCTGGCGATGAGCCTGACGGGGCTGCAGCTGTGGCGGGCCGACGCCAGCCCGGTCGGCGGCGTGAGTTTCGCCCCCAATCCCTACTGTTTCCGCTGCCCGCTCGGCAGCCGGCGCGACGGGTGCGATCTGGCCTGCGTCGACGCGGTGGAGACGATAATAAAGACCTCCACCTCCGGCCAGGTGGCGGCCATGTTCGTGGAGCCCATCCAGGGCAACGGCGGCGTCATCACCCCGCCCGCAGGCTATTTCAAGCGCCTGCGGGAGATACTCGACCGGTACGGCGTCCTGCTGGTGGCCGACGAGGTGCAGACCGGGTTCGGACGCACCGGCAGGCTGTTCGGGATCGAGCATTTCGGGGTGGAGCCGGATATCATGACGATGGCCAAGGCTTTAGCCAACGGCACGCCGGTGGGAGCCTTCATAACCAACGATGAGCTGGCCGCGAGGTTCACCCGCCCGAGCGCATCAACCCTGGGCGGCAACCCGGTGACGGCCGCGGCCGCCCTCGCGACGCTCGCCGTAATCGCCAGGGAAGGCTTGGCCGACCGGGCCGCCAGCCTCGGCGACCGCCTCAAGGCCGGCCTGACGGCGCTGATGGCGCGCCACCCGGTTATCGGCGACGTCCGCGGTCTCGGCCTGATGCTCGGGGCCGAGCTGGTCCGGCCCGACAACTCGCCGGCCGCGGCCGAGACCGACCTTGCCCTGGAAATGCTGAAGGATCGCGGCTTCCTGGTGGGCAAGAACGGTCTCCACCGCAACGTCCTCGCCTTTCAGCCGCCGTTGGTCGTCAGCGCCGAGGATATCGACAGCCTCCTCACGGCCCTGGACGATGTTCTCGGCCGGCTTTGAGAGCGTTTCAACCCCGCAGCAGGCGAACAGCCCGCTGCGTTTTTTTTTGCGGCGAACGCGGGCGCCCCGCGGTACGGCCCGGGAGGGGCAAGCGCCGGCGCTGCCCGGCGATGCGGTGGGAGTGGGCGATGAAGATGATGATCGCCAGGACCGCCCAGGCGGCCGCGAACGCCCGGCCAAGAGAGGACGCCAGGAATTCCGGCAGCGACAGGGAGAAAAGGGCCAGCATCGCGGTGACGGCGATGAGGCCTATCAGGGACCCGAATCTGCTTATCCGTTCTTTGAACAATCCGGCCATCGGAAACACCCCTTTCGAGGACACTACTAGATTATATGCTGTGCCTGAGCTTGTAAGAATATGCAGCATCTGGCAGACCGACGGCGGCGGCGGGAACTTCCAGTTATAAAAAGGAGGGTGTCCTCAATACTAGCTAATGTGAATACACGACCGCGCTACCGCCTCCTGAATATTATGTAAAGATGGGAGGAAGCCATGGCCATTTCTGTCGGCATCCCCCGGGCGCTGCTGTTCCATGAGTTTGGCGAGCTGTGGCAGGGTTTCTTCACCAATCTCGGTGTCCCTGTGCGTGTGTCGGCGGCGACGACGAAAACGGTGCTGGACCGGGGCACCTCACTCGCTGTCGACGAGTCGTGCCTGCCCCTCAAGTTGTATCTCGGCCATGCGGAGTCGCTCCTGGGCTGCTCCAGCCATCTGTTCGTGCCCCGCATCGCCTGCTACCATCGCGATTATTACCTGTGCGCCAAGTTCGCCGGCCTGCCCGATATTGTCAGGAATACGTTCGGGCTTGGCGCCGACCGGGTGATCGCCCCCGATGTCGACGGCCGGCGGCCACTGTGCGGCATAAGCGCCGTCCGGACTGCGGCCGGGGCGGTGGGGCGCTCGACTTTCGCCGGCCTGACGGGCCTCCGCCGGGCGCTGGCGGCATGGCGCGGACGGCCGGCGGCGGCGGGCGAGACCGCGGGCGCGAAGGTGGCGGTGATCGGCCACAGCTATATTCTGAACGACCCTTTCCTGGGCGGAGAGATTCTGGCGCTGCTGGCGGCGCGGGCGGTGACGACGGTCACGCCGGACGACATCCCCGCTAGGGAGCTGTATGCCGAGGCCAACCGGTTCGCGCCCGAGGTGCACTGGCAGTTGTCGGCGAAGCTGGCCGGGGCGACCCGGCATTTCGCCCACCGCCCCGATATCGCCGGCCTGGTGCTGGTGTCCTGCTTCGGCTGCGGCCCCGACTCGCTGGTGAACGAGTATCTGGAGTATCGGGTGCTTAAGGATTGCGGCAAACCGTATGCGATTATCAATCTCGACGAGCATACCGGCCGGGCGGGCGTGACGACGCGGGTCGAAGCCTTCTGGGACCTGGTGGAATGGAGGCGGCGGGCATGAGGGTCACTTACCCGTATATGGGCTATATGAGCGCGCCTGTGCGCCATATGCTGGAAAGCCTGGCGATCGAGGTTGTGGAGGCGCCGCCAATCAGCAAGCGGACGGTGGAGCTGGGCACGCTCCATTCCCCGGAGGGGGTGTGCCTGCCTTACAAGATGAATATGGGCAACTTCCTCGAGGGGCTGGAGCGCGGCGCCGACACCATCGTGATGATGTGCGGGGCCGGCAAGTGCCGGTTCGGCTTTTACGGCGCGGTGCAGCGAACCGCGCTGGCCCGTGGCCGGGAGGTCGCGTTCTGCTCGCTCGATACCGAGCGGCTGCTGCCGGATATGTACCGCTTCCTCCGCCGCGCCGCCCCGGCGGCCGGTCCCCTGGCGGTGGCCGGGAGCATGGCCCTGGCGGTCAAGAAGCTGCGGGCCCTGGACGCCCTCAATGACGCCAAGAACTATTTCGGCCCCCGCGCGGGCGACCCCGACCGGATCATCGATATCTGCGAGTACGGCGCGGGCGAGATCGCGCTCGTCGACAGCTTCGCCGAGGTGAACTACAGCCGCGAGCTGATCACCGGCGTCATGAGTTCCTACTGCCGCGCGGACGCGCCCCAGCCGCCCAGGGTGGCGCTGGTGGGCGAGTTCTACGTGCTGATGGAGCCGTACGCCAACCGTTGGATAGAAAACGCCCTGGTCCGCCAGGGCGTTGAGGTGAAGAAATTTGTGCGGACCGGCGGCTGGGCGTACGCCAAGACGCTGCTGCAGACCTTTGGCCTGTTCAACGAGGAGCGCGAGTACCTCGATCAGGCCAGGCCGTATTTCAACCATCATGTGGGCGGCGACGGCCTTAAGTCGGTGGGCACGTCGCTGTGGAGCGCCCGGCAGGGCTACGACGGGATTATCCATGTTTTCCCGTTCGGCTGCATGCCGGAGATTGTCGCCCAGTACGCGCTGAAGAACATAGTCGCCGATTACGGCCTGCCGCTCCTGACGCTGAGCATCGACGAGCACGCCAGCGACGTGGGGATTGCGACGCGGCTGGATGCGTTTGTCGATTGTATCAAACGCAAGAAAAACGTTACCTAAAGGAGGAAGCCGTCTAGAAGGCTCCAGATGCAAGGCGCTCTGAGGAGCAACGCCGCAGATGGACCTTATAGACGGCTTCTAATGTTCTTGTCACTTGGCTACACTGTTGGTCCACTTACCGCAGCGGTCCCCCCACCGGGCGATCACATCGTCATCAAGTTTTATTTCCACTACTTCGCAGATGTTGGGGCAGCCGTCGCATTCGAAGCCGGCGGTGCGAAAGCGGTAGTCGACGAGGTCGAAGCCGCGGAAGGCTGTGGCGCCGTCGCCGACCTGTTCCCGGGCGAGCAACGCGGCGCCGACGGCGCCCATGACGCCGTAGTGGTCGGGGACGACGACCGGGCAGCCGAGCGTTTCCTCGAAGGCCCGGCGCATGCCGGCGTTGGCGGCCACCCCGCCCTGGAAGACGACCGGGCTGTCGATGGGTTTGCCTTTGCCGACGTTGTTGAGGTAGTTGCGGACGAGGGCCTGGCAGAGGCCGCTGAGGATGTCGGCGATCTGATGGCCGGTCTGCTGCTTGTGGATCATGTCCGATTCGGCGAAGACGGCGCACCGTCCCGCGACCCTTACCGGCGAGGTGCCTTCGAGGGCGCGACGGCCGAAGTCTTCGATGGGTATGCCGAGCCTGGCGGCCTGCTGGTCGAGGAAGGAGCCGGTGCCGGCCGCGCAGACGGTATTCATGGCGAAGTCGGTGACGACGCCGTCCCTGATGATGATGATTTTGGAGTCCTGGCCGCCGATTTCGAGGACGGTTTTAACGTCCGTGACGATGTGCATGGCGGCGACGGCGTGGGCGGTGATTTCGTTCTTGACGCTGTCGGCGCCGAGGACAACGCCGGCGAGGTGGCGGCCGCTGCCGGTCGTGCCCACGCCGACCACGGCGAGGGCGGGGTGCCGTTCCCGAGTCTGCCTGAGAGCCTGCTGGATGGCGGCGATCGGCCGACCATGGGTCCTGATGTAGACGGTGTCGAGAACGGTACCCGCAGCGTCCACCACGGCGATATTGGTGCTTACCGAGCCTACGTCGACGCCGAGATATACGGTCAAGTCTCTTACCTCCCCTGGTTTATGCATCACACCTTGTTATTTTCCCCTTTTTTGCCGCATGGTATTCGGCCGGCAAAATTAAAGGAGCGCCTATGAGGCACTCCTTTGCATTAAATGTATTCCTACGGCAGTTCCGGGGCGTTATCTTCCGGCTCTCTGTACGGCACGATCATAACGGGACAGAGGGCTTCCTGAAGAACGCCGTAGCTGGTGGTGCCGAGGAAGGCGCCGAGAATGGGGTTGAGGCCGCGCGAGCCCATGACGATGAGGCGGGCGCCTTCTTCCCCGGCCGCTTCCTGGAGGATGACGTCTTTGGGGACGCCTATCCGCAGGCGAACTTCGAAGGGTACGCCGCTGTCCTTGAGGATTTTGATCGCCGGGTCGGCCGTCTCCTGGCAAAGCTGGAGCTGGTATTCGCGGATGTCTTTCTCGTTGAAGAATATTTTCGTGTGGGCGGTATGGAAGGTGGGCTGGACGTTGAGCAGGATGACCTTCTCGCCGAGGGCTTTGGCCAGGGTGATGGCCTGTTGCAGGGCGTCGATGGCGTTCGTGGAGCCGTCGAAGGGCGTCAGGATGTTTTTCTTCATTGGCTTTCCTCCTCGCCGACATTGATTATTTTTCCGATAGTGTTTATTTCCCCGGCGGGGGCGGCTTTTCCTTCAAGGGAAGGTGCGTCACGGCGACCGGCCTCCCGTATATAAAGGCCGGCGGTCTATGCATAATAGGATTGTAAGCAGGAGAAGGAGGGACACCGATGCTGAGGTTTTTGCTCGGCGTCGCCGTCGGGGCGACGATCGCGACGCTGGCCGGCCGCGCTTACCGGGAACGGGAGAAACAGCACCTTGTCGACGAAATCGCCAAATTGCACGCGGAGAACCGGGAAGATAATGACCGCTGACTCTTTCCGCCGGGGGGAGTGAGATGGCCAGGGAATTAACCTCCGACGACAGACTGATGATGGCGCTGCAGGAAAAGATGACCCGCCTGGATATCGAAACCTGGCTGAAGCACGATTTCCTCAGCACCGAATGGTGGCTGGAGCTGGCGATCTTTATCATCCCCTGGCTGTTTTTTATCCGGCTGGCGAGGAGAGACCGGCTGCCGGAACTGGCGCTGTACGGTTCCTGGGTGATCATCCTGGCCGAGACGCTGGACCACATCGGCTACGAGGTGGGGTTGTGGTATTATCCGACCGAGCTCGCGCCGCTGTTTCCGCGGTTCGAGGAGGTGAACCTTTCTGCCCTGCCGGTGATTTATATGCTTGTTTATCAGTATTTCCCTTCCTGGAAGCGGTTTACCGTCGCGATAACCGTCACCGCGGTCATATTTACGCTGGCGGCCGAACCGGCCCTTGTCGGCTTGGGTCTCTATACTCTTCTGCTCTGGAAGCCGTACTACGGTTTACCGATTTATATCGCCATCGGCCTGGTGCTCAAATGGTTCGTTCAGAAGGTGTTCGCGCTGGCCGGACAGAAGGCCGGAACGTAAAGCGCATGAAAGGAGCAGACTAAGCTTAGTCTGCTCCTTTGCGGTTTTGAATTATAGTACTTGGCGGCTCCGCAGGCTTTCGATTTCGTCCACCTTGAGCCCGAGGAGCTCCTGGAGTATTTCGGCGGTGTGCTGCCCGAGCATGGGCGCGGGTGTGTCGACGCTGCCGGGCGTGGCCGACATTTTGACGGGCGCGCCGGCCATCTTGACCGGGCCGGTCACCGGGTGACGGGTTTCAACGATCATTTCGCGGAAGAGGACCTGCGGGTCGGTGACGACTTTGTCGATGGGGTTGATGGGGCCGCACGGTATGCCGGCGGCTTCGAGGTCGACGATCCATTCAGCCGTGGTTTTGCCCCGGAAGGCGCCGTTTAGGTACGGGTAAAGTTCTTTGAAGTTCTGGGTGCGGAGCGAGTTGCTCTTGAAGCGTTCGTCGGTCTTGAGTTCGGGGCGGTCGATGATGTCGCACAGTTTTTCCCACAGGCGGTCGTTGCCGGCGCCGACGATGATGGCGCCGTCCCGCGATTGGAAGGCGTCGAAGGGGGTGATGGAGGGGTGGCGGGTGCCGAGGGGTTTGGGGGCGGTGCCGGAGACGAAGTAGCGGGCGATGGCGTTTTCGAGGATGGCCACCTGGCAGTCGAGCATGGAGACGTCGATTTTTTGCCCTTCGCCGCTTACAGTGCGGTGGTGGAGGGCCATGAGGACGCCGATGGCGGTGAAGAGGCCGGCGATGATGTCGCCGATGGAGGCTCCGACCCGCACGGGTTCGCCGCCTTCGGGGCCGGTAATGCTCATGATGCCGCCCATAGCTTGGGCGAGGATATCGTAGCCGGGCTTTTGGCTGTAGGGACCGGTGTGGCCGAAGCCGGAGCAGGCGGCGTAGATGATTTTGGGGTTGATTTTTTTGAGTTCGTCGTAGCCGAGGCCAAATTTCTCCATGGTGCCGGGCCGGTAGTTTTCGAGCACGATGTCGGCTTTTTTGACCATCGCTTTGAAGAGTTCGCAGGCTTTTTGTTCTTTGAGGTTGAGGGTCATGGAGCGCTTGTTGCGGTTGAGGCTCATGAAGTAGGCGCTTTCTTCGCCTACGAAGGGGCCGAAGGCGCGGGAGTCGTCTCCTACGCCGGGGGGCTCGATTTTGATGACGTTGCAGCCGTAGTCGGCCAGGACCATGCCGCAATAAGGACCGGCGAGAACGCGCGTGAGGTCGAGAACGACGATGTCTTTGAGAGGTTTCATCAATTTTCCCCCTTGACGAAATATGTGGTGACCGGGTTCGGTTGCCGCCCTAACTGGCGGCGGCGGCGTCCCGGCCGTCGTATCGCCGCTCGGTCAGCACCGGGATGGCGGGACGCGGTTCTTTGATCTAGAGGTGGCTGGCTGCGGATGGGATTTGTTTATAATATTGCCATTTTCTTAATTATAGGCTACTTTGTTGATGTTTGTCTTCGGTATATTTTTCGGGCCGGCCAGCCACACTTGTAGATGCGGGCTTCCGACTCGGCCGGACTGGGTCGATGCGTTGTTGGTATTATTCGTCCTCGGCGTCTTTTTTCCTCCGGGGTCGACCAGTGGGGTGTTCGCTATGATCAGTCGGTGGGTTGTTTTCCTGTTGCCGATATTGTTGTTCGCGGCTTGTGCGCCGGCGCCGCCCGCCCCGAAGCCGGCCCCTGGGCCGCAGGCCGGGAGCGCGCCGGCCGATCCGGCGCAGGGCGTCCGTCTTGAAGCCGGCCGGTTCGACGGCCAGTCCGGGATTTTCGCCAAGAATCTCGGCAGCGGCCGGACGATCGAGGTGAACGCGGACAAGATTTTCCCGACCGCCTCCACCCATAAACTGGTGGTGGCCATGGCGGTATATCGCTATCTGTATCCCGACGCGTCGCCGACGCAGAAACGCGAGTACGACCGGGCGATCAAGGCGATGATGGTGACGAGCGATAATCCGTCGTTTTACCGCCTTCTCGACGAGATCGCCGCCCGCAGGCCGGACGCCCTGACGAGGGTGCTGACCGATCTCCGCCTCACCCATACGAGAATCCATAGCGGCGAGGCTTTCCGCCGCTACGGTTATCATAGCGTGACTACGCCCCGCGAGATGGCGGCGGTGTTCGAAGCCATCTATAACGAAAGTTATCTCGGCAAGGAGATGTCGGCGATCCTGAAGGAGGAGCTGGCCAATACCGTCTTCCGCGAGGAGATTCCCCGCTTTATGCAGAGGAGCAGGGTGATGCACAAGGTGGGGTCGCTGCCCGGCCTGTTGTGTGATGTCGGGATCGTGGACGACGGACGGGACCGGATCCTTATCAGCGTTTTTGCTACGACCCGCCGGCCGGAGGCGTATGCCAGCAATTTCATCGCCCATGCGTCCGCGGATGCGTATGACGCGCTGCGGACAAAATAGTCCCGCCCGATAGCGAGAAAAGCAACCCGCCGTCGGCGGGTTGCTTTGTCTTATGCGCAGGGTCGGGGTTTACCGGTTTTCGTACAGCGCCGTGGCTACCTGGGTGAGTTCGCTGGCGAGGGCGGCAAGCGTCTGGCTGGCCTTGGCCATCTCCTGGATGGAGACTGTCTGGGAGTTGATGTTGCCGTCGATGGTGCCGCTTTTGTCGGCGAGGGCGTTGACGGAATTCTGGATGGTCTTGAGGGCGTTGGTGATTTCTTTGACCGAGTCCGAGCTGGCGTTGGCGAGTTTGCGGACTTCCTCGGCCACCACCCCGAAGCCGCGGCCCATTTCGCCCACCCGGGCGGCTTCGATGGCGGCGTTGAGGCCCAGCAGGTTGGTCTGGTCGGCGATGTTTTTGATGAAGGCGACGATGTCATCCGTCTGTTTGGCGGCGACGGCCAGTTCCTGGCCAAGCTTGCCGAGGTCGTGGCTGGCGGTTGCGACGGTCTGGGCGCCGGCCGCGAGCTGCTGCATGCCGGCGGTGAGTTCTTCGGCCGACGAAGCCAGGTCGCTGGCCGCCGCTTTAATTTTTTCCTGTTTGTCGATCGTCTGGGTGGTGGTGACGCAGCCCACCACTTTGTCGTCGTCCTTGATCGCGAGGGCGCAGGCGGCGTAAGGTACTCCGTAGGCCGATCTTTCCTTGGTTACGATTTCGGAGATGGTTTCGCCGGTTTCCAGGCATCTCAGGCTGACTTTGCCTTTGACCGGGTCGCCGACCTTGTTGCCAAGATTCAGTGAATCGGCCGGGACGTAGGCGATGTATACCCCGTTCTTGACGACCGATACGCCGATGTCCCCGGCGATGGCGTTGTTGAGGTATGGTGCGATTTCGGCGAACATGTCAAGGATTTCCGCGGCCGAACGACGGCCGTTGCTTTGGTTTCCATCAGCTGTCATCAGATTATCCCCTCTCCAGTGATGCAGGCACAAGACGGCCTCTTGTCGCCGCCGCCGCGTAGCAGGCAAGCCGGCAGCCTGCCCGCTTTTTGCGGACGCCGGCTGTGGCGCCGCCCGGGGACAGGTAAGCTTGGATGTCGCTGTGGTGATGCGTGAAGCCGGTGTACAGGCTGCTATTTTTTTCTACACGCGGCGAAGCGATTCCTGCGAGGTGGCGCAAAAGTTGACTTATTTTGCTGTTTTATGGATAAATTTGTCGACGCGCTTGTGAACGGCAGGGGGCGGCGACCGCGGCGGCGAATGTATCCGGCAACGATTGGCCATCTTGGGGCAAGGGGGAACCGCCGATGCGACGCTATGCCCTTGTTGTCCTCGCCGGGCTGCTGCTGGCGGCCTGTTCGCCGGCCGCCCCGCCGCAAGGCCTCCCCGGCGACTGGCAGGCTTTCGACACGTACGCCGCCGCGCTGCTCGGCCGGGAGATGGAACGGCGCAAGTTGGTGGGAGTAAGCGCGGCGGTGGTGGACGGGGAGAAAATCGTCTGGGCGCGGGGTTTCGGGTGGGCCGACGCGGCCGTAGGCGTGCCGGCCACGCCCGATACGGTTTACCGCGCCGGTTCGGTGTCCAAGCTGCTGAACGCCGCTGCGGTCATGCAGCTGTGCGACGAGGGGCGGCTCGAGCTCGACCGGCCAGTGACCGATTATCTGCCCGATTTTTCGCTGCGGTCGCGGTTCCCGTCCGGACCGCCGGTGACGCTCCGCCGGCTGCTGACCCACCATTCCGGGCTGCCGAGCGATATCGTGGGCGGCATGTGGGGCGACAACCCGCCGCATTTCACGGCTATCGTCGCCCTGCTGAAGGAGGAGTACGCCGCTTATCCGCCCGGCTATATCGCCGCTTATTCCAACGTCGGCTCCTGCCTGGCGGGCGTGGCCGTGGAGCGGGCGGCGGGCGAGGCGTACGCCGAATTTCTCGACCGCCGTCTGTTGGCGCCGCTGGGTATGGTTCATTCGTCCTTCGCCCCGCGTCCAGAGGTGATCGGCCGCCTGGCGAAGGGCTACGACAGGGACAGGCGGGAGCGCGAGGATGTTGGCATCCGCGACGTGCCCGCGGGCGGCCTGTATACGAGCGCGGTCGATCTGGGCCGCTTCCTGGCGATGCTTTTCAACGAGGGCCGGAGCGATGGGCGGCAAGTTTTGTCGGCGGCGGCGGCGCGGGAGATGCTGCGCGAGCAGCCGACTTCGCCGCTGGACGGCACTTTCCGCATCGGCCTGGAGTTTTTCCTCGAGTACCCGGAGCTGGCCTACGCGGGCCGGATCGCCGGCCACGGCGGGGAGACGTATCTTTTCCGCTGCCACGTCCTGACCGCCCCGGATCACAAGTTGGGGGTGGTGGTTATGACCAACTCGGCGGGGGCGCGTTCGAAGGACGCGGTCGTCAATTTGATGAAGGCGGCCATCGCCGTGAAAACGGGGCTTTCCCCGGCGGACGCGGCGACGGCCGCAGCTCCCTTGCCGCCCGGGACGCCGGCAGCCGTTCCGGGCGGCTACTACGGGACGGTCGCGGGGCTGGCGAAGGTGATTCCGGCCGACCGCCCGGAGCTTGAGGCGCGGGGGTGGCGTTTTCGCCTGACGCCCGGGGAGGACGGCTGGTATGCGCCCGAGCTGCTCCTGGCGCGTATTGTCCCGGTGCCGGTGTCGCTGTTCAAGGATATTGCCGTGGCTTTCCGGACGGTGAACGGCGAGGATGTCGTCTTTGTCCGCGAGGGGCCGAAGGTGTCGGCGGTAGGCAAGCGCTGCGCCCCCTCCCCTATTCCCTCTTCCTGGCTGCGGTATGCGGGTAGGTACGAGCTTGTGAGCGGCCAGAACCTCCAGCTCAAGCTGGACGATTTCCGCGTCTTCGTAGAGGATGGGTTCCTGATGGTGGAACTGGCCGCCGAAGGAGAAAGCGGCCGTTTCGTCCTCAGGCCGGCGGCGGACGACGAGGCGGTGCTTTACGGCCTGGGCCGCCGGATGATGGAGACGATGACGGCTGCCGGGGCGCCGGGCGAGGAGCGGCTGCACTTCGCCGGCCTGGAGTTTCGCAAGCTTCAACCCGCGGAGTATATAGCGGATTTTTAGGACAGAAAAGGCCGAAGTCAGCGACTCCGGCCCAGAATGTCGACAAAGTGTGTTTTAAGAAAATCAAATGAATATCAATGAATTTTTATGCAAACAAAAGGAACATAGCCTATTCACTATACTCCTTTTGTTTGTACTTCTCCGGCGTAAATAATGCTTATTAGGTACGCCTTTACGTGCTAAGGTGAACGGAAAATGGCAAAGATATTCAAATGACTTTAGCAATCAACTGAACGAGATTAAAATACTTTCCGCCCTCAGCCTCCATCATTTTGATGTCCTCAGCGACAATGGGGTGATAACTGGTCTGCCATTCTTTCCACGCCTGTCTGCAACAGGCCATTTCACGACTGTCCACTATTTCAATGCCCTCTGCCCTCTTCCACAAATCTTTCCACCAATCAAGAGAATGCAAGGTTCTTTCCATCTCGCTATTCCAAAACGGCTGCATTTCATCGGGAACATTTTTCTCAAATTCGTATTTTAAGCCGGGAATAGCCACGGCGATATAGCCGCCCTTTTTCACAAAGGGAATGATCGACGGGAGCATTTCCGCCGTATCACCGAAATAATGGTAAGCGTCCACGGTGAACAACAAGT
Source organism: Sporomusaceae bacterium (assembly GCA_022839045.1). The sequence goes on from JALHDI010000053.1 coordinate 17,154, forward strand.
CAAAATATCCATTTGCGAAAGGCAACCCCTTGGTCGCGTCTACGGAAATCGGAACGGCCTTATCATCAATCCCGATAGATTGAAAACGCTCATAGTTTTCAGTTGGCGAAATCCAAAGGTCGGCGGCGAAAACGGACGCGCCATATTTTTTCGCCAACAACAGCGTAGAAAGACCACACCCGCAACCGAGGTCAAGGATTCGCATATTCTCATTGATGTTCAGGTGCGACGACAATTCTTCTGATAACCGCATGGCGTTTGGCCCCATCATTGTGGCTTTCAGGAACTCAACATTTTTATCATTGGACATAAACTGGTTTGTAAATGTATACATGTTATTCTCCCTTTCTAATTTTCGCCTTATAGAAAAAAACAAAAAGCACAGTATGCTACTGCGCTACAAATTACACCATTATAAAAATGGATGCTCATTCAATCTGTAAGGCAGTTTTTGACAACACGAACAAGAGCAAAACAACTGCTCATCTCATGCGCTTAACCTAAATCCTTACAGAATTACCGACATCAATACACGCCCTCTTTCTTTAACTTACTATATCATGGCACTATCATTATGTCAAAGCAATAAATTTGCCTTATCGTCCAAAGACGCATAAAATATAAATTAATGAACGTACTTACTGAATTTATGGTTTATTATATCATAGCTAATTCTGATATGGCATGAATGAATAATTATAAAACAGTATTCATAAATAAATTTAATATCTGCTTTTGTCGACAGGCAGGGCCGGAGTCAGCGACTCCGGCCTTTAATCGTTCTTTCGTATCCCTAGATTGTGCGAGGCTGGCTAGTAGGCTCCAGATGTAAGGCACATCGAGGACGCGAAGCGACGCGTACTCGGTACGTACGCTAGCAAGCGCCCGCAGATGTAACGCCGCAGATGGACCTAATAGCCTGCCTCCCCTGAAATTTACCGACCTACCCTGGCGGCGGTGCGTTTCCGTATTTCTTCGGGGTCCACCTTCACCCTCGCGACGCCCGTCTCGATGGCGGCTTTGGCCACGGCCGCGGCCACGGCCGGCGCCACCCGCGGGTCGAAGGCGTCGACGAGGACGAAGTCTTCCCGGAGGTCTTTCTCGGGCAGCAGGTCGGCGATGGCGTAGGCCGCGGCCAGCTTCATCTCTTCGTTGATCTGGCGCGCCCTCACGTCCAGGGCCCCGCGGAAGATGCCCGGGAAGACGGTGACGTTGTTGACCTGGTTGGGGGCATCCGAGCGCCCCGTGCCCGCCACCCTGGCCCCCGCCGCCTTGGCGTCGGCGTAGGTGGTCTCGGGCACCGGGTTGGCCATGGCGAAGACGATCGAGTCTTTGGCCATGCCGGCGATGATTTCTTTGGTGAAGAGGCCCGGTCCCGAGACGCCGATGAGGACGTCGGCGCCTTTGGCGAAGGCGGCCAGGTCGCCTTGTTTTTTGTCTTTGTTGGTGTTTTTGGCCAGTTCGGCCTGGATGCGGTTGAGACCGGCCATGCCGTCGTAGAGGGCGTCGTGGATGTCGACCATGACGAGGTTGGCCGCCCCCGCTTTGACTAAGAGCCGCCCGATGGCGGTGCCGGCCGCGCCCGCGCCGTTGACGACGATCCGCGCTGTTTTGATGTCTTTCTTGACGAACCTTAATGCGCCGATTACGGCCGACAGGGCGGCGATGGCGGTGCCGTGCTGGTCGTCGTGGAAGACGGGGATGTCCATTATTTCTTTCAGCCGGTCTTCGATGTCGTAGCATTTCGGCGAGGAGAGGTCTTCGAGGTTGATGCCGGCGAAGCTGGGCTGGAGGAGTCTGACGGTTTCGATGATCTTCGCCGGGTCTTTGGTGTCGAGGCAGATGGGGACGGCGTCGACGTCGCCGAAGACTTTGAAGAGGACGGATTTGCCTTCCATGACCGGCAGGCCGGCTTCGGGGCCGATGTCGCCGAGGCCGAGGACGCGCGTGCCGTCGGTGACGACGGCGACCATGTTGCCGCGGCAGGTTATTTCGAAG
>JALHDI010000054.1 GCA_022839045.1 Sporomusaceae bacterium
TGAACATAACAATTACGCGGACTTAGAAGATTCAATTCTGCTTGGCGCCCCGTCCGCAAGCCGCCCTACTAGAGAGAGATGTTCCATCTCTCTCTAGTAGGGGGCGCGGCGGTGGATGCGGTGCGGTGCGGCGCAGGCAAGCCGGCGTAACGATCCCCCCGCCGACGTCGCGATCGCCGCCGTCGCGCGCCGCGCCCGTGGACGCCGCGCCCGTGGCGCCTTGCTCGCGCGTTTGTGGCGTCCGACGTGTTCACGGACGTCCGGCGACGTCGACGCCAGGAAGGGCGCGTTCCGTGGCCGCAATCGCTATGCAATGTTTGCGTACGATCGCGACATGAATGTCATGCCGCGTTATGTGTGCGGATTCGTTGACGTTCTACTTAGGCTGTAGCGTTTGCGCGTCGCAGATCGCGCAACGTTTGCGTGGTCGAGGGGCGCGTCGCCGCGCCGCGGCAGCGCAGATGTGGGTATATGGGGCGCAGATGTGGGTATATGGGGGCCTCTACACCCACCAAAGGCGCGCCCAAATCCACGTTTGCGCACTTTTTAAACCGTGTACTTCCGCACACTTAGCCTTTTAGTGTGAACGAACGTTTACAATTATGCACGCATCGCGCACGCATTATGCATGCATTATGCACGCATGCTTCCGACGCACACATACTCTTACAGCGCACGATATCTCACGGCGGCTTGGCTGGTGTTTCCGCTCGCCGGGCGGACGCAGCCAGTCGATGGCGAAGTGCTCGAGCTCCGGACGTGCCCGTGCGGGAGCACGCGCGCGATCGTGATCGTGCCGGAGACGCGCTCGTGAGACCGCCCCCGAACGCAGAGCTCGTGCGGCGTGCGTGCGAACGTCGCCGGGCGGGCGAATCGCTCGCTAGCGTCGCCCGTGACGCCGGCGTGACCGCGGGCACCGTGCGGCGCTGGATGGCCGCGTACGGCGACGCGCCGGTCGCGCCCCCCATCATGCGCGAAGCGGCGCCCGCACCCCCCGAAGCCGTCGTCGCGGAGCTTCCCGCTGCGCTCGAGGCGCTCGCGACGCGCCTCGCGCCGGCGGACGCGCGCCTCGTGCGGCGTGCCATCGACGCGATCGCCGCGCCGCGCTCCGCGGACGTGGACATGCCGGATCCCGCGACTGACACGCGCGGCTGGATCGTCGCGATGATCGCGCGGGCGCAGCGGAGCTATGACGCCGCGGAGCGCTCGCATAACGCGACCGCGGCGAAGCAATGGGGGGCGACCTTGGAACGTTGGAGCAAGACACTCGCGCAGCACGACCGCGCGCACGTCGACGACGACGTCGTCGCGTTCCCCGCGGCGGAGCTTGCGGCGAAGACCGCGGCGCTCGCGGAAACGCTACGCGTCCTTGGCGCGGAGCCGCTACGCTGCGTGGACTGCGGACGGCGCGTGCGCGTAAGCTGGGCGGAGGCGGACGAATGAGCGCCATCGGCGCCATGACGCGTTGGGCGCAGCCTTGCCCGATCGGGACGACGCTCGTCTATCTTGAGCCGTTTCGCGTCGTTGCGCGCGGATGGTGCGGCGTCACGCAAACGCTGTACACGTCGCACGACGTGGATCTCGCGGGGCGTGTGCACGTCGTTTCGACGACGGTTCGCGTCGCGTGATCGTCCCGATCGGGACAACTACAATCCCAAGCGCCGCGGCCGTCCGACCTTCGCGAGCGACTTGTTCGCCTTCGCGGCCGCTTCGACGTCCCGCTCCGCGTCGCGCGGCGCCGTGATCGTCACGTCGCCTAGCTCGCACGCGGCGAAGACCATCGCGTCGAGCCGATTCGGCGAGCGCCGCGTGCCGGGCTCCCACGTCGTTTGCTCGTGCTCGAGCCGCGCGAGCGTGCCTATGTGATGCAGCAGGCCCGCTTTCGCGAGCGCGGCCGCGGGGCCGGCGCGCGTTTCCTTCGACGTGTGCGAGACGACCTCGCGAATGAAGATCGTTCCCGGGCGCCGCGGCGGAAACGATCGCTTCGGATCGGGAAGCAACTCCGTTCGCAAGCCTGCGAGCTTCGCATGGACGTTGATGATGGCGCGCGCGTGCTCCCCGTAGTGATTGCGCTCCACGACAACGCCAGCGGCGTCGCGCTGGCATTCGCGCACGACGATCGACGCGTACTCTTCGGGGCCCATGCGCCCCGAAAGATCGTCCACGTACACGTGTCCGGCGCCGTCGCGGTACGCCTTCGCAATGCCGACTTCGTCCGCGCTGGGATCGCCGGAGCCCGCGGGGTCAAGCCCGAGCACCGCGATCGCGGGCGCGAGCGGCGCCGCGCTCACGCGGTACGCGTCGATCCAGTCTTGCGACCACAACGCGCCCGCGGCTTCGGCGAACACGAGCCCGAGCACCTCTTCGTCGTAGCGTCGCGTTCCACGGACGTACTTGCGCGCTTCGTCGACGATGTAGCGCCGCGTGAGCAGCGGATTGTCGAACATCGTTCCGCGCACGACGCGATGCTGCTCGGGAGCGCGTTCGTGCTGCTCGAGAAGCAACGTAATGACGTCGTTCTTTCCGCTCGACGTGGTATCCCACACGTATTGCGCGCAGCCTACGCGGCACGCGGTCGTGATGTCGTCGAACGCTTTCCGCCGCGTTGACGGCGACCAACGGACGATCTCCGTCATCCAAACGAAGTCGAAGTTCGATCCGGACGACGGGCGCTCGACCTCCGCGGACGCCGCCTCCGCGACGACGCCGTTCGCCCAGCGGACGCCCCCGCGGTACGGCTCGCACGGGCAGAGCACGCTGGACGATTCCACGAGCGCCTTGACTTGCACTTCGCCCACGCGGTCGACCGTGGGCGCGATCAACGCCGGACGTGTGATCGTGCCGTCGCGAACGCGCCGATGGAAGTCCACGGCGATCGCGTGCGTTTTCCCCCATCCGCGCCCCGTGAGAAAGCCATGCGAGCGCCACGCCCCGCGCGGTATACGTTGCTCGGGCCGTAGGCATAGCTCCGGCGCGTACGCGAGCAGCGCGCGCAAGTCCGGCGGGAGCGTCGCGAGCACGTCGGGCGCGGCGTACGCGAGCGCGTGAACGATCGAGATCATGCCGCGGGCGCGATCGCCGCGAGTTGCGGCGCGGGCTCGACGCCATAGTCCGCCGCCATGCGGTCGACGGTCTCTTGCGTGACCGCGAGACCTTGCGCGCGCATGTCCGCGATCCCCTTCGTGAGACGCTCGCGGTTCAGTGCGAGCTCCGCGCGCTTCCCGTCGCGATCCGGATCGGGTAGTAAGAAACGCATCGATGGCGCGTAGCGTGTATCGCCTTCGTTGATCGCCGTCCACGGCTCGTAAAGTCCCGTAGAGAGCCCAGCGTGGATCGCGTTGAAGTCGCTCTGAAACTTCGTGCTCGCGAGTCCGAACAATTGCGCGATGTCGATACCCGGCGCGCCGCCCATGCTCCCGAGGATCGCGTCGGTCCCGAGGTAGATGCGCGCCGCCGCTTTCTCACGCGAAACGATGTTCTCCGCGAAGACTTGCCACGCGTTGCTTCCGTTCGCGAGGAAGTCCGTCTTCGATCCCGCGGGACGGATCGCGACCGCGGAGTCGCCTTCCACGAGTTGCTCGAGCATGTCGTAGAATTTTTGCGCGACGTTCGTGACGTCGCCGTTGGCGTCCGTGAGGTCGTGCCCCTCGCTGAGCTCGCCGATGATCTTCGCCAGACCATGAGCGCGCGACGACGATTGCCAATCACTCACGCCTTCGGCGTGCGCCGCCCAAACGAACGCCGCGGGAAGCAAACACGCCATCTCGCGCCACGGCATGAACGCGAAGCGCCGGAACACGATCCAACGTCCATCGCCGTGCGTGATCGGCATCACGACGCCGTCGCGCGTTTGCGTTTCGAGCGTCTCGTCCGCGTTGTTCCAGCGCACGTGCTCGAGCGGCCATTCCGTGAGGCGCATGTCTACGCGCGTCCCGCTCGCGTTCGGTTCGTGCTCGACGTATCCGATCGCCACGTCGTGATCGACAAGTGTTCCGTAGATGCCTGCGAGCACGGTGCGCGGCGCCTGCACGCTTTCGATCGCGCGGCGCGCTACGCTCGCGCCGCGCGCGCTGTCGTGCGCGTGGAGCTCGCTAGCTACGACTTGCACGGGAAGCACGCGGTTCGAGCGCGCGACATAGATCGCATCGTCGCGCCGCATGGCTTCCGCCATACGTTTCGGCTCCGCGAATTGCCCACGCATTTGCGCTTCGATGGCGCTTCGGATCTTCGGGATGCTCCACGAGGTCGCGGTGTCGCGCGGCCGCGGGGGGCGCACCGCGGGGATCTGTTCGAAGTCGTTCGACGTTCGCACACGTGCTGGAACACGTCGCAGAACGGCGGCGGTGCGTTCGCTCGTGCCTCCGCCGGCGAGCGCACGCGCGAGCGTGCTAGGTGAGACGCCGATGTCTCGCGCCGTTCGACGAAGACCGCGAGCGTTCACGCGATCGCGGATCGCGTTGACCGTATCGGGACAGATTCGGACAGTCATTGTGCCGCGTATTGTAGCACGCTTTCGCGGGCGTTGTCGAATTGCCCTTGCGCGTCGCTGTCCGTGATGGGATAATAAGGTCTCATGGTGCGAGGATACGGAAAGAACTTCGTCGCGTTGTCGCTAGGTCTTGAAGGTCAGATGCCGACGGAGTTCCGTATCCTGCGCGCCGGCTTCAACGCAACCACGAAAGGCCCCGTTCTCTTTGACGATGACGCCGCGGCGCTCGTGCTTGCGGCGTTCGATCGGCTGGGCGTCGACATCGCGATCGATCTGCAGCACGACAGCATTGATCCGGCGGCGCGCGCGATGCGTAGCGACGCGGGCGACGCCCGTGGTTGGTGTCGCCTCGCGACGCGCCCCGCGGAAGTACCGCTTCCGAACGCCGCTAGCGATCTGTGGTGCGTGGACGTCACATGGACGCCCGACGGTGAGCGACGGTTGCGCGAACGGACGCAACGCTACCCGTCGCCGGTCGTACTGTTCGATGAGAGCGGGCTCCGTCGAGCCGCGGAAATTTTCAACGTCGCACTGGTCTCACAACCGGCGACCCTTGGCGCTGCGCCGTTGGTCGCTGCGCGGGAGGACTCAATGGATCCGAAGTTGGTACAAGACGCGCTCGACGCGTTGATCGCGGGCGACGCCGAAGCCGCGATGGGAATCTTGACGCAGATGATCGCCGCCGCCGCGGGCGCCGGCGAAGCCTCGAGCGATCCCCCCGCGGCCGTCGACGCTGCCGCGGAACCGCCCGATCCGAAGGCAGACGAGGACGACGAAGAAGATTCCCCCGCCGCCATGGCCGCGGCGCTCGCGAACGTGCTCAAGGTCGCGCCGCGGAGCGTCGCGCTCGTCGCGGAGGTGAAGCGCATGCGTGCGGAGCTTGACGCGCTCACGCTATCGCGCGCCGCCGACGAACGCAACGAACGCGTCGCGCTCGTCGGGGATCTCGTCAAGTTGGGCGCGGAGCTTCCTTCGACCGCGTGGGCAGACGTCGACAAGCTCGAGCCCGTCGAGCATCTTCGCACGATGCCGATCGCCGCGCTTCGAGCCCGCGTCGCCGCGTTCGCCTCCGCGCCGCGCACGCGCAACGTTGCGCCTCCGCGCGGCGCCGCCGCGGGCATGGCCGCATTGAGTGACGCCGACCGCGCTCGCGCGGAGAAGATTGCCGATCCTGCCGTGCGCGAGCGCTTCGTTGCCGCGCGCACGCTTCACACCATGGGGAGCAAGTAACATGACCGCAACCGCAGTCTTTCGCATGACGGAAGCCGCGGGACTTGTTCCCGCGAAGGGTACCTACGACGTCGCCGCCAACGTTCTGTTGATCGGCGGGACCATGGTGTCCATCGACGCGGACGGCCGCGCCGACGTGATCACGAACGGCCAGAATATCGCCGGCGTGGCGATCGCGGACGTCGACAATCGAACGACCGCCCCTGAAGGCGGAGCCGCGGGCGCGCTCAAGTGTGACGTTGCTTTCGGCGTGCACGGCTTCGATTACGACGGCACCGCGCCCGAGCCCGGGCAAGTCGTTTACGCGCTGGACAATCAGACCGTGACGACCGACAGCAACTCCGGCGTGCGCGGCGTCGCGGGCTATTGCAGCGAGCTTCGCGACGGTCAATGCTACGTTCTGATGGGTCCGGCGGTCGTCGGACAGATCGTGATCGCCGCGACCGAAGCGGCGGATCTGGATCAAGCGCAATCCGATATCATCGCGGCCGAAGCCGCGATCGACGCGCTTGAAGCAGACGCTTTGAGCGCCGCCGCGCACATCGAACTTCCGCTTGGCGAATTCGCCGATGCCGACGGCGACTTCGCGAAGTTCGCGAACGGCAGCGCGGATGGCTTGACGTGGTACGAATCGAAGGGGCACGCGCTCCGCTTCAACAACGCAGCATCACCGCCCGCGATGATCACCGGCTTCGGGATCCCGGCGGACATGGATCTGGACGAAGACATCGTCGTCAAGTTCCTCGTAGCAAAGACCGGCGCCACGAATGACGCGGCGAACACAACCACGCTCACGGTCGGAGCGTACAATCAGGTAGACGGCGCGCTCGCGGACGCCGGCACCAACTATGGCGGCGCGACCGGCGCGGTCGTTCCGAACGCGCCCGCGAAAACGCTGGACGTCTTGTCGCTCACGCTCGCGCACGCGAATCTACCTGCCGCCGGATCCAAGGTGTCGCTCACGGTCAAGCCCACCGACGGCACGCTCGACACCGATGACTTTCTCATTTTCCGCGCGTGGGTAGAGTACACGCGCAAGCTCCGGACAGCGTAAGGAGAAGCCATGCCTTCGATCTATCACATCGTTCCGCGTGACGTTCAACTCGCGTTGACCGAGTTTTCGTCGGACTTCGACATGGCGTTCGCCGCGGCGGACGTCGAACAATGGGCGGGCGTGATCGGCCAGATCCGAACGTCCGACGCGATCCGCACCACGTTTCCGATCCCGTTGTCGACCGCGGGCTACAAGCTCCGCGACGGCGACGACAAGCTCCGCCGTCTGTTCGAGCGGAGCTTGTCCATGGTCCCTCTCGAATGGTACGACGGCGTCCAAGAGAAGGCCGATATCATCGAAGTCGCATCCGACTGGATCGGCTGGGAGAACGAGCCGGCGAACATGGCCGCGGAAGCCGCGCGCTTCCCGAACGTGCTTGCCGCGGATCTGCTCGCGAGCAATCCGTTGCTCGATTTCTATCGCATCGATCGGCCCGGCGGGAGCACCGCAAGCGCTATCAATCTGTTCCATGCGTCGCATCCGATCAACGTGCTCCGCGCGAGCGACGGCACGTTCGACAACGACTGGTCCGCGGGCGATGTCGTGCAAGGCGAGACGATCCCCGGAACGATCAACGCGACGCTCGTCAAGGCATGTCGGAAGCACTTCCGCGACATCAAGCGGCCCAACGGAACGCCGATGGGACTTCGCTTCGCGGGCTTCCTTGTCCCCGCCGCGCAAGAGGAAGCGGCGCTCGACGCGTTCTCGCGTGACGCCGTGATCGAAGCCGTTACCAACGTTCTCGGGACGGAGAACGTTGGCGGCGTTGCGATGCCCAACCGCTTCACCGGGACGCGCGTGATCGTCGGCGACGAGTTGACCGGCACGCTTCCGAGCGGCGCGACCGGCGACGATGACACGATCTACGCGTTCGCGACGAAGGCAGGCGGTTTGACGCCGCCTCCGTTCATCATCCAGCGTCGTGGCACCACGGAGGAAATCCGATACGACAAGGACAGCGAGAAGTACAAAGACACGGGCTTCGTCGGCGTCAAGGAGATCCTCCGCGCCGCCGCCGCCGGATGTCTCCCGCACGCGATCGTACGGATCAATCTCACGCCGTAAGGAGTGCTGCTCGTGGCCTATTGCCTCGCGTCCGATCTGTATCTGTACGGGCTTCCCCGCGGCGCGCTCGCGTCTCCGGGGAGGCTCGTGGAGTCGGTCGACGTGAGCGCGAACACGTTCGAGCTTGATGCTCACGGCTTTGACGCCGACACCGTCGTGCAATTCCGCACGGCGGGCGGAGGCACGCTTCCCGCGCCCGTCACAACGGGAGTGTCGTACTTCGCGATCGTTGTGGACGCGTGGCGGTTCCAGATCGCCGCGACCTCCGGCGGTGCTGCGATCGACATCACGACCGCGGGAACGACGTTCCTCGTTTACGCGCCGCTTCCGATCGCCGCCGTGTTGGACAAGGCGGCGCGCATGATCGACGACATGCTCCCCGCGCATGTCGTCCCGCTCACGTCGCCTTTCCCCGACGTGATCGTGATGACCAACGCGGAGCTTGCCGCGGCGGAATTGCTCGCGCTCACGGGCGGCGCGAGCGTGTCGCTTAGCGCTACGTACGACGCCGCGCGAAAGCGCCTCGAGCGCTGGGCGCGGGGCGTGCCCGTGCGCGGCGAGAACGCGCCCACGTCGTCGCAGAACGCGATCGTTGGTGTGAGCACGCGAACGCAACCGGCGTGGAAGCGCTACGGAGGGATCGCGTGAGCAAGGTCAAGCAGATGCGCGGAGGATCGATGCGCGACGTCAAGGGGCGCATCGCGAAGCTTGGCGTTGTCGCCGCGCGCCGCGTCGCGGAGACTGCGACGCCGATGCTCACGAGCGCCGTCCGTTCGGATTTCGACGCTGGACGGACCGTGTACGGCGCGCCGCGTCCCGTCGGGAGGCGCGGTCCGCTGTCGCTCGTGCGCACCGGTGCCACGCGCGCGACGCTCGGCTTTAGCGCGCAAGGCACGACGATGCGCGCCGTGTTGTCGACGCGTTGGGCGAAGTACTTAATCGGTAAGTACCGCATCCTACCTATCGGGGATCGCACCGCGATCCCCGCGAAGTGGAAGCGTGCGATTGACGCGATCGTGAGCGACGTGCTGTCCGCGGAATGGAGGCGGGCAGCATGATCTTTGCGATCCGCGAAGGTCTCGTCGCGCAGCTTGCGCTCCATGGTTTCCCCGTCGGCGTGAGCATTGGCGAGGAACGTCCGCAAGCGCGAGGCGCGACGCGACAACGGCACCGCGTGGTCATCGACTACGATCGCGAAGGCGGAGACAACGTGCGCGCGCCGATCGGCGCGAAGGCGAATCCGAACCGCGTGCTCGCGAACTTCGTGGGTTACGTACTCACGATCTACGCGAGCGAGAATCGCGCGGGCGCTATGTCGTGGGAGCACGACGTCGAAGTCTATCGCGTGCTCGACGGCGTGCTCGTGGCGCTCGTGGACTGGTGTAAGGCGCAAGGCGCGATCGCGGAGATTGTGAGCGGACGATTGCTCACGCGTGACGAGCTAGGCGCCGCGGAAACGTCGACCGTATCGGGCTATCGTCTCGCGGTGCGCGTGGGGCGGAGCGTCGATCGCAAGGCGTACGACGGAACGGGGGATCCGACGGGCACCGTTGGGTCCGTGGCAACGACAACGCGCGTGCGTCTAGACGACGGCACGTACGAAGAGGTGACTTGATGGCAACGCTTCCCGGCGCGAACAACACACTGGCCACCGGCGGCGCCGCCGCCGTGAGCGGCGCGGACTTGATCACCGTGATCTCGCCGTGCGCCACGAACGCGGACGCGGTGCCGCGAGTCTTCGGATCGCCTAGTGCAATCTACGCGCAGCACGGATACTGCGAAGGCGTCGAGTATTACGCGCTCCACGCAAACGGCACCAACAAGCCGTGTCTCTTCGTGGGCATCCCGATCGCGACGCCCGGCGTCGTGGGCCGCGTGAACACGGGAGGCAACACGGGAACGAGCGTCGTTAGTGTGACTGCCGGCGGGAGCGGCGTGCTCGCGGAGCACGACGGCACCGTCCGCGTGATCACCGGCGGCACCGTGGGCACGGATCAGATCGTGTTGGGTCTGTCGATGGACGGCGGCACAAGCGAACGCCGCGTGCGTCTCGGGACCGCAACGAGCTACGTGATTCCGTACTTCAACGTTACGCTGTCCGCGACCGTCGGAACGCTCGTCGCCGGCGATACGATCATCACGTGGCACGGGACCGGGCCGCTCGGCGATTCCGCCGGATGGACGTCGGCGTACGCCTCGCTCGCCGCTGGACAGCGCACCGCGAGGTCGAAGCTGATCGTGGGTGATCTTCCCTCCGACACGGAAGCGTCCGCGCTTCTCGCGCTGGAAGGCGCGTACGAGACGACGTACGACCGTTTCGAACAGATCCGCGCGAGCGTGATCGATCGGCTCCCGCTCGCGACCATGAGCGCGACGTCGCATCGCATGTCCGCGGTCAACGTCACGTTCGCCGAAGTCGGCGCCATGGGCGACACGATCGTGCGCGCGAGCGGATCGTGGGCAACCGACGGCTTCGCCACGGGCGACATCGTCACGATCGCGGGGAGCGCGTCGAACAACAAGACGACCGCCGCCGTTGTCACAGTCACGAACGCGACTACGATCACGTTGGGCGCGGACGACCTCGTGGACGAAGGTCCCGTCGCGAACGTGACGATTACCGGCGAGCCGTCGCTCACGTTCTCCGATGCCGCGGACACGATCGTGCGCGCCGGCGGATCGTGCGGTTCGTGGCTGGATGATGGATTCCGCGTGGGCGACGTGATCACCGTCTCCGGTACCGTGAGCAACGACGGAACGTACACCGTCACCGATGTCACGGCGCTCACTCTCACGCTCGAATCTGACGACCTCGCGAACGAAGTGATCGGGATCACCGTTCCGACGATCTCCGCGGGACAGACGAAAGCCGCATGGATGGCCGCGATCACTGCGGAATTCGCGCCGATCGACGCGAACCAGCGGATCGACCTGAGCGCGGGTAAGGCTCGCGTCTACTCGACATTTTCTGGCTGGTATCTGCGATGGCCGGCCGCGTGGGCGGCGAGCGTGCGCGAGTATGCGCACGATCTGCACACGCCGACTTGGCGCAAGGCGGACGGCCCAACGGGATGGTCGCTATACGATAGCGACGGCACGCTCGTGGAATGGGACGATCGCGTCGACGGAGGCACCGCGAGCGCTGCGCGCTTCACGAGCTTCCGCACGTGGGCGAACGGTCCTTCGGGTGCGTTCCTCGCGAATTCACTCACGCGCGCGAGCGACGCGTCGATGCTCGTGCAAACGCACAACAACGCGGTCGTGAATCGCGCACGGGCCGTTTGCCAAGCCGCGACGGAGGACGCCGTCGGGCGCACGCTCAAGAAGAAGGCGGACGGCACCGCGACCACGGCTTCGCTCGCGGAGATTGAGTCTTTCGTCAACGCTTCGCTCGCGAACGACATGCTCACGAACAAAATGGGTGAGGGACCGCGCGCGAGCAACGTCACGTGGGTGGCGGCGACGGACGACAACTTTAGCGTGCCCGAGCCGATCCTGAAAGGGACGTTGACCGTCGATCTGAACGGCACGATCCACACCGTCAACACTGTCACTGTGGTGAGGTAACACATGGCCGGCGCGAACAATGAATATCCCTTGCTCGACGGCTTCGCGCCGTCGTGGGCTGACTGCACGCTCAAGATCCAAGCGACCGGTGTGTCGCTTCTCACGGCGCGCGATATCAAGTCGATCAATAGCGGGAGCACCGTTGAAGTCGGAACGCAGATGGCGGGCGGTCGCCCCAAGCAGACCACGAGCGGTAGCGTCTCGCACGAAGGAAGCTTCACGCTGTATCTGTCCGGCGCGTTGCTCTTCGAACGGGCGCTGAAAGACGCCGCCGTGGCCGCGGGCTTCGTCCGCGACGGCGGCGTCGCGCAACTATCGCTCGTGCACTTCCAAATCGATTACGTTTTCACGCCGCCGGGATCAACGCAGATCTGGGAACGGCGCATGAAGGGGTGCCGCCTCTTGAGTGACGCGGAGGCGCCCGCCGAAGGAACGGACGCAACGACCGTCGACTACAAGGTGTTCGTTACCGAACGCGTGAAGCTCGTCGACGGCGTGGAGTGCGCGCTTCTGTAATCGCCGCACGACGCGGCACAACCCACGATCGGAGGAACCGTGGACATCGAAACGATCGAACGTGAACGTGAGGCACGGAAGGCGGCGTTGCTCGAGGCGCGCACCGCGCAGCGAGCAATCGACCTTGAAGCTCTGAACGCTTTGGAGATCGAACGCGGCGATGAGAACGTTGCTGCGGTCAACGTCGACCGCTTTTCTCCCGGGCTTGTTACGCTCGTCGTCGTGCGCCCGCTCACAAAGCACGAGTTGAAGCGCTTCCGCGATCGCACGAAGAAAGAGGGGAGCGACGCGAGCGCCGCCGCGGAGGAAGCCGCGGAGTCGACCGTTCTGTATCCCGCGAAGGATAGCGACGCGTGGAAGGCATTGCTTGACGCGGTGCCCGGTATGGCGGTTCGCGCCGGCGTCGCCGCCGTGAAGCTCGCCGCGGGCGTGGAGCAAGCGGAGGGAAAATGATCGGCGCCGCGTTCGATGCAATGCGATCGGACGCGGGGCGTTTCGGCGACGGGCTCGCCGAAGCATTTGGGGCGACGACGACGTCGGAGGCGCGAGCGGCCATGATGCTGCTCGCGTATGCAATCCAGCGTATGGGAGCCGGCAAAGATGTCTGATGCGCAATATGTGATCGACATCGCGTCGCAGGTAAGTGGCGTTGACGCGACGTCCGCGGAGCTTGACCGCCTTGCGGGCATGCTATCCGGATCCGGCGTCAACGCCGCCATGTTCGACGACGCGCTCGCGTCGCTCGCTGGACAGCTTGACGCGGCGAAAGCCGCGACCGCGAGCGCGAACGCGGCGCTCGCCGTGGGACGCGCGAATTACGCGGAGCTAGAGAAGTCCGCGATCAACGCCGCGAAAGCCGTCGAGAAGATCGAAGCGAATTACGCGACCGCGCAAGGCGCCATGGCCGCGGCGCAAGCGAATCTTGACGCCGCGGTCGCGTCCGGCGCGAGCGACGCGGTTGTCGCGAAATACGCCGCGGAGACAGAGAAAGCCGCGAAGAATCTTCGCAAGGCGAGCGCCGCGGCCGAAGGGCTTGGTGACGCGAAGGCGGCAGCGGCCGCGGCGGCAGCGGCGGCGAGTGCGTACGCCGTCGAGCTCGACGGGCTCGAGCGCGAGGCGCGCGAGGCGGCGGACGCAGAAGCGCAGCTTGCGACCACGTCACAGAACGTCGCCAAAGTTCAGCAACGCGTCAACGACAATCTGGGCGGCGCGACGTCGAGGCTGTCTGCGCTTCGCGGCGCGCTCGGCGGTATCGGCGGGCCGCTTGGTGAGCTCGGCGCGCGGGTCTTGTCTCCCGCGCAAGCCTTCGCCGAGCTCAAGGAAAAATTCGGCCAATCAACCGCCGTGATGACCGTCGCCGGCGTCGGTGCCGTGGCGGCGCTTGCTGCGTTGCTCGCCGCGGTGGTGGCCGTGTCTGCGGCGATGCTCGCCGGTGTCGGTGCGCTCGCCGCGTACGGCCTTGCCGCGGCGAACACAGCGCGCAATCTGGCGCTGACGCGCGAAGCTACCGAGCGCTTAACGCCCGCGCTGCGCGGCGTGCCGTGGGCTGAGATCACGGACGCTACCGGCGTCGCCGACGATCGGCTGCGCGCGCTGTCGAAGTCTCTGCTTGACGCTGGCGTTAGCGCCGCTGATCTGTCAGCCACGTTGCGCGCGGCCGCAGTCGCCGAAGCTGCGCTTGGGCAGGGCGGCGCCGATGCGCTCGTCGCAGATCTCAAGGCGGGGAAGATCTCCGCGGAGGAATTCGCCGCGACGATTGAATCGAAGCTAGGCGACGTCGCTGCGCGGCGCTTGCTGTCGCTGGAGGCGCAAGGCGCGCGCTTCCAGCGCAATGTGCAAGCGTGGTTCCCGCCGGGCTTCGCTGAGCCCGCTTTGCAAGGGCTGTCGATCCTCGTCGGGCTCTTCGACCAGAACACGGTCGCCGGGCGTGCGATGAGCGACGCGGTGCGCGGCGTGCTCGACCCCATCATCAGCCAAGCGGCCAACGCTGCGTATGCCGTCGAGGCGTTCGTGCTGGGATTCTTGATCGGGGCGGTGAAAATATACATTGCGGTCAAGCCAGCGGTGCGCGCGATCGCCGATCTGCTCGGCATAGACGGGTCCGGCTGGGAGCTCGACAGCGTGCTAGACGCGGTCGCCACCGCCGGCGAATGGCTCGCGCCGATCGCGCTCGTGCTTGTCGCTGGATTCACCGCGCTTGGCGCTTCGATCGTTGGCGCGTTTTTGCTTATCCCGGCGCTAATCGGCGGTACGCTAGTCGCCGCGGTGGCGATCGGTGTCGGCGCGGTAAAGCTGTTCGTCGCTGGGTTCGAGTTTTTGCGCTCGGCGGTGCCGGCCGCGGTAAGCGCCGCAGTCGAAGCCGTGACGGGCGCGGTCGCAAACTTCGTCACGGCGGGCGCGGACATGGTCGCCGGGCTCGTCAAAGGCATCCTCTCGGGCAGCGCGAGCGTGATCAACGCCGTCAAGCAGATTGCGCAAAGCGCGGTCAACGCCGCGAAGTCCGTGCTAGGGATCGCGTCGCCGTCGAAGGTGTTCGCCGCGATCGGCGACAACACGGTCGAAGGCTTCGTCGACAGCGTGGACGCCGGGCGCGATGCCGCGCACACCGCGGTCGCGGATATGACGCGCCCGCCGGCGGACGCGGGAAGCGGTGCGACGACGAACACAACGCACACGTCGAACGCCACGTCGTCCAGCGCGACAACGATCGTGATCGAACGCTTGGAGCTTCCGAATGTCACGGACGCGGACGCGTTTCTCGCGGGCTTGGAAGCGCTCGCCGCGAGGGCATCATGACGCCGAACACGCATCCGGAGCTATTCCGCGCGATCACGTTGGGCACCGCGACGTCGCCCGGCACCGTGACTCTCACGGGACACGATCGCGATCCGTCGTGGGACGTCGAAGCCGCGAAGGGACAGAAAGGCGCTTCGTCGACGTTGAACGGCGACAGCGTCGGGCAATTCCAAGCGTCGTTCTACCTTGCGAGCGCCGCGGATCAGATCGCGTGGCCGGCGTTTCAACGCGTGCTCGAGAGCACGTTGAGCGGGCCGAAGGCGCTCCCGATCTATCATCCGGATCTCGCCGCCAATCACTTCACGGAAGTGTGTGCCGCGAGCATCGGAGGGATCGTTCGTGACGAGCGCGGCGGCGCGACGGTGCTCGTGAAGTTCATCGAGTATCGCCCGCCGAAGCCCGCGCGCGCGAAGAAGGCGACGGGCGGCACGGGAGGCGCGGGCGGCGCGGGCGGCGGAGGCGGGAGCGGATACGATCCAAACGCGGAACGCAAGCGTGAGCTTGACGAGCTACTTGACGAAGCGAGGAACGCATGAGCATCGCGAGCATCACGAGCACGCTCGGAAGCGCCGTCGTCTCGCGGGCGCGCGTGCAGATTCCCGCGCACGGCGTATGGTGGGCGGACGTGTCAACGTCCACGCCGCTCGACGCGGCGATCGGCGACGCGGTCACGCTCACGATCGCGGACGTCACGCTTCGCGGTACGATCGTCAACGGAGGCGCCGTGCATGGTCGCGGGGCGTATCGCGTGGCGGCGGGCGCCGGCGGATGGCGAAACGCGATCCCCGAAAAGCCGTACTACGACGATCGCGGCGTTGCGATTGCGAGTGTCATACGCGACGCCGCGGCGCTCGTTGGTGAGACGCTCGGGACGCTTCCGACTACGCGCCGCGGTGCGCACTATGCGCGCACCGCCGGCGCGGCATCGCGCGTGCTCCACGAGGTCGCTCCGCGTGCGTGGTACGTCGACTTCGCAGGCGTGACGCAATTCGGATCGCGCGCGTCGACGACGTACGCGGGCACCGCGCCGCGCGTCGCGCATGCGATCGCTTGCGATCGCGTTGACCTCGTGACGGACGCGATCGCGGAGCTTGTGCCTGGTGTCGTCGTCGACGGGCTCGAGCCCGCGACGGATGTTGAATACTTGCTCACACCGAAACGCTTGACCGTGCGCGTGTTCGCCGGCCCGCGATCGTCGCGTGAGCTTGACGCGTTCCGGCGCGTGCTGGACGCCGTCGATCCTTGGCGCGCGTACCGCGCGGCGTACGAGTATCGCGTCGTCAATCAGTCTGGCGACGCGCTCGACCTCCAACCCGTCCGATCCTCCGCAGGCGTGCCGGATCTCGAGCGCGTCGCCGTTCGTCTTGCGCCGGGCGTGAGCGCTAAGCATACGTTAGGGTCGCTCGTCACGGTCGCGTTTCTGGACGGCGATCCGTCGCGGCCGCGCGTGATCTCCGGCGACGACGCGGGAGCACCGGGACATTTGCCCGACGAGCTTGACGTCGACGCGGAGACATCGATCGCCCTTGGCGGCTCCGCGACCCGCGGCGTTGCCCGAATCGGCGACACGGCGGGACCGTACGTGATCACGAGCGCCTCGACAAAGGTGGTGAGCGAATGACGATGATCGTCGGAACGCAAGCGTGCGAAAGCGGACTTGCGAAGCGTATCTACGACGCACGCGTCGCGCTCGCGGAGACGATTGGCATCCCGACGGATCCCGCCGGGCACGGCCCGCTAAAGGCCGACTGCTACGCGATCGCGGCCGCAATCGTCGCGGAAATCACGGAGAACGCCGAGGCGGTGATCACGATCACGACGGCGGGATTGCAGACGAGCGCCGCGGCGGGGGCGCCGACCGCTCCCCCAGCGACCGAGCAGACGATTGGAGTGCGGTGATGGTTGACGTCAATAACATCTCGCCCGCGCCGGGTACGCCGATCCGTCCGGAGACGCGGATCGCGTTTGACGTGACGAACGTCGTCGAGCTTGCTCACGTCGCGGTCGTCGTCGCGCAAGGGCAGCTTCGTGAATCCGCATACGACGGTACCGCGTTCGCGCCGGGCTACGCGTTAAGCACAATCGCCGCGATCGCGAACGGGTACCGATTTACGATCGCGCGCATCGGCGGATGGATCGCGCCTCCGACGTTTTCGGTCGTCGCGGTTGACGGAGGGGGGAACAAGCTGTGAGTACGTTTTCGTTTCCTTTCGCACCCGCGCCGCGGGCGTCGACGCGCGGCCCGCGGACGGGCGGAGGTTACGGTCGCGATCTATCGTGCCGCGGGCGCCTCACGACGACGCGCATGGTCGGAGGCGTTGCGCTGCTCGTCGATTCGATCGTGCGTCGCTTGTCGACGCCGCGCGGCACGTTGTACGGTGGCGACGAGGAATCCGCGTACGGCATTGATCTCGCGGCGTACGTCGGCGCCGTCGGCGTGCCAGTGGCGCTCGCCGCGATGCCATCGGTCGTTGAGAGTGAGCTACTCAAAGATCCGCGCATCGCCGCCGCGGTCGTGACGACCTCGCAGTCAGCTACGACGGAGGGCATCGCAATCGAAGTGCGGATTCGCGTCACGCCCGCGAGCGAACTTGCGACGTTTGATCTCACGCTCGCCGTTAGCGCCGTGACCGTGGAATTGATCGGAGGCATGCCATGACGCTAGACGTTCGCACCTTGTTCACTTCGCGCACCGCGGCGCAGTGGCTCGCTTGGGGCCTGGATCTCGCGTCGTCTCTGGGCTTGTCTGTCACGTCGTGGGAAGTCGATTCGCCCACGCGCGTCGCGTTCAAGTACCTCGCAGAAGCGCTTTCGCAGCGTGACAGTGTCGCCGCGGAGTTGATCAAAGCGGGCTGGATTCGCAGCGCAACGGGCACGTGGAAGACACTTGTAGCGCAAGACGTGTTCGGCGTCACGCGCGGCGAAGCGACATACTCGACGCCGACCGTAACGCTCACGAACGCGAAAGGCGGCGTCTACTTGCGCGACGCGGGCGAAGTCATCGTCAAAGCAAGCTCGACGGGCGTGACATTCCGCTCCACGGAAGCGCTTAAGCTCGCGAGCGGTCCGGGCACGAGCGCGACGATCGCGTTGATCGCGGACGTCGCGGGAAGCGCGGGCACCGTGGGCGCGAACGACATTGACGAAATCGTCACGACGATGCTTGGCGTAAGCGTTGCGTCGAGCACCGCGGCGGCGGGCGTCGACGAACAATCGGACGCGTCGCTCGAGACGGAATGCCTCGCGACGCTGGGCGCGCTGTCGCCCAACGGTCCGCCGGACGCGTACAACGCCGTTTGCCTGAACTCCGAGTTGACAGGCACCACGCTCATTACGCGCGCGTCCACGAGCGAAGACTCGACGGACGGCACCGTCACCGTGTGGATCGCGGGAGCCGCGGGCGCGCTCACGGCGCCCACGATCGCGCTCGCGCAAACTGCCGTGGAGCTTTGGGCGACGCCGGCGACGATCACGCCTACGGTCGTGAGCGCCACGGAAAACGAACAAGCCGTCGATATCTCGTTCACGGCGCAAGGCGTGCCGTCGACCTACGTGGCGGACATCGAAGCGCTGATCGTGGCGTACTTTGCGGAGGTGCCGATCGGGGGCGTCGTTTCGACGTCCGCGTTGATTGCGCTCGCGCACGAGTATCTCACGGACGCGGGCGCCACAGACGTCATCGTCGCGCTGAACGCTCCCGCGGGCGGCGCGCTCGCCGAAGGCGAAGTCGTTGTCGCGGGCACCATCACGATCACCGATTCAACGGGAGGTGTGTAATGGCGAGAACGTTCTCCGCGTTGCGGCGCTTCTTTCTCCCGTCGTGGATGCTTGACGACGAAGCCGACGGCGCGTTCGCGCGCACGCTCGCGGGCATGCTCGACGAGCACGTCGCGCGCATGCGCAGCGGAATGGAGCAACGCTTTCCGTCGCGCGCCGGCGCGGAGGCGCTCGCGTTGTGTGGTGCAGATCGCTTGATCGTCCGCGGACGCGACGAGACCGCCGCGCACTATGCGGCGCGCCTCGCGGCGTGGAGGTATCCGCGCGGGCACCGCGTGCGCGGCAACGTGTTCGCTCTGCTCGAGCAGATCGCGGAATACTTCGGCGGAGGACCGTTCATCACGTGGGGCGTCGATCGCGCGGGTAATCGGCGCTACCGCGACGGCTTCGGCGCGGAGTCGTTCGAGCGCGGCGATCCGTGGGTGTGGGATTCGCTCGACGCGAACCAATGGTCGCGTCAATGGATCGTGATTTCGAACGAAGGCGTCGCGGCGGTGCTAGCGAGCGTATCCCCTGCTCCGGGCGCGCCCCTGTTCCGCGCGCAGCCGTCTTTCGGCGACGCTGCGCTATGGGACGGAGCGCTATCCACGCCGGGAT
>JALHDI010000183.1 GCA_022839045.1 Sporomusaceae bacterium
GTCCCGTCCGGCCAGGAAACCGCGGACGACCGCCTCGTTCACCTCCGGCTCGGTCGTGCACGTGCTGTACACCAGCACCCCGCCCGGCCTGACGCACGCCGCTGCGCTCGCCAATATAGCCGCCTGCAGCACCGGCAGATCACGCAGCATGCTCTCGCTCTTCCGCCAGCGCGAATCCGGCTTGCGCCGCAGCACCCCCAGCCCCGAGCACGGCGCGTCCACCAGCACCCGGTCGGCCTGGCCGGCGTACGCCGTAGCCAGCTTGGTCGCGTCGAACACCCTCGTCTCGATTATCCCCAGCCCCAGGCGGGCGGCGTTCTCCGCCGTCAGCTTCAGCTTATGCTCGTACAGGTCGGTCGACAGCACCCGGCCCCGGTTGCCCATCAGCGCCGCCAGGTGGGTGCTCTTCCCTCCCGGTGCCCCGCAGGCGTCGAGCACGAACTCGCCCGGCCGCGGGCCCACCACGTGGGCCACCAGCATCGAGCTCTCGTCCTGCACCTGGAAAAGGCCTTCCCTCAGCGACGCCAGCCTGGCCAGCGCCGGATATTCCCGGCATACGACGCCCTCGGGCGTCCAGCGCGACGGCTCGCCCGCCGCCCCCTCGTCCGCCAGCCGCGCCAGCAGTTCCTCGCGGCCGATCTTCACAGTATTCGTCCGCAACGACAGCGGCGGCGTCGCGTTGTCGTCCGCCAGCAGCGCCTCGCAGGCCGCGAACCCCAATCTCGCCAGCCACCTTGCCGCCAGCCACTCGGGGTGGAAATACTTCAGCGCCAGATAACGCGCCGGCTCCTTGTCCGCGTCGGGATACGCCGCCTTCCCCGGGTCGCGGGCGGCGCTCCGCAGCACCGCGTTCACGAACTTCACCGTGCCGGCGTGGCCGTGCTTCTTCGCCAGCTCCACCGCCTGGTTACAGGCCGCCGACACCGGCACGCGGGACAAAAAAAAGATCTGATACACGCCCATCCGCAGGATATTGCGGATTACCGGATCGATCTTGGCCAGCGGCCGGCTGCAGTAATGGCCGAGCAGCCAGTCCAGCGTCGCCCCAGCCTTCACCGTCCCGTACACCAGCTCGGTCACGAACCGGCGGTCCTGGTCGCCCAGCGGCCGCCGCCCCAGCTCGCGGGCCAGCGCGATATTCGCGTACGCGCCGCCGGTATCCACTTCGTTTATGATCTTGAGCGCCACGTCGCGGGCGTCAATAGCCATGGAACCAAATCCCTCCAAAAGAAACTCAACGGCCCTAAACGAGGAAATTCTTCAGTGTGGCCTCCACCCGGGCCATATTCACCGTCGTATTGCAGCACGGCCCCTCCGGCCGTTCGTTCAGCACGCCGATAACCGGCAGGGGGTAAACATCCTGGATGCCGCTGGTCAGGTCGCGTTCGCAGGCGATCGCCAGCACGGCGTGCGGCCTGATCTCCTTGACCACCTTGCGGGCCAGCGTCCCGCCCGTCACCACCGCCACATGCACCCCGTACTTCTCCGACAGCGCCAGCAGATCGCTCACCCGGCACTTGCCGCACGAACGGCAGTTGTGCACATCGCGGGTTATCTTGTAGGGGCACGACTCGTGCTGGATGCAGTGGGGCGTCAGGATCAGCAGCTTGTCCGCCCTCACCCGCACCTGCTTCTGGCGCACCAACTGGTTGCTCACCTCGATGAACGAGCGTTCCACCCGCTCCTTGTCGACGTCGAACACCTTGCCGATACGGATGGCCAGCGGGAAAAGCAGCTGGATGGCCGACCAGGCCACCCCGCGGAAAACCGTCAGCGTCGGGTAACCGAGGAGCGCCAGCATGATGCTGCCCACCCCCGCGATGGCCGCCAGCACGACCGCCGACAGCAGGACGCCGATTGTCAGCGGCAGGTAGGCGCTGATGTTGGCCAGCCCAAGAAAACTGACGTGCCACAGCGCGTAGCCGGCCAGAACCGCCAGCGCCATGCTAACAAGTATCAGCCCGAGAAACAGGCGCTTGCGCGGCCGGGCCACCACTTCCATCATAATCATCCCACCTTTACGCTAAAGTTTCGCCAACCGTCAACCCGTAACCGCGGATAAACTCCCCCATCCCCATGCGCCGCCGGTTCTCCGGCTGCACCTCCGTGAGCCGCACCGCGCCGTCGCCGGTGAGCACCACCGCCCCGGCGTCGTCGGCCGCAATCACCCGGCCGGGCTCGCCGCCGGGCGCCGTCGTCACCAATTCGCTCCGCCAGACCTTCAGCGTCTTATCCGCGTGGAGGCAGTACGCCCCCGGCCACGGGCTGAGACCGCGCACCTGGTTGTGCACCGCCGCCGCCGGCCGGCTCCAGTCGATGCGTTCCACCGCGCGCGTCAGGAGCGGCGCGTAAGTCGCCGCCGCCCCGTCCTGGGGCATGCGCGGCGCCGTGCCGTCGGCCAGCTTGGCCAGCGTCTCGGAAAGCACCGCCGCCCCCAGCTCCTTCAGGCGGTCGTGCACCTCGCCGGTCGTATCGTCAGGGCCGATCGCGATCCCGGCCTTTAATATCATATCCCCGGTATCCATGCCGGTATCCATCAACATCGTCGTGACCCCGGTCGTCGTCTCGCCGTTCATCACCGCCCAGTGGATGGGCGCCGCCCCGCGGTAGCGCGGCAGCAGCGAAGCGTGCACGTTCACGCACCCCAGCGGCGGCAGGTCCAACATCGCTTTCGGCAGAAACTGGCCGAACGCCACCACCACGATGACCGCCGGCGCGAGCGCCGCCATCGCGGCCTGAAACTCCGCCGCGCGGATCTTCTCCGGCTGCAGCACCGTGAGGCTGTAGCCCAGGGCCGCCTCCTTCACCGGCGACGGCGTCAGCTTCTGGCCCCGCCCCTTGGGGCGGTCGGGCTGGGTTACCACCGCGGCCACGTCGTGGCCGTCGGCCACCAGCCTGTCCAGGCAGGGAACGGCGAAATCCGGCGTCCCCATGAACACGACCCGCAAACGGCTCATTCATTCTGCCCCTTGTAAATCGTAGTCGCCTTCTCGATAAACAGCACCCCGTTCAGGTGGTCGATCTCGTGCTGGAGGGCGCGGGCCAGCAGCCCCGTGCCGCTCACCGTAACCTTGCGGCCCTCGCGGTTCAAACCCTCCACCGTCACCTTGGCGTAACGCTCCACCTGGCCGTACACCCCCGGGATGCTCAGGCAGCCCTCGGTGCCGGCCTCGCAGCCCTCGCCGGCCACGACCACCGGGTTTATCAGCTCGAGCAGCCCTTCCCCGGCGTCGATGACGACCACTCGCAGGGAAGCCCCCACCTGGGGCGCGGCCAGGCCGACCCCGCTCGCCTCGTACATCGTCTGGGCCATATCGTCAAGCAGCTTCTTG
>JALHDI010000055.1 GCA_022839045.1 Sporomusaceae bacterium
CGGAGTGGTACTCAAGTGGCTGAAGAGGACGGTTTGCTAAATCGTTAGACGGGTTACACCGTGCGTGGGTTCAAATCCCACCCACTCCGCCACACATAACAACTCAAGGCTATCAGCAGAAATGCTGATAGCCTTTTTTATGCGGAGCCTAAGTAAACTGTTTCCAGGGGAGGAAACTGTCGGAACATGGCGAAAGGGGAATTAATCGACGATGATGGGAGATGATGCCATGGAACGGCGCGACTTTCTGAAACTTGCCCTGATGTCGGCCCTGGCCGGCGGGGTGGCTGTCGACATTCGCCCTGCCGGGGCCAGGGGCATACCCGCCGCGGTCTTCCCCGGGTTCCCTCCCGGCAAGTGTTATCAGGGTCCGCCCACCGGGGTTATCGGCACGACGCTGACCGACATGTTCAAAATAGGCCCGGGTCCGTCCAGTTCCCACACGATCGCCCCGATCCGAATCGCCAACGACTTCTGGACGGTGCTTGAAGGGCTGCCGGACGCTGACCTCCGCCGGGGGGCGAGGATCGAAGCCCGCCTGTACGGCAGCCTGAGCGCCACCGGCAAAGGACATCGCACCGACCGCGCCATCCTCGCCGGACTCCTGGGGCAGAAGCCCGAGACGTGCGACACCCGGCTGATGGACGAGCTGCAGGACCCGGCGCGGAAGTATGTAGTCTCCATACGGGGCGTGGGCTTCGAGCTGAGCGGCGCGACCATCGTCTGGGATAAACACGAACACGACTTTCCGTTCGCCAATACCATGGTCATGCGCCTGCTAACGGCCGACGGGTCCGTCGTCTGCGAACGGGAGTATTATTCCACCGGCGGCGGCTTCTTCGCCTGGAAGGGCCAGCCGGCCGAGGACCGGGGGGCGCCGGTTCACCCTTACGGCAGCATGACGAGGTTTAGGGAAATCGTCCAGACCGGCGACAGAAGCCTCGACGAAATAATGCTCGCCAACGAAATGGCCATCCGCAGGGTCGGCGAGCGGGAGATATACGCCCACCTCGACCTGGTGCTGGCGACCATGGAGGAGGGGGTGCGGCTGGGGCTCAGCGAGGAGGGCCTCCTGCCGGCGCCGTTCGAATTCCACCGCAAGGCGAAACTGATCTACGAACGTTCGCTGAAGGCGGGAACCGACGAGCGCTTTATGGGCCAGCTGAGCAGCTACGCCCTGGCCGTCTCCGAAGGCAACGCCGCCGGGCGCCTTGCCGTAACCGCCCCGACGCTGGGCTCGGCCGGAACGATGCCGGCGGTCGTCTATTACATGAAGAACCACTTGAAGCTTTCCCGCGACGCGATGCGCAGGGGGCTGCTGGCCGCCGGGCTGGTCGGCTTTCTGTGCAAGAACAACGCCAGCGTCGCCGGGGCGGAGGTGGGCTGCCAGGGAGAGATCGGCGTGGCCTCGGCGATGGCGGCCGCCATGCTCGCTCATGCCACCGGCGCCCCGCTCGACGTAACCGAGCTCGCGGCCACCATCGCCCTGGAGCACCATCTGGGCATGACCTGCGATCCGGTCGGCGGCTACGTTTTGCTACCCTGCATCGAGCGCAACGCCTTCGGGGCGGTCAAAGCCTATAACGCCTGGCTCATAGCCAAGAGCGAACTCGCGGCCCGTCACTGGGAAGACCTCGACCGGGTCATCGCCGTTATGCTGGAAACGGGCAGGGCCATGGCGCCGCAGTTCCGGGAGACGGGGAAGGGCGGCCTCGCCACCGCGATGGTCAGCTGCTAGGAACGCGGATTTTCCACATAATTCCTAGAGGAATACGCGCAAAAAGAAGGAAACTTAACAGACAGGCACCTTGATTCGACCACGAAGGAGAAACTATGAGAAGCAGACTTATCCTGTTCCTGGCCGCAGCGCTCCTGTGCTTCGGCGTCGCTGCCACGGCGCACGCCGCCAAGCCGGTCGTCAAAGCCGACAGCACCACTTTCGACTTCGCCAGAGGCATGTATGTCCTGAAAGGCAACGTTACCGTCGAGGTAGGCAGCCGCGTGATAACCGCCGGCGAGGCACGGGTCAAAGTAGTGACGCTCGAGGTTTGGGGCGAGGGCGGCATCACCCTCAAACAGGACGAAACCTACTTCACCGGCGACAACGTATACGTCAACGGGCCGCAGAACAGCGCCACGATAAAGGGCGGCGTCACCTTCAGGCGGGGCGGCATAAACATCACCGCCGACGAGGCCGACTTCAACTGGCAGACGAAACAGGGCACCTTCCGCAACAACGTCAGGATCGACGACAACGGCCAGCAGATAGCGACCGACTGGCTGGCGTACAACGTGGCGACGAATACTTACACAACAGAGCAGTAACGTCAAGAACAAAAGGCTTCCGGGGCAACCCGGAAGCCTTTTGTGCCTGGGATACGCTTTTCCTACGGCAGGATGCCGAGATCCTTCAGGACGGTCTCGGTTATCTTCCGTGCGGCGCCGCCGGAGGCACCGTCCGGGGCCTTGATGTTGACGACGAAAATATAGCGTTCGCCTTCTTTCTCCACGCAACCGACGAACCAGCCCAGCAGCCATCTGCCGTCCGCGAAGCCCGACCCGGTTTTTCCCATGAAGGTCATCCCCTCGCCGGCGGCCAAAGTGATATTCTTCCTGACCACCGCCACATTCCGCGGGGAAAACGGCAGCTCGCCAGAATATAGCCTGGTTAGCAGCTCGACCTGTTCCACCGCCGAGATCTGCAAAGACGACCTCAGCCAGAAGGTCGTCAGGCCGCCGGAGATATCCCGGTTACCGTAGCCGATGGCGTCGAGGTGCTCCTGCATCCTTTGCGCGCCGATCCGGGAGGCCAGTTCCTGGAAGTACCAGACCACCGATTCCCGGGTTGCCGACGCCAGCGTATGGTCGCGGTTCCAATTGGTGAAAGAATATTTGGTGCCATTCCATTTAAACAGGGTGTATACGTCCTCGTCGGCAAGTACGCCTGTCTCCAGGCCGATGAGGGAATTATAAATCTTGAAGGTCGAGCACGGCGACAGCCGCTTGCGGCTCTGCGGCTCGTTGTAGACGATATACCTGCCGCCGGTCTGGTCGTAAATAACGATCGTTCCCGTATACCCCCGGAAATATTTCGCCAGGTCGTCGCGGACCTCGACCGCCGGCGCGGCCCCGGCGGCCAGCGGCATACAGGCGAGAGCCGCCGCGCACAGCAACAGCATGATACCCTTTTTCATCTTTCTTTCTCCCTTGATCGCGTTCTGACTCCATTCTAATCAGCGGCGACCGGGGAAAAAATAGCCGCAGGCTTACAGTTTCCTTACAAAAAAACAGGCGCTGCCGCCTGTCAGATCGTCAATATGCAGCCTTGGCCGCGGCGAGTTGTGAGAATGCGGCCGTGGGCGCCGAGTTTTCGCCGCAGCCGGTACACAAGGATGCTGAGCTCGTCGAGGCCCACGTCGGACACCCCGTCAACGAGGGGCCGCTCGCTCCACACCTCCCGGCGGACGGCTGCGTAAGGGACCAGCTTGTTGCGGTTTTCGTACAGCAGCTCGAGCAGGCGCCATTCCTTGACCGACAGGGATACCTCCGTCTGCCCGACGAACAAGGTTTTTCGCGCCGTGTCGACGACGACCGGCGCCCCTTGGGGCGGATCGTTTACCGGCTGGGTGTCGCCGAAGGATAGGGTTTGTTCGGCCTCTTCGGCGAGCGTGAAACGCAGCATTACCACATTGGCCGCCAGGCCGATCTTGTCCCCGGACGCCAGGGCCGACGGGGCATGGGGCAGCGGACGGCCATTGAGCGTCGTGCCGTGGCGGCTGCCCAGATCGCGGATCGTCCACCGGCCGTCGAGCAACTCGAAGCTGCAATGCCGGCGCGATACGAGGCGGCTGGCGAACGCGATGTCGGGGCTGAACGACGCGGAGCTTCTGCCGAGGGTGATCTTGTCCGGCTGCAAAGAAAAACAGGTGCCCCGGGCGTAGGGGTCGCCTCTTTCCACCAGCAGCCGGGCGATAGGGGGGCTGAAACCCCCTGCGGTATGCATGGGAATATCACTTCTCCGTAGCTTTGGTCGTGCCGGGGAACTCGCGCATCAGCTTCGCGGCGATCGGCACGTCGGCGGGGGCGAAATCGTACCCGCCCAGTTCGGACGCGGCCACCCAGCGATACTCCTCGTGCTCGACCGGACGGATATCGCCGCCGGTCCAGCGGCAGAAATAGGCGAGGACGAGGATTTGGCCGCCGGGGAAGGTATGGAGGCTCTCGGCGAAAAATTCGCCGACGCGCACTTCGATGGCGAACTCCTCCGCCATTTCCCGCGTCAGGCAATCCTCGGGGCTTTCCCCAGGCTCGATCTTGCCGCCGGGGAACTCCCAGCGATGCGCGAACTTGCCCTCGGGGCCCCGTTTGGCGATGAACACGGTCTTGTCGCGGACGAGAATCGGCAGTTACTTTAGTAAGCATGGCGCCCCCTGTTAGCACGGCAGTTTTTGGCTTACTTCGCCCTTCGGCGGGGAAATCCTCTTAGCGGCGCTCGTCGCGGGCATTTAGCTCGGCGAGGAAAAGGCCCCGACCTTGTCCCTTATCGCCGACATGGCTGGCGATGGAGGCAGGGAGGCGAGCAGGCGGTCGATGTAGCCGCGCCCGGCGATCTCCCGCGCCGTCCAGGCGAAATTGACGTCGAACAGCCAACTGAGCATCACGAGCTTGCGGTCGTCGGCCGTCCTGATATCTTCGTAATAGAGGAGCTTGCCGGCAAGGAAATCCTTTTCCAGCTTCGGCGAGCAGCCCTCAGCCGGCGGGGCGGGCGGCAGCACCCGGCAGATGTCGAGTTTGTCGGTATCGCGGATCATCCGGCCGTGGAGGGTGAGGCGCGGTTCCGAGCTGTCGGGGAGGGCGGCCGCGTTATGCCAGCGGACGGCGAAGGCGAGCGCCTCCCAGTCGCAGGGTTCGACGCGGGCCGGGATGCCGGCGGCGAGCATCTCCTCGACCCCGAGGCGGCCGTGATCGACCGAGTCGCCGTCGCGGAAGGTACGGTAGACTGTCACCTGCCGGAAGCGGCCGACATCGTGCAAGAGGCCGACTGCCTCGGCCAGCTGCGTCTCGGCGGCATTCAGGCCGAGGCTGCGGGCCAGCTCCCGGCTGAGACCGGCGACGATGAGACTGTGTTCTTCTTTCTGGAGGACTTTCGGCTGTATTTCGGCGTCGTCGCAGTAAAAGGTTTTGACATAGGCGGAAAACCAGCGGTAAAGGTTGTCGAGAACGGCGGTTTCCAAGGGCTTGCGTCTCCTTCGGGCGATATTTATCCGCAACCAGAATACCACTTTTGCCGTGCTTCGGCAAGGCGGGAGGTAACGGCAAAATAGGACCGGAGGCCTAGAAAATACATACTAAAGTTGGTAGGATTATCGGCCGCACTGGGCCAATTCATTCATCACCCCCAAGGGTGAAATGGAGGTTTGCGGCATGAACGCCTGGGACTTGCAGCAGGAAAATGCGATGCGTTGGGACACGAACGACAACAAGATCTACTTCGACACCGAGCGGTGGACGGTGCGCGGCCGGCTGGTGCTCTGCAAGAACGCCGACGGCAAAATCGACATGTACATAATCAAGGCGGACCCGCCGCCGGCGACCTAGGTGCTTTATGCGCACGCCATACCCGTATTCCGGCTGCTCTTCAGGGGCGGCTTGTTTTTTTTTAGCCGGACTTACGGAATGGACTGTGAATACATTATACGGGACAGATAAAAAAGAGAAAAAATAGGGATTTATCAAAACATAGCAAAGTGTAACCAGGAAAACTTTTTTTCTCAAAAGGAGGACGCAGCAATGAAAGACAGATTACTTACCATGACCGTGCTTGGCCTCGTCTTCGCCGCAATCTTCGCCTTCGCTGGCGCCGCGTCGGCTGCAGGGCTTCCAGGCGCCCAGTTCGAGCAGCCGTTGCTTATCACCAGCGTCGGCCAGAGCGCCGACGGGCAGATGGTGCGCGTTCTCGCCCAGCGCGGGGGCCTTAACTTTACCTATGATTCTCTCGCCGCCGCCGCCGCCGTAGCCGGCTACAGGGCCGTCGTACTGGTCGTCGGCGGCAGCTCCAAGGGGCTGGGAGCCGCCGGCATCAACCCCGACCAGGAAGAGCAGCGCGCCCAGGCCCTGATCAGCGCCGCCAAGGGCGGCGGCATCGACGTCATCGTCATGCACGTGGGCGGCGAAGCGCGGCGCGGCGACCTCACCGACCGCTTCATCCGGGCCGCGGCTCCCAAGGCCGATTACCTGATCGTCGTGGCCGACGGCAACATGGATAATATTTTCAGCCAGATCGCCGGCGAAGCCATTCCCGTCGATTATCCCGGGACGGTCAGCGCCGCCGGCGGGTTCCTGAAAGCGGCTTTCAAATAACCATGCCCGGTTTCGGTTGATGGGGGTTGTGCAATGTCGGAAATCTTGCTCGTCGCCGTCATGCTGGCCGTTTTCCTGGCCTGCGTTCTCTGGCTGAAGCTGCCGGTCGGCCTGTCCCTGGCGGCCACCAGCGCGGCCCTGGCCGCCGCGGCCGGGTACGGCCTGCCCCTGCGGCATCTCGTCGAGGGCATGTTCGGCTATATCGACGTATCGCTCGTGCTTATCACGGCGATGATTTTCATGAAAGTAATCGAGCGCAACGGCCTGCTCGAACGCCTGACGCGCGATCTGACCGCCAGGTTCGGGCAGTCGCCGCTGGCGATGCTCACCGTCCTCACGCTGATAATAATGTTTCCCGGCGCCATAACCGGCTCGTGCACTGCTTCGGTGCTGAGCACCGGCGTGCTGCTCGCCCCGGTGCTGCTGGGCATGGACATGCCGCGGCATATCGCGGGGGCGATAATCGCCATGGCCTCGGTATACGGCATGATCGCCCCGCCGGTCAACATCGTCGTCATGATCATCGGCGGCGGCATCGACATGCCGTACGTGGGCTTCGACCTTATCCTCCTGCTCGTCACCGTGCCACTGGCCGTACTGACGACCGTCTTCCTCGGCTATCGCTACGCCCGCAGCGCCAACCTGGCCGCACTGGTCGACAAGCTCGGCGAAGCCGGGACCAGCCGCGGCCGGGCGCTCTATCTGCCCCTCGTCCTCATCGCCGTCCTCATGGTAGGTCCCAAAGCGCTGCCCGGCATCTTCCCCGACCCGCGACTGCCGCTCACCTTCGTGCTCGGCAGCCTCGCCGGCCTGTTCGTCGGCCGGAAGTTCGCCTTCATTCAGGCGGCGCGGGACGGGGTGAGGGAGATCCTTCCCGTCATCGGCATACTCATGGGAGTCGGCATGCTGCTGCAAATCATCACCCTTACCGGAGTGAGGGGCTATATCGCCGTCGGCAGCCTCAGCCTGCCGTCGTATCTGCTGCTCGGCAGCATCGCCGTCAGCCTGCCCCTGTTCGGCGGCATCTCGGTTTTCGGCGCCGCCAGCATCCTCGGGGTACCCTTCATCCTGGCCTTCCTCGGCCAAAACCTCATCGTGACGGCTACGGCGCTGTCGCTCATCGCCGCCATGGGCAGCTTCACGCCGCCGGTCGCGCTGACGGCGGTGATCGCCGCCCAGGTGGTGGGGGAAGAGAACTATCTGCGGATCGTGAGACCGCTTATCCTGCCTTCGCTTGTCGCCATCATCACCGGCATCCTGATGATCGTGTACGCCAACCCGATCGGCAAGCTCGTCCTGTAGGAGGGAAAGCGATGATAACTTACGTCTACCGGCTCATCGTCGTCATCGTAGCTGTTCTGGTGGTTTGGGAGCTTTTCTCCCAGAAAGAAATAAAATCGCAGGCCAACGCCGCGCTGGTGCTCATCCCCCTCGTGCTGCGGGCCTTCATGCTCGTATAGGGAGGCGGATCCATGGTCGGAACGAACAAAACGGCCCTCGCCCTGCTGGCGATCGTCGCCGCGATCCTTATCGCGGTAACGCCCCAGTTCACCGCCATGCACGCCGCCGATGCCATCAAAAAGGGCCCGGGCGTCACCGCGGTCAAAATGCTGAGCGATTACTTCGCCGGCCTCAGGAACACTCCCGGCGACACGGCGGTGTACATACTCGACAGCGGCAAGCCCGGCGGCACGGTGCTCGTCGTCGGCGGCACCCATCCAAACGAGCCTTCGGGTTATATCGGCGCCATCTTGCTGGTGGAAAAGGCGCGACCGACCAAGGGGAGGCTGATCGTCATCCCCCAGGCCAACGCCAGCGGCTTCACGCACAACGACTATTCAGAGGGGGCGCCGCAGCGGATCACGCTGACGACGCCCGGCGGCGAGCGCTCATTCCGCTATGGGTCGCGGGCGACCAACCCCATCCACCAGTGGCCCGATCCCGACATCTACATCCACGCCGCCTCCGGGCAGAAGCTGTCGGGCAGCGAGACCCGCAACCTCAACCGGGCCTATCCGGGCCGCCCGGACGGTACGCTCACCGAGCAGATCGCCTACGGCATCGTCGAGCTGCTCCGCCGGGAAAAGGTCAACCTGGCCGTCGACTTGCACGAAGCCTCGCCCGAGTATCCGGTCATCAACGCCATGGTCGCCCACGATCGGGCCATGGACGTGGCGGCGGTCGCCGTCCTCGACCTGGAGATGGATAAAATCAAAATCGGCCTGGAGCCTTCGCCCAAGACGCTGCGCGGCCTGTCGCACCGCGAATGGGGCGACGCCACCGCGACCATGGCCGTGCTGATGGAGACGGGCAATCCCGCCCAGGGCCGTCTGCGGGGCGCCACCAACGAAGCGCTGGTGCTTACCGGCCAGGACCCGATGTACGAGCGGGCCGCCAAACTCGGCCGACTGTTCATCCCTTACGATAAGAGCGGCCAGCCCATCAGCCTGCGGGTGGCCCGCCACGTCGCCGCCACCATGGTGCTGATCCGCGACGCCTTCGAGAAGGACCCGCACCAGGCGGTGGTCATCACCGGCGTCCCCTCTTACAACGGAATCGTCAGGAAAGGCATAGGCGCCTTTTTATAAAACAACGAGGGAGGTTTATTAAGTGAAGGGTAAAAAATTCAACATCCTTGCCTGGCTGATGATCGCCGCTTTCACCGTCGGCATCGTGGGCAACTGCGGCCTCACCGCGTTAGCCGCGGAGAAACGCGACGTCACCGCCACGCACGGCGTGGTCGCCGCGGCGCACCCGCTGGCCGCCCAGGCAGGGGTGGAAGTCCTCAAGAACGGCGGCAACGCGTTCGACGCCGCCATCGCCACCGCCTTCATGCTCAACGTCGTGGAACCCAACGCGTCCGGCATGGGCGGCGGCGGCTTCGCCATCGTCTACGTCGCCAAGGACAAAAAGACGTACATGATCGACTACCGGGAAATGGCGCCCGCCAAGGCCACTCCCGACATGTACGAGCTTGACGCCCAGGGGAAAGTCAAAAACGACGCCTCCGTCACCGGCTACTACTCCTCCGCCGTGCCCGGCATGCTGCGTGGCATGGAAATGATCCACAAAAAATTCGCCACCCGCAAATGGGCCGACCTCCTCGCCCCCGCCATCGCCCAGTCCGAAGCCGGCCTGCCGGTATCCAAAAATCTCACCGGCATCATCGGCGACGAAATGAGCCGCCTGGAGAAATACTCGCCCTCGCGCGACTGGTTCCATAAAGTCTACTTCAAAGACGGCATCCCGCTCCAGCCGGGCGACGTCCTCAAGAACCCCGAGCTGACGGCCACCCTCAAGAAGGTCGCCGTCGGCGGAGTCGACGTTTTCTACAAAGGCGAAGTCGCCGACAAGATCGCCGCCTATTACGAGAAAAACGCCGGCGGCTGGATTACCAAAGCCGACCTGGCCGCCTACCAGGCCAAGCTCCGCGAACCTGTGCGCTCGACCTACCGCGGCTACGAGCTCGTGACCGTGCCGACCCCGTCCTCCGGCGGCCTGACGCTGGCCAACATCCTCAACATCATGGAAAACTTCGACGTCGCTAAGATGGGCCGCTCCTCGACCGCCTTCCACCACACCTTCCTCGAAGCCCAGAAACTAGCTTACGCCGACCGTAGCCGCTACATGGCCGACTCCGACTTCGTCAACGTGCCGATGGCCGGACTGGTCAGCAAGAAATACGCCGCCGAGCGGGCCGCGATGATCTCGCCCGACACCGCCAACAACGGCATCAAGCCCGGCGATCCCGGCAAATATGCGTCCGGCAGCACCACCTCTTTCTCGGTCATCGACAAGGACGGCAACATGATCACCATCACCCAGACGATCAACTACTTCCTCGGAGCCTGCGTCGTCCCCGACGGCACCGGCATCCTGATGAACGACGAAATGGACGACTTCGTCTGCAACAATCCCGCCTCGGTGAACGCTCCCGCCGCCGGCAAGCGTCCCCTCAGCAGCATGTCGCCGACCATCGTCCTCAAAGACGGCCGGCCGTTCATGACCCTCGGGACCCCGGGCGGCCCCCGCATCATCACCACCGTCTCCCAGATCATCATGGACGTGATCGACTTCAAGATGGACCTCCAGTCCGCCATCAACGACCCGCGGATGTTCAACCCCAACGCGGCGGTGGCCCAGCTCGAGAAGCCCATCGCCGAAGCGACCGTCAACGAATTGATGGGCTGGGGCCATAAGATCAACCTGCGGCCCGAGCTGTCCCTCTACTTCGGCGGCGCCCAGGGCATCATGATCCTGCCGGACGGCCGCCTCCACGGAGCCGCCGACCTTCGCCGCCTCGGCCAGGCGTTCGGCTACTAAATCCACGCATTCCGCGCTGAGGGGGGAGTTCCGGCTCCCCCCTCTTGCTGTCGGCGCCGCCGGCAGGGGAATGGAAAAAAACAGGGAAATTCTCTTTAGAGGTGGAAATATGCGCTTAGCGTTGATCGTGCTGCTGCTCGTCCTGACGACAGCCGTCGCCGCGGCCGCGGAACAGACGGTCCTGCTGCCGGGGACGCCCTACGCCACTGAAGTTTACATAAACCGAGGCGCCGCCCCCGGCCCCGCCGCCCTCGTCATGGGCGGGGTGCACGGCAACGAGCCGGCCGGGGCGCTGGCGGCGGACCGGGTGTGCGGGTTCGCGGTCGCCCGGGGCACTCTCATCGTCATCCCGCGGGTGAATAAGCTGGCCCTGGCCGCCAACATCCGCACCCTGCCGGAGATCGGCGACATCAACCGCGCCTATCCCGGCCGCGCGGACGGCACCCCGGCCGAACGGATCGCGGCCGCCGTCGAGGCGCTCATCGGCGAGTACCGCGTATCCCTGCTCGTCGACCTCCACGAGGCCCGCACCTTCCACCGCCTCGACCATACCTCGCTCGGTCAGATGATCCTGTTCGCCGCCAACGACCGCAGCGCCGAGATGGCGCTCGCGGCCATCGACCATATCAACGGCCTCATCACCGAACCGGTGAAGAAATTCGCCTTCGGCGCCTATCCCATCCCCGGCAGTGCCGCCTACCATGCCGGCGCCGTCCTCGGCCTGGCCGCCTTCACCGTCGAGACCAGCGGCCAACAGCCGCTCGAGGCGCGCGCCGCCCAGCACGTGGCCGTCGTCCGCAGCCTCCTCCGCCAGGAAGGGGTGGACGCCGAGTGACCGGTTTCGCCGGCGAGTACCTCGCGGCGCTCGCCGTCTTCCTCCTGGTCGCCGCCCGCTACGCGGCGGAGCGGCTGAAGCACGAACGCAACCTGAGCCGCATCCCGCTGCGCATCCATGTCAACGGCACGCGCGGCAAATCGTCGGTCACCCGCCTGATCGCCGCCGGGCTGAGGGCTGGCGGGCGCGTGGTCGTCGCCAAGACGACCGGCTCGACCGCGCGGGTCATCTTGCCCGACGGCAGCGAACGCCCCCTGGCGAGGCGGGGCCCGGCCAACATCCGCGAACTCATCCCCTTCACGGCCGAGGCGGCCGCTCAAGGGGCCGAGGCCATCGTCGTCGAGTGCATGGCCGTACGGCCGGAGATGCAGCGCTTCGCCGAGGAAAAGCTCGTCAGGGCCCACATCGGTGTCATCACCACCATCCGGCCCGACCACGAAGAAGTGACGGGCGAGGGACCGGGCGTCGCCCGCGCCCTGGCGGGCGCCATCCCCCGGCAGGGCACGCTCGTCACCACCCCCGCCGCCCTGGCCGCTCTGGCCGCCGCCGGCATCGTTCCCGAGTGCGCGGCGCTCCTGTCCTGGCCGGACAAACTGCCCCCGGCGAGCCTGGAGGGCTTCCCGGGCGAGGTTTTCCCCGAAAACGTAGCCCTCGCCCTGACGGT
Source organism: Sporomusaceae bacterium (assembly GCA_022839045.1). The sequence continues at coordinate 12,183 of JALHDI010000055.1, forward strand.
GTGCGAACTGGCCGGCGTCGGCCGCGCCGACGCCCTGCGCGGCATGCGGGCCGCCAGCCCCGACCCCGGCAACGTCGCCGTCGGCGAATACGCGGCCGGCGGCCAGACGTTCACCCTGGTCAACGCCCTGGCCGCCAACGACCCCGAATCGACCCGCATCCTGCGGCAGCGGTACGCCGCCGGCAGGGAGTCCGTAATATTGCTCAACTGCCGTTCCGATCGCAAATACCGCACCGTCCAACTGGCCGAGGCGCTCGCCGCCCTCCACCGCGGCCCGTATCTCGTCACCGGCGACGGCGCGTTCGCCAGGCGGCAACTCCTCAAGCGGGGCGTAGCCGCCGCCGCCATCCGCGTAATCGGCCGGCCGGCAAACCCCGCCGACCTCGCCGGCGCCACGGACGGCGGCCGGCTCATTGTCTTCGCGGCCGGCAACGTCCAGGGCCTGGAGAGTTTTCTCGATTGCCGGACGGCAGGAGTGAACAGCTGATATGCACGTACTCTTCATCGGCATCGTCGTCTCGCTTCTAACCGCCGAACTGACCGGATTTTCCCCGGGGGGCATCGTCGTGGCGGGCTACCTCGCCCTTTTTCTCGGCCACCCGGTCTGGCTCGCCGGCACGGTCGTCGCCGCGCTCGTCACGCTGGCCGCCGGCCGCCTGCTGGAAAAGCGCCTGCTCCTTTACGGCCGGCGCCAGTTCGCCGTCTACATCCTAATCGGCATGCTCGTCGGCCAGGGAGCGATGCTCGTCACCCGCGGCGGCGGCTACTTCGACTGGGGCCTGCTCGTCGTCGGCTACCTTGTGCCGGGGCTGATAGCCCGCGACTTCGCCCGCCAGGGGATCGTGCCCACGCTCCTCGCCCTGGCGCTGGCCGTGGCGCTGACCGCGCTCGCCTCCCTCGCCGGGGAGGGGCTGCTATGGTGAGCCGTTCCCGCCTCGCGCTGCTGGTGCTCGCCAGCTTCCTGCTGCTCGCGCTCGCCCGGGGGACGGTCAGGCACGAACCCGACGCCGCCCGCCCCGCCATGGCTGCCGCCGTAGCCGCCGCCGTCAGGGCCCAGGCGACCGTCGGCGACCGGCTCATCGGCCCGGAATACAGCGAGATAACCACCACCCTCGGCCCGCTCGCCGCCAAAAAACTGTCTCTCCACCCCGACTTCGCCGCCCTCGCCGTCCGCTACCTGCTGGCCGCCGGCGTCGGACCGGGCGACAGGGTGGCCGTCAACTTCTCCGGCTCCTTCCCGGCTATCAACATCGCCGTCCTCGCCGCCATCCAGGCCGTCGGCGCCGAGCCGGCGATAACCAGCTCGGTGGGCGCCTCGACCTGGGGCGCGAACGACCCCGTCTACACCTGGCTGGACATCGAGCAAACGCTCATCGCCAACGGTCTCTGGCCGTGGCGGTCGGCAGCCGCTTCGGTCGGCGGCGGGGGCGACGTCGGCGGCGGCCTGACCCCCGAGGGTGTCGCCGCGGCCAGGGCGGCCATCAGCCGGGCCGGGGTGGCCGAAATGCGGCCCGCCGACCTCGACGAGGCGGTGGCGCTGCGCCTGGCGGCCTACCGGCGGGGCGGGCAACTGCCGGCCGCGCTCGTCAACGTCGGCGGCAGCCACGTCATCTTCGGCCGGCGGGGCCATGCCTCGCCCCTCCGGCAAGCCCTCACCGCCGGCTACCGCCCGCAGCGCCAGGTCGCCGACGGGCTGGCGGCCCCCTTCGTCGACAACAACCGGCCGGTAATTCACTTCCTCAACATCGGCCAACTGGCGGCCGCCAATGGCATCAAAGCCGGCACCCCCCCGGGAACGAGCGCCGTGCTGTACGCCCGAACCGTGCCGGCGACCACCCGCCTGGCGATCGTCGCCTGGCTGGCGGCCGCGGCGTGGGTGCTGTGGTACGGCGGGCGCAGGAAAGAGTGGTGGCGTGGACCGTGTCGCTGAAAACGATAAACTATCCCCACATCCTGTCCGGGCTCGGGCTCATCCTCCTGGGGCTGCTGGCCCCGGCGATCCTGAGCGTCAAGGGATTCGGCATCTTTCCCCTGATGGAGCGTAGCGTCATCCATGGCAGCAGCGGCGCCCTTCTCACGGCGTCCCTCAAACTGGTCGCGCTCAATACCCTCCGCGCCCTGCCCATCTACATCGGCACACTGCTGCTGGCCCAGGGGATCGGCATCTTCCGCGCCGGCGCGCCCCGCGCCCTTCTCGTCCTGCCGCTGGCCGTCATCCCGGCGGCCTACGAGGCGATCAAGCTGATATACGGCATCGCCTATGATTTCGGCATCCCCGCCATCAGCCTCACGCTCGCCATCCTCCTCATGAGCCGGCTGGAAAACATGACCCGCAGGGTATTCCACAAGATTCTCGTTCTCGCCCTGCTGCTGTTCGGGGTGGAGTGGCTGGACACCGTACCCATCCTCAGCGGCTACTGGTTCGGCCGCGGCGAGATCTCCACCGACCTGAAAAAAATCGCCGCCTTCCTGGAGGCGGAGGAAATACTCAACATCACCGGCATCGCCCTGTTCATAATCTGCACCGCCAACTCCTTCATCCTCGCCCGCCTGCTGAGCGTCTACACCAAGGAGCTGAAAGTCGCCGAGCAGGTCCGCCTCGACAGCGAACTCAAGCTCAGGACGCTGGAGAACAGGTCGCTCAGGGAGATGCAGTCGCTGGTCCACGACCTCAAGACGCCGCTCACCTCCATCCAGGGGCTTGCCGGGGTGCTGGCCGTTTCGGTCGCCGACGAGCCAAACCGCCAGTACGCCGCGCGCATCGTCGAGGCCAGCGACAAAATGAGCAGCATGATCAGCGAAATGCTGCGCGACGATACCCGCCAGGTCATCAGCGGCCGCGAACTCGTCGAATACGCCGCCGCCCACGTCCCCGAACTCAGCGCCCTGCGCAGCTTCCGCATCGAGGCCGTCGAGCCCCAGCCGGCGGTAGCGGTCAATAAGATCAAAATGTCGCGGGCGATCGTCAACCTGCTCGAAAACGCCATGGAAGCGGTCGGCCGGGACGACGGCCGGGTCCGCGTCCGGGTGGCGGCCAGGGACGGCCAGGCGGTCATCGAAATAACCGACAACGGCTCGGGCATCCCCGCCGAGCAGTCGCAGCTCATCTGGGAGCCGGGCTTCTCCACCAAAAACTCGTCCGGATTCGGGCTGCCCTTCGTCCGCGAGACGGTCGGGACGAACGGCGGCACGGTCGAGATCGACAGCATCGACGGCCAAGGAACGCGCGTAGTCATCACCCTGCCGGAGGTAACGGTCAATGAATGAAAAAGCGATCACCATCCTCGCCATCGACGACGACCAGGACATCCTCTTCACCCTGGCGGCGATCGGCAGGACCTACGGCTGGCGGGTGATAACCGAGAGCGACGGCCGGCAGGCGGCGGCGAAGGTCCGCAGCCTCAGACCCGACCTCATCCTCGTCGACTACCACATGCCGGGCCTCGACGGCCTCTCGACCGTGGAGATAATCCGCTCCCACGACCGCGCCGTGCCGATCATCGTCCTGACCGTCGACGAGCGGCAGGAAATCGCCGACCGGTTCCTCGACGCCGGCGCGAGCGACTTCGCCAACAAACCGATAAAAATCGCCGACCTCGCGGCGCGGATCAAGGTTCACATGTACATGCGGCAGCAGCAGGAACAGTCGCCGTCACCCTTCCACGACAAAGGGATCAACGAAGCCACCCTGGGGCTGGTGCGGTCCTTTTGCCGCGGCGTCGGCGGCCAGTTCGCGGCCGAGGAAGTCGCCGAGGGCACCGGTCTCGCCTACCAGACCATCGTCCGCTACCTCCAGTTCCTGCAGAGCCGCAGGGAGCTCACCGTATCGAGCAGCTACGGCAAGGTGGGCCGGCCGCGCAAGAAGTACCAATGGGTGGCGAAAACGGGACCGTGAAAATGCGGCCGGCAAGCGCATTTAAGTCCCCCGGCGAAAGCGCGGCGCCACACGCTTTTGGGGGTCGTATTGGCCGGCTGGAATATTTCCCCGTGCGCGGGGTTATTCTATACTGGAATAGCGCGACGAACGGAGGCATCGGCATGAACGTGCGGAGCGGGCTCGAAATCGTGGAACTGCACAAGGAATACGAAGCCAAGATGAGGGAGCTTGAAGAGGCCGCATCCAGGCTGGAAGACTTCGGCTACACCAAAACCCTGCTGCATAACCAGCTCAATAAGCTCGGCGACGAGCGCAAGATCCTGGAGACCACCCGGTTTCAGGCGCTGGACCCGGTGACCGTGCCCAAATCGTCCCTTGGCGGCCACGATTACTTTGTCTCGTGAGCGGCTTTACAATTCAGAACATATGTTCTAATATAATAGTAGAAAAAATTCACACCGGACCGGCGCTGGACAGGTGTGAGTTTTTTGGTCTATCAGAAAGGAGAAACTTTCTGATAGACATAAGTGCAACTTGGCTCCGCCTGCGACGCCCCACGGAAGGGGCTAGTGCCGCAAGAGCCATGGACGGATACTCTTTCGGCCGCAGATAGGCTTGGCGAAACCAAGTTTTCTAATCCCTCGCGCGGAAATACCCCGAACCGGGCGGTGAGAGCATGCAGCGCTGGATAATCCACGTCGATATGGACGCCTTTTTCGCCGCCGTCGAGCAGCGGGACGATCCCGCCCTCCGCGGCCGGCCGGTAATCGTCGGCGGCATAGGCCGGCGCGGAGTCGTTTCTACCGCCTCCTACGAAGCCCGCCGCTTCGGCGTGCACTCGGCGATGCCGATGGCCGAGGCGCGGCGCCGCTGTCCCCACGCCGTTTTTCTGCCGGGCAACCACCGGAAGTACGCGCGGGTGGCGGGGGAGATACGGGCGATCCTCGCCGCCTTTTCGCCGCTCGTCGAACCGCTGTCGCTCGACGAGGCCTTCCTCGACGTCTCCGGCATGGAGTGGCTTTATAAAGACCCGCGAGATATCGCGATCGCCATCAAGACGAGGATCCGGGACGAACTGGCCCTGACCGCCTCGGCCGGCGTGGCGCCCAACAAATTTCTCGCCAAGCTGGCGTCCGACTGGGGCAAGCCGGACGGGCTGGTAGTCGTGCGGCCCGAAGAAGTGGCCGCCTTCCTGCGGGCCATGCCCATATCCCGTCTCTGGGGGGCGGGCGAAAAAACCGCCGCCCTGCTGAAGGGGATCGGTATCAACACAGTCGGGCAGCTCGCCGACGCCGACGAAACGATCCTCCGCAAGCACTTCGGCCAGTCGGCCGGCGACATGCGGCGGCTGGCGCGGGGCGAGGACGACCGGCCGGTGGTCCCCGAGCACGAGCCCAAGTCGATCGGCAACGAGGTCACCTTCGCTGAGGACCTCCGCTCACGCAACGACATCGGCACCTGCCTGCTGGCCCTCAGCCAGAAGGTTGGCCGCCGGCTGCGCCAGGCCGGCTACGCCGGGCGCACGGTCACGGTCAAGATCCGCTTCGGCTCCTTCCGCACCATCACCCGCAGCCGCACCCTCGGCGAGCCGACCCTGCTCGGCGATACCATCTACGAGACGGCCCAGGCCATCATGGCCGGCGTCGAGCTTACGGAAGGAGTGCGCCTTCTCGGGGTCACGCTGTCCAACCTGCAGGTTTACGGCAGCCAGACCAGCCTGTTCGCCGGCGACGACGACAAAAAGCTCAAAGCCTCGGTCGCCGTCGACCGCCTCAAGGACAAGTTCGGCGAAGGGGCCGTCACCCGCGGCCGCCTCATGCCGCCGAAGAAACACGAATAAAAAAGCAACCTTCGGCAGGTTGCCATGAGAAATTAGAGGAAGGACACTCAGAAAGCCCCGATGCTATCAACGTCCGTAGCTACGCGCGCCAGGGGCGGTGGCGGAGGCGTGATTCCAACTCCGCCGCCACCTGCTCGGGATGCAACCCGGTGATGTTGAGCATAATAGCGCCAGGCAGGGCGTCGCCCGGAGCCTCTTCGCCGTGATGCCCCACACTGATGTCGGCGGCTTCCAGCCCGCTGTGGAAAGCGGGGATGGTCTCCGCCCGGCGGGACGAATAGAGGATGGCGTCCGCGTGGACGCGGAAGCTGACGGCTTCCTGCAGGCTGATAACCTTGTAGCCTTTGGCGGCCAGCGTTTCGGCCAGCCAGGTCGAGGGATGCTGGAGAGCGACTGTTTTCTTCATCTCGGCCCGTTCCTCCGCAGTTGATCGGCGATCGTCGCTATTTTTCCCCCCGGCGGGGAAAATATGTGGCGGCGTGGCGTGATGAGGCAGGAACGGGTCCGGTATTTGCCTAAAGATTAGAGCATACAGTTTCGGGGAGGCGATCAACGATGGTAAATAAAGAAAGGGTACTTGCCGAGTTTTTCGAACTGGTGAGTATCAGGTGCTCGACAAGGGCGGAACGGGAAGTGGTCGACGTTGTCAAGGCCAAGCTGGCCGCTGTGGGGCTGACGGTAGACGAAGACGATGTCGGCGGCCGCATCGGCGGCAACTGCGGCAACGTGATAGCCTACCTCAAAGGAAACGTCGCGACCGCGCCGGTCCTCATGCTGAGCGCCCATCTCGACTGCGTCGAGCCCTGCGCCGGCATCAAGCCGCAGCTGAAGGACGGGGTGATAACCTCCGGCGGCGATACCGTACTGGGGGCTGACGACAAGTCCGGCGTGGCGGGCATCCTCGAGGCTTTAAAGGTTATCCGCGAGACCGGTGCCGCCCACGGCGACATCCAGGTGGTGTTCACCGTGGCCGAAGAAGGCGGCCTCAACGGCTCCAAAAACATGGACCGCAGCCGGATGATGGCCGACCTCGGCTATGTCCTCGATTCCGGCGGCGCACCCGGGCGGATAATCAACGCCGCTCCCGGCCAGGACAGCATCAAGGTCATCATCCGCGGCAAGACCGCCCACGCCGGCGTGGCCCCCGAAGAAGGCATCAACGCCATCGCCTGCGGGGCCCGCAGCCGCGACAAAGCGAAGCTCGCCGCCCAGACCAGGCACATGGTCGACACCTTCGAGCAGGTAGCCGCGGCCAACGGCGCCAAAGCGGAAGTCACCGTCAAAACCGCCTACGACCCCTACGTGTTGACCGCCGACATGCCGGTGGTCGCGCTGGCCCGCCAGGCGGCGGAAAGCATCGGCCTCACGCCCGTTCTCGAAGCCACCGGCGGCGGCAGCGACGCCAACTTCTTCAACGCCTTCGGCGTACCGTCGGCGGTGCTGGGGACAGGCATGTCCAAGGTGCACACGAACGCCGAATTCATCAAGGAGGAAGACCTGTACAAGACGGCCGAGCTGGTGGTGGCGATCATCAAAGAGGCGGCCAAGGCCAAGAAACAGTAACTTGGAACGGTCGCAACGTATCGGCAAAATAACCCCGGACGGGATAGCCCGTCCGGGGTTTTAATATTCGCCCGTATCCTCGCCGGTGATGTAAAACACCGCCCGCCCCTTGGCCACCAAAGTATTCTCGCCGTTGACGATGTCGACCTCGGCGTGGAGGAGCTTGCGGCCTTCGTGCACCAGGCGGGCCTCGGCCGTCAGGTGGTCGCCGGTCATCACCGGCAGGAAGTAATTCACCGCCGTTTCCACCGTCACCACGCGTACCTTGAGAGTGCGGAGGGATATCCCGGCGGCCATGTCGACCAGGGCGGCGACGACGCCGCCGTGGGTCATGCCGTACGAATTGGCGAACTCCGGGCGCATCGGCACGGTGAGCCGGGCGCGGCCGTGTGCGGTCGCGACGACTTCTACGTCCAGGAAGCGGATGAAGGGAACGGTCATAAAGTGCTGCTTGATGAATTCCGGCCAATTATCCATGTCCGGCTTTCCTCCTATCGGGTTGCCGGCCGTACGCGGCGGGCGTTGTCAAAGCACTCCCCGGCGGCGGAGCAGCCGGCAGAGGTTGTGGAGCAGCCGGGCGTAGCCGCCGGCGGTGTCCAGAAGGGCGGTTTTCACCTTCCGCTCCAACGGCGCCTGGGTCTTGGGGTCGGAGAGGTACATGGCCAACAGGCCGTGCACCACCGTCGACGCGAACCCCGGCTGGGCCAGGCGGCCGGCGCCGTCGCCCGCCTGACGCCAGAAATGGGTCAGGCGGGCGACGATTTCGTCCGGGCTCCGGTAGTAGGCGACGAAATTGAGGTCGCCGTGGCAGCGGTCCTCGGCGAGGTCGATAAAGTAGTCGAGGAGGATGTGGAGGCCGCAGATCCAGGGGAAATAGGCGGCGGAAGTCGCTTCCGTCTCGTCGGCGGTCAGGTCGGGGGCGGCGGCCAGGGCGCACAGCATGAACATCCCCAGGGTCGAGCCGGTGGCGGCGGCGAACTCCCACAGCGTCAAGCCCGGATAATGCGCCAGATGGCGTCCGCCCCAGGCGAGCATCTTATCCTCCCGTACCGCGGGGGCGAGGTGCTTGTAGATCTGCAGCTCGCTATAGAGAGCTGCGAGCCTGAGGGCGGACGGCTTCACCAGGCCGTACCCCGGCAGGCGGGCCGTTTCGCCGCGGCAGGCCGCCACCAGGGCCGCGAGGTAGCCGCCGTCGTTCTTCAGCGGGTAGCTGCGGTAATAATCGCGGGTCTCCCCGTCCGGGTCGAGGGCGTCGGTCATCGCCAGGTGGAGCTGGCGAAAGGCGGCCTCGTCCGCGATCCCCGCCCGGTCGCACAGGTTGTCGAGATAATCGCTGATCGTCTGCAGGGCGACAACCAGCCTGACGAAGCGACCGGTGTCGACGCCGGGATAGAGGCTGTAAATGGCGCCCCCCTGGCAGTGGAACCGCTTATCCCTGATGCTGGCCAGCGCCTGGGCGGCCAGTTCCGGCTCGGCGTCGGCGGCCCGACGCCGCCAGCCGTCCAGTTCGCCGTCCACCAGCGGGAATACCTGGCCGACGAAGCGTCTGATGAGGTTAAGGCTGTTGGCCGTGGTTAAGAGCGAAGGCATGGTTCCTCCTGACAGACTATTGGAGCGGGGCCGGTGTCTGGTGCCAGGCGATTTCGGCGCCGAATTCCTTCTTGAACCATTTGCGGTGCCTCTCCGCTTCCTGAATCTCGATCGCCGCCCCCTGCCGGCCCACCGTCATCAGCAGGTTGGCGGTCTTGGGCTTCAGGCTGGCCGCCACCTTGGTCACCACCCCCATCTGGGTCGTGTCGAGGCATTCGGCCAGCGCCAGCAGCAGCGCCATCTTACGGGCTTTCTGCCAGTCGGTGTCGTCGAGAAACTCGGAATACAAGCGGTTGCGCATATACTTGGCGGTCGGTCCCTCGTGCCACCCGGCCACCACCGCCGTCAGCATCTGCTCGCGGTGGGTGAGGCCGAACAGGCGGGCGTTCTCCACCAGATAGGCGCTGTGGCGCGAGTGATCGTAGTAATTGATCGTTATGCCGATATCGTGAAGCAGGGCCGCCACCCTCAGGAGGAGGCGGTCGCGGTCGTCGAGCCTGTGCAGGTCGTGCCAGCCGTCGAACATCGCCTCGGCCAGCTCAGCGACGTGGTAGGCGTGCGGGGCGTTGCCCTTGTAGAAAAGCAGCATATTATTAGTGCTGTGCAGGAGGATGTTGCCGATCACTTCCGGCTGGCCGGTGCGGGTGAGGTAGTGGCGGAGAAAGAGACCTTCCCGCAAGCCGCAGCCGCTTACGATCAGCCTGTTGGCGCGGGTATGGTCGAACAGGCACTTCACGATGGTGGAGCCGGCGACGATGATATCGGCCCGCTCGCTGCTCAACCCGGGAATCTTGAGCCGCTGCTTGTAGTCAGCCAGCGTCAGGCTCCGCCACAGGTCGGTGAGGGAAATGTCGCCCAGGCGGTAGTTGTGAACCTTGTTGAAGGGGTAGTTCTTCCGCTTCTGGTCCGTCTTGGCGATATTGCGGGCCGTCCCGCCAACGCCGACGAGCGGCAGGTTCACATCCTTGAGCCACGGGTTTTTTTCCAGATGGTGCATAATATAACTGCGGAGCTTTTCCAGCTGGGTATCGGAAATCCGGTCCTGGGTGGCGAACTGCTCGGTCAGATTGACGGCGCCGAAGGGCAGGCTGACGACCTTCTGCGGCTCGCGCCCGCGGATGAGCGTCAGCTCGGTGCTGCCGCCGCCCAGGTCGAAGATTACGGCGTCCTCGACATCGATGGTGTTGATGACCCCTATGTAGCCGATATGGGCTTCGGTATGGCCGGTGATCGATTCGAGGCGGATACCCGTCTCCGACTCGATCAGCTCGACCAGCATCTGGCCGTTCTTGGCGCTCCTCACCGCGGCCGTGGTCACGGCCAGCGTTTTGTCAACCTTGAACAGCAGGCACATGTGGGCGAATATCCGCATCGTCTCCACCGCCCGCTTGACCGCGTCCGGGCGAAGGGTGTGCGACTTGCTCATGCCCTCGCTGAGCCGCACCGTTTCCTTCTGGTGATAAACGAGATTATAGGCGCCGTTGGCGTAAATATGCATGACGATAAGGCGGGCGGAGTTCGAGCCTAAGTCGATGATGGCGATTCTTTCCGTCATTATCTATCACTCCCCACCATAGTATTCGGCTTTTTTTGCAAAAACCTTGCCGGCGCCGGCAAAAAACAAATCCCCCCCAAATTGACAGACTTTTACAATAAATTAACATGATTCTCATCCCCGGAAAAAGGAGTTTGGCCGCCGTTCTGTCGAATTTTTACCGATAAGCTTGTGGAGGAAAAAATTAATGTCCAACTTTTTCGGCGTCATGCACGTCGGTTCGGAGCAAGTCAGCCTGCAGATAGTCGAATACACCTCCCTGGGGAACATGAAAATCGTCGAGCGGGCCAGCTCCCAGGTCACCCTGGGCGAAGAAACCTTCAAGACCGGCAGGATCAGCTTCGCCGCCGTCCGGGAACTGTGCGAGCTTCTCAAGGGGTACCGGCGCATCCTCCAGGAATACGGCGTCAAGGACTACCGGCTGCTCGCCACCACCGCCATCCGCGAGGCGGATAACCAGCAGTACATCATCGACCAGATAAAGCTGAAAACGGGGCTGACCGTCGAAGTCGTCGACATGCTCCAGGAGATGTACCACAAGTACATCGCCCTGTTCCGCGCCATCGAAGCCGAGGGGCTGGCGGCGGAGCAGGAGGGCATCCTGTTCGTCGACATATCCTCCGGCGGGCTGTCCTTCACCCTTTACGAGGCCGGCGTTCTCCAGTACCAGCAGAACATCCACATCGGCGCGCTGCGCATCAAAGAGAGCTTCGAGAGGTACCAGCGGGACTCGGCCCATTTCTACCAGGCTTTGACCGAGTACATCTACAGCACCATCGACCTCGTCGAGCTCGAACTCAACCAGCACAAGATCAAATATCTCGTGCTGTCGGGGGCCGAAACGGCGCTGCTGCTCAAGATGCTGGGGCGGGACGAGGCCGCCAAGCTGAACTATGTCGGCATCGACGAATTTCTCGCCCTTTACGACCGGGTCAAGCAGCTCAACCTTCCCCAGCTCGTGCAGGCCTTCGACCTAACGGAAAGCCGGGCGGAGATGGTCCTGCCCACCATCGTACTCTACCAGCAAATACTGGCCTTGAGCAACGTCTCCCAGATCGTCGTTTCCGGCGCCCAGTTCGGCGACGGCATCACCATCTCCCACATCGCCGACAAATCTCACGACAAGTGGCTGGAAGTCATCGAACAACAGATCATCAGCTTCGCCCACACCCTCGGCCGCAAATACAAGCATGACACCAGGCACGCCGCCAGCGTGGAAAGCACCTCGCTGCTGCTGTTCGACCGCATGGTCCGGCATCACGGGCTCGGCAGGCGCGAACGCTTCCTGCTGAAAATCGCCGCCATCCTGCACGACATCGGCAAATACGTCAGCCTGCGACGGCACTACTTCTACTCCTACCGGCTGATCATCTCCTCGGACATCATCGGCTTTTCCGAGGAGGAGCGGGCGCTGATGGCCAATATCGCCTATTATCACTCCAAAGGGACCCCTTCCCTCAGCGACCCCAACTTCGCCGTCCTGTCGCCCGAAAAGCGGATAACGCTGGCCAAACTCGCGGCCATCATCAGGGTGGCCGACGCGGTCGACCGCAGCCACATGCAAAAGACGACCATCCGCGACGTATCCCTCACCGGCGAGGAAGTCATCATCACCGTGTCCGCCGACCAGGACGTATCCCTGGAAGAGTGGACCTTCCTTGACAAAGCCGAATTCTTCGAAAACGTTTTCGGCATCAGGCCGATTCTGGTCCGACAAGGGGATGGACAAATTGTTCGCTAACCCTGAATATTTTATCAACCGGGAACTCAGCTGGCTGAAGTTCAACCTCCGTGTCCTACGCGAGGCTCAGGACAGGCGCAACCCCCTCCTGGAGAGGATCCGCTTCATCGGCATCACCGGCTCCAACCTCGACGAATTCTACATGATCCGCGTCGCCGGCCTCCGGCGGCAGCTCGAAAACGGCATCAACAAACTCGATCCGGCCGGGCTGACGGTGGAGGAACAACTGCGCCAGATCTCGCTGGCAACGAGGGAGCTGGTCCAAAAGAAATACAACTACCTGCGGGTGCTGAGGCGGGAAATGGAGAAAGAGGACATCTTCTTCTCCACCGTCGACGAACTGCCCGAAAAGAACCGTGCCTGGACGGAGCGCTACTTCCACAACACCATCTACCCCGTCCTCACGCCGCTGGCCGTCGACTCCAGCCATCCCTTCCCCTTCCTGCTCAACCGCAGCCTCAACCTCGCCGTCGAGCTGCGGCAGGGCAGCGAGGCCAAAACGGCCGTCATCCAGGTGCCCAGCGTGCTGCCCAGGATCGTCGAAACCCCGGCGAGCGGCCGGAAACGGCGGTTCGTCTTCCTCGAGGAAATCATAAAGGCCTACTGCGGCGAGCTCTTCCACGGCTATACCGTCAAGGACGTCACCCCGTTCCGCATCACCCGCAATGCCGACCTCGACATCGACGAAGAAGAAGCCGACGATCTCCTCGCCGAGGTCCAGAAATCGCTCCGCCAGCGCAAGCGCGGCCAGACGGTGCGCCTCGAAATCGCCAGGACGGCCAACCGTACGCTGCGGGAATTCCTCGTCGACAGCCTCAAGATCGGCGAGCAAGACGTGTTCGAAATCCGCGGCCCGATCGACACCAGCTATTTCATGCGGTTCGCCGACCTGCCGGGGTGCAGCCGGATGCGCTACGAGCCGTTCACCCCGGCCGTGCCCGCCGACCTTATCGGCGAAGAAGACCTGTTCGCCGCCATCCGCCAGCGCGATATCCTCCTCCACCACCCGTACGAATCCTTCGCCCCCGTGGTGGAATTCATCCGCCGCGCGGCCGCCGACCCGCAGGTGCTGGCGATCAAACAGACGCTCTACCGGGTGGGGGGCGACTCCCCTATCGTCGCCGCTCTGGCCCAGGCGGCCGAAAACGGCAAGCAGGTGACCGTGCTGGTCGAGCTTAAGGCGCGGTTCGACGAGGAAAACAACATCCTCTGGGCCCGCCGCCTCGAAGAGGCCGGCTGCCACGTCATATACGGCCTCGTCGGCCTCAAGACCCACGCCAAGATCGCCCTGGTGGTGCGCAAAGAAACATCCGGCATCAAACGCTATGTGCATATGGGCACAGGCAATTACAACGACGCCACCGCCAGGGTTTACACCGACCTGGGGCTCTTCACCGCCAACGACCAGCTAGGCGCCGACGCCTCGGCCTTCTTCAACGTCATCTCCGGCTACTCCGACCCGCCGGTGTGGAACAAGTTCGCGGTGGCGCCCATCGGCCTCAGGCAGAAATTCTACGAACTGATCGATCGGGAGATAAGCTTCGCCCGCGCCGGCAAGCCGGCCCGCATCATCGCCAAAATCAACTCCCTCGTCGACAAGGAAATCGTCCGCAAGCTCTACGAGGCATCCCACGCCGGCGTCAGGATCGACCTGATCGTCCGCGGCATCTGCCAGCTCAAGCCCGGCATCCCCGACGTCAGCGAAACCATCACCGTCAGGAGCATCGTTGGCCGGTTCCTCGAACACAGCCGGATATTCCTGTTCGCCAACGGCGGCGACGAGCGCGTCTTCCTCTCCAGCTCCGACTGGATGTTCCGCAACCTCAGCGAACGGGTGGAGCTCCTCTTCCCGGTGGACTCCCCCGCCCACGTGGAACGCATCAGGGGCATCCTCGACCTCATGCTGCAGGACAACCAGAAAGCCTATATCATGAGGAACGACGGCAGCTACCGCCGCGTCGACAAACGGGCCAAGGCCGTCAGCTGCCAGGCCGAGTTCCTCCATCAGGCCCGCCAGGCCGCGCTGCGGGACGCCCTGCCCATCGAAAAGCGGCTCAAGCCCGCCTACCGCCGCAACGTATAATCGGCTCGTCTATCGGCCCGTCACCCCTTGACGGGCCTTGCCGCACCGCTTATACTATAATGTAACATGTATAATGTATACAACGACTTGATGGAAGTGCGCCTAGGGTTCCGGCCGTTCCGGCGGCGCCAGGTCCAAGCGGCGCAAGACCCTGCGACAGGGTCGACACCGTGGGTATAAAATACCCCAGCGGAAAGTTCCACGCGGAATTCTCGCTGGGGTTTTACTATTCTCAGAACTCAGGAGTGTATCTGGCATGGCTGAATTCTCCCTCCCGTTCGGCGACGGCGCGGTAGCGGTCTCGCTGCCGGCCGCGCGGCAAATCCAGGTGGTGGACGGCAGGCCGACGCCGGCGGCAGACGATCTGGCCGCCGCCGTGCGCCAGGCGCTCGCCCGTCCCATCGGCGCGCCGCCCCTCAACGAAGTCGTGGCGGCCGGCGACCGGGTGGCCGTCGTCGTCAGCGACCTGACCCGCAGCAGCCTGCGCCACGAGCTGTTCCTGCCGGCGCTGCTCGACGCACTCAACGCCGCCGGCGTCCCCGACCGCGACATCACGCTCGTAGTCGCCCTGGGGGCCCACCGGCGCCATACCCCCGCGGAAAACGTCGCGACCTACGGCCGGGAAGTGGTCGGCCGCATCCGCATCGAGCAAAGCTTCGCCCGCGACGAGGCCGGCTTCGTTTATATCGGCACGACCACCCGGGGAGTGGCGGCCAGGCTGAGCCGCCACGTCACCGCCGCCGACAAGGTAATCCTCACCGGCGGCATCGCCTACCACCCCATGGCCGGCTTCGCCGGCGGCCGGAAAAGCGTCGTCCCGGGGGTGGCGAGCTATGACACCATCCAGGCCAACCACCGCTTCTGCCTGAGCGAAACGGCCGGCGGCGGCGTCAACCCCCTGTGCGGCAGCGGCCTGCTGGCCGGCAATCCGCTGCACGAGGACCAGACGGAAATAGCCGCCATGCTCGCCCCCGCCTTCCTGCTCAACGTCATCCCCGCGCCCGGCGGCGGCATCGCCGGCTTCGTCGCCGGCCACTGGCGCGCGGCGTGGGAAGAGGGCTGCCGGCGGGTGGCCGCCATCTACGGCGTGCCCGTCCGCGAGCGGACCGACCTCGTCATCGCCTCGGCAGGCGGCTACCCCAAAGACATCAACTTCTACCAGGCCACCAAAGCCACCGAGAACGCGCTCGCGGCCTGCAAGGAAGACGGCGTCGTCATCGCCTTCATGGAATGCCGCAATATCGCCGAACCGCCCGACTTCAGCGGCTGGTTCGGCATCCCCTCGCTCTTCGAACGGGAGCGGGACCTGAGAGAACGATTTACCGTGCCGGGCTACGTGGCCTTGAAAACCGGCCTCGACGCCCGGCGTATCCAACATATAATCGTCACCCGGCCCGAAAACCGGGCCTTTATCGAAAAGGCGGGCATGACGCCGGCGGCCGACTTCGCCGCCGCCCTGGCGCTTGCCGAAGCCCGGCTCGGGCGCGGCAGCTACACCGCCACCATCATGCCCCACGCCGCCGACACCCTGCCGCTGCCGGCCGGGTGAGCCGCGCCACAAAAAGCAGGAGGGATTCAATTGTTCTGGAATAAACCGATAGAGACCATGAACCGCCCCGAACTCTCGGCCGTGCAGACGACCAGGCTGCGCGACACCATAGACAGGGTTTACCGCCAGGTGCCTTTCTTCCGCAGCCGCATGCAGGCCGCCGGCCTGCTCCCCGAAGACATCGCCAGCCTCGAACACATCGAACGGCTGCCGTTCACCACCAAACAGGACATGCGCGACAACTACCCTTACGGCCTGTTCGCCGTGCCGCTCGCCGAGATCGTCCGCATCCACGCCTCCAGCGGCACCACCGGCAAGCCGACGGTCGTCGGCTACACCAAGCGCGATATCGGCATATGGTCGGAAGTCATGGCGCGCACGCTGACCGCGGCCGGAGCCAACCGGCAGTCCTTCATCCAGGTCGCCTACGGCTACGGCCTCTTCACCGGTGGTCTCGGCGTCCACTACGGCGCCGAACTCGTCGGCGCGTCGGTCATCCCCGTATCGAGCGGCAACACCGCCCGCCAGATAATGCTCATGAAAGACTTCGGCACCACCCTGCTGGCCTGCACCCCCTCCTATGCCCTTTATATCGCCGAAACCCTCGGCGAGATGGGACTCGACCCCAAGGACCTCGCCCTCCGCGCCGGGGTGTTCGGAGCCGAGCCGTGGTCGGAGCGCATGCGCAAAGAAATCGAGGCGCGGCTCTCGATCAAGGCCATCGACATCTACGGCCTCAGCGAGATCATCGGGCCGGGAGTCGCCAGCGAGTGCGAGTGCCAGGACGGCCTCCACATCAACGAAGACCACTTCTACCCCGAAATCATCAACCCGCAGACGGGGGAAACGCTGCCGGACGGGGAAAAGGGCGAGCTTGTCCTGACCACCATCACCAAGGAAGGCATGCCCATGATCCGCTACCGCACCCGCGACCTGACAGTCCTTACCCACAAGCCGTGCGCCTGCGGACGCACCCTCGTCCGCATGGGCAAGGTGCTGGGCCGCAGCGACGACATGCTCATCATCCGCGGCGTCAACGTCTTCCCGTCCCAGGTCGAGACAGTGCTCCTCGGCCTGGGGGAGACCTCGCCCCACTATCAGCTCATAGTCGACCGCGAGGACAATCTCGACAAACTCACCGTTCTCGTCGAGGTCACCGAGGCGATGTTCTCCGACGAGGTCCGCCGGCTGGAAACGCTGGAGCACAAGATCGAAGCCGCCCTCGGCAGCGTGCTCGGGGTCACCGCCCAGGTACGGCTCGTCGCGCCGAAAAGCATCGAGCGCAGCGAAGGCAAAGCCAAGCGGGTAATCGACAACCGCAAACTGTAAAGGGGGAGCGACAAGCATGATAATCAGGCAAATCTCGGTTTTTCTCGAAAACCGTCCGGGGACGCTCGCTGAAGTGCTGTCCGTGCTGGGCGAGCACGATATCAACATCAGGGCCATGTCGGTGGCCGACACCGCCGATTTCGGCATCCTGAGATTGGTGGTCAACGAGCCCGACAAAGTGGAACGGGTTCTCAAGGGCGCTAACCTCGCCGTCAAAACGACGCCCGTGCTGGCCATGAAGGTTTCCGACAAGCCGGGCGGGCTGCTGGCGGAAGTGAAAAAACTCACCGCCGCCGGCATCAACATCGAATATGTCTACGCCTTCGCCGCCCCGGCCGCCGATGAGGCGCGGGTGGTGCTCAAAGTGGACGACCTCGCCAAGGCCGAAAGGATCCTCAACGGCGTCAAGACCGCCGACAGCGGCGAAACGCCGAACTTTTACTGGTGAGCGGAGAGCGCCTGAAGGACACGCCCGCCTTGTTTCCATACATATCTAAGGGACGCCGACGCGCCCCTTTTTTGTTGGCGCCGCCTCCGCCATTTTCGCTCGCATAGGCGTCTCTTATGGACATATAAGGGATTACAATGCGGGTATAAGTGATTTTTGGGAGGGGAATAAGCAAAAAAAGTTTAAACAATATTTTCAGAAATATTTTGCAAACTTCAGTGAATTGTTTCACAAACTGGAACGGGAGGCGAAGAACAAGTATGTGGGCCAACAAGTTCCCCAGACGGACCTTCCTCAAAGCCACGGCAGCGACAGCGGCCGCC
>JALHDI010000056.1 GCA_022839045.1 Sporomusaceae bacterium
GTTCACCGACGCCGAGAAGGCGGCCGCCCATCTCAAGGCCGGCGCCAAGAAGGTCATCATCTCCGCCCCGGCCAAGAACGAGGACATCACCGTCGTCATGGGCGTCAACGACGCCAAGTACGACCCCGCCAAGCACCATATCATCTCCAACGCTTCCTGCACGACCAACTGCCTGGCGCCGTTCGCCAAGGTGCTGCACGAGAAGTTCGGCATCAAGCACGGCATGATGACCACCGTCCACTCCTATACCAACGACCAGCAGATCCTCGACCTGCCGCACAAGGATTTGCGCCGGGCGCGGGCGGCGGCGATGTCGATCATCCCGACGACCACCGGCGCCGCCAAGGCGGTCGCGCTGGTGCTGCCCGAGCTCAAGGGCAAGCTCAACGGTTTTTCGCTCAGGATTCCGACCCCCAACGTGTCGATCACCGATCTGGTCGTCGAGGTGGAGAAACCGACCACGGTCGAAGAGGTCAACGCCGCGCTCAAGGCCGCTAGCGAAGGCGAGCTGAAGGGCATCCTCGGCTACTCCGACAAACCCCTCGTTTCCCGCGACTACAACGGCGATCCCCGCTCTTCGATCATCGACGCGCTCTCCACGATGGTTGTGGACGGTTCGCTCGTCAAGGTCATCTCCTGGTACGACAACGAGTGGGGCTATTCGAACAGGGTCGTCGACCTCGTCTCTCTCATCGCCCAAAAGGGAATTTAAGGCTTAAATCTTCTACCGGGAAAAGCGATTTTATGATAGGATAATGGTAAAACTAGGCTTACGCCTGCGCCTGAAGGCTCGGCGCAAGCCGCGTTTTCTTTTGCGGCGCGTTTGCGTCAGCCAGCCTTAAGGGTTCAGTGGAGGTGTGTCAATGAACAAGAAAACCATCCGCGAGGTCGACCTTGCCGGCAAGAAGGTGCTGGTGCGGGTGGACTACAACGTTCCCATGGACGGCGGCGGCATCACCGACGATACCCGCATCCGGGCCACGCTGCCCACCCTGCGCTATCTGCTTGAGCAGGGCGCGGCCGTCATCCTCGCCAGCCATCTCGGCCGGCCGAAGGGCGGCCCGGCGGCCGAGTTTTCGCTCGCGCCGGCGGCCAAGCGGCTGTCAAGCCTGCTCGGCCGCGAGGTGCTGTTCGCCGCCGACTGCGTAGGCGCGGCGGCCGAGGCACCGGCCAAGGCTCTGAAGCCCGGCCAGGTGCTGATGCTGGAGAACCTCCGCTTCCACAAGGAAGAGGAGAAGAACGACCCCGAATTCGCCCGCCAGCTCGCGGCTTTGGCCGATACATACGTCAACGACGCGTTCGGCGTTTCCCACCGGGCCCATACTTCGGTGGAGGGCATCACCAAATATCTGCCGGCGGCGGCCGGCTTCCTGCTGGAGAAGGAGATCGACTTCCTCGGCAAGGCGGTGGAGAATCCTCCCCGCCCGTACGTCGCCATCATCGGCGGCGCCAAGGTATCGGACAAGATCGGCGTGATCGCCAATCTGCTGACCAAGGTCGACACGCTCATCATCGGCGGCGGCATGGCCAACACCTTCCTCGCCGCCCAGGGACACGCCACCGGCAAATCGCTGGTGGAGCAGGACAAGATCGAACTGGCCGGCTCGCTCATCAAGGAAGCGGCCGGGCGGGGCGTCAAGCTGCTGCTGCCGGCCGACGTGGTCGTAGCCGACCGCTTCGCCGCCGACGCGGCCGCCAAAACGGTGGGCGTCGACGCCATCCCCGCGGACTGGATGGCCCTCGATATCGGGCCGGCTTCCGCGTCGGCCTTCGCGGCCGCGCTCGCCGGCGCCAAGCTGATCGTCTGGAACGGCCCGATGGGCGTGTTCGAGATCGACGCCTTCGCCAAGGGCACGGTCGCCGTGGCGGCGGCGGTGGCTGCCTCGGGCGCGGTGAGCGTCGTCGGCGGCGGCGATTCGGTGGCGGCGATCGAGAAGGCCGGCTTGCAGGATAAGATCAGCCATATATCGACCGGCGGCGGCGCGTCGCTGGAGTTTTTGGAAGGAAAAGTTTTGCCGGGAGTCGCGGCTCTCAGCGACAAATAAAGCCGCTGCTAGGAGGTACATAATATGCGAAAACCGATAATCGCCGGCAACTGGAAAATGCACAAAACGATTACCGAAACGGTTGCCCTGATAAGAGACCTTGCGCCCCTGGCGGACGGCGCGGCGGCCGAGGTGGTCGTCTGTCCGCCCTTCACCGCATTGGCGGCGGCCACGGCGGCGCTCGCCGGCACCGCCGTAAAGCTCGGCGCCCAGGATATGCACTGGGAGAAGCAGGGGGCCTACACCGGCGAGGTGTCGCCCGCGATGCTCAAGGACGCCGGCTGCGACTACGTGATCATCGGCCACTCGGAAAGGCGCCAGTACTTCGCCGAGACGGACGAGACGGTGAATAAAAAGCTTCACGCCGCCTTCGCGAACGGCCTGGCCCCGATCGTGTGCGTCGGCGAGACGCTGGCCGAACGGGAAGCCGGCGATACCGAGCGGGTAGTGGACCGACAGGTCCGTCAGGGCTTGGCCGGGCTGACCGCCGGGCAGGCGGCCGCCCTGGTCGTCGCCTACGAGCCGGTGTGGGCCATCGGCACGGGCCGCACCGCCTCCGCCGAGGACGCCAACGCGGTGTGCGCCTTCATCCGCCGCCTGGCGGCCGGGCTCTATGGCGAGGCCGCGGCCGCCGCCATGCGTATCCAGTACGGCGGCAGCGTAAAAGCGGACAACATCGCCGAACTGATGGCCAAGGCCGACATCGACGGCGCCCTGGTGGGCGGCGCCAGCCTGGACGCGGCATCCTTCGCCAAAATCGTGAAATATTGAAACGAGTTGATATTGTGAGCAAACTCACCGCCCCGATCGCGCTAATCATCCTCGACGGCTGGGGAGTGGGCGACGCGTGCGACGCCAGCAACGCCATCGCCCGCGGCGACACCCCCCACCTGACCCTCCTCGCCGAGCTTTATCCCAACACCGTGCTGGCCTGCGCCGGCGAGGCGGTCGGCCTGCCGGAGGGGCAGATGGGCAACTCCGAAGTCGGCCATCTCAACATCGGCGCCGGACGGGTCGTCTACCAGGAATTGACCCGCATCTCGAAAGCCATCCGCGACGGCGACTTTTTCGCCAACCCGGTGCTGGGTGAGGTGGTCGCGGCAGTCAGGCGAAGCGGCTCCGCCCTCCACCTCATGGGCCTGGTGTCCGACGGCGGCGTCCACAGCCATATCGACCACATCTACGGCCTGCTGGAGCTGGCCAAGCGGGGCGGCCTGCAGCAGGTCTACATCCACGCCTATCTCGACGGGCGCGACGTGCTGCCCTCGAGCGCCCGCCAATACATCGACGCCCTCGAAGCCAAGGCGGCCGAGCTGGGCGTCGGCCGCATCGCCACCGTTTCCGGCCGCTACTTCGCTATGGACCGCGACAAGCGCTGGGACCGCGTGGCGAAGGCTTACGCCGCCCTCGTGCGCGGCGAAGGCGAGCGCGCCCCCACCGCCGGGGCGGCGGTGGAGCAGGCCTACGCGCGCGGCGAGACGGACGAATTCGTCCTGCCGACGGTCGTGGAAAACTGCGGCGAGTGCGGCATCAAGGCCGGCGACGGCGTCGTCTTCTTCAACTTCCGCCCCGACCGGGCCCGCCAGCTGACCCGCGTGTTCACCGACAAGGACTTCGCGGCTTTCCCGCGGACCTATATGCCGCTCCATTTCGCCACCTTCACCCAGTACGACGAGACGCTGCCGGCGCCGGTCGCTTTTCCGCCCCAGTACATAAAGAACACCCTCGGCGAGGTTTTCAGCGCCGCCGGGCTGACCCAGCTGCGCATCGCCGAGACCGAGAAATACGCCCATGTAACCTACTTTTTCAACGGCGGCGAGGAGAAGCCGCTGCCCGGCGAGGACCGGGTGCTCATCCCGTCGCCCAAGGTGGCGACCTACGACCTCAAACCGGAGATGAGCGCCGTGGAAGTTACCGACCAGGTGGTGGCGGCGATCCGCTCCGGCAAGTACGACTTCATCGTGGTTAACTTCGCCAATGGCGACATGGTCGGCCACACCGGCGATCTGGACGCCGCCATCAAGGCGGTGGGGGTCGTTGACAAGTGCGTCGGCCGGGTGACGGACGCCATCCGCAACCATGGCGGCATCGCCTGCATCACCGCCGATCACGGCAACGCCGACTGCATGATGGACGCCTGCGGCGAGGTGCTGACCGCCCACACCCTCAACCCCGTGCCCTTCATCCTCGTTTCCGAGAAGCACCGCCAGGCCAGACTGCGCGCCGGCATCCTCGCCGACATCGCCCCCACCGTCCTCTACCTGGCTTCGCTCACACCGCCGGCGGAGATGACCGGCCGCACGCTCATCATCAAGGAGGGAAAATAATGACGACAATCACCGACGTATTCGCCCGCGAGATCATGGATTCGCGCGGCAACCCCACCGTGGAGGTCGACGTGGTGCTGGAGGACGGCTCGCTGGGCCGCGCCGCCGTGCCTTCGGGAGCTTCCACCGGCGCGTACGAGGCGGTCGAACTGCGCGACGGCGATAAGGGCCGCTATCAGGGCAAAGGGGTCCTGATAGCGGTGGAGAATGTCAACAACATCATCGCCAACGAGCTAATCGGCCTCGACGCCCTCGACCAGACCGACATCGACACCATCATGCTCAAGCTCGACGGCACCCCCAACAAGGCCAAGCTGGGCGCCAACGCCATCCTCGGCGTGTCGATGGCGGTGGCCAAAGCCGCGGCCGTCTCTTTGGGCATGCCGCTCTACAAATACCTCGGCGGCATCAACGCCAAGGAACTGCCCGTGCCGATGATGAACATCATGAACGGCGGCAAACACGCCGACAACAACGTCGACATCCAGGAATTCATGATCATGCCGGTCGGCGCGTCGTCGTTCGCCGAGGCGCTGCGCATGTGCGCCGAGATCTACCACACCCTGAAGAAGGTCCTCAAGGACAAGGGCCTGGCGACGGCCATCGGCGACGAGGGCGGCTTCGCCCCCAACCTGGCGTCGAACGAGGATGCCCTCAAGGTGATCGTGGCCGCGATCGAGAAGGCCGGCTACAAGCCCGGCGAGCAGGTGACGCTGGCCCTCGATCCGGCAGCCACGGAGTTTTACAAGGACGGCTCATATGTGCTGGCCGGAGAGGGCAAGACACTGAGCGCGGCCCAGATGGTAGACTACTATGCCGGCCTGGTCGAGAAATATCCCATCGTTTCCATCGAAGACGGTCTGGCCGAAGACGACTGGGACGGCTGGAAGCTGCTGACCGACAAGCTCGGCGGCAAGATCCAGATCGTCGGCGACGACCTGTTCGTCACCAACACCGAGCGCCTGGCGCGCGGCATCGCGGCGAAAACGGCCAACTCCATCCTCGTCAAGGTCAACCAGATCGGTACCCTCACCGAGACCTTCGACACCATCGAGATGGCCAAGCGGGCCGGCTACACCTGCGTAATCTCCCACCGCTCGGGCGAGACCGAGGACGCCACCATCGCCGACATCGCCACGGCCGTAAACGCCGGCCAGATCAAGACCGGCGCCCCGGCCCGCACCGACCGGGTGGCCAAGTACAACCAACTGCTGCGTATCGAGGAGGAACTGGGCGAGGCGGCGAAGTTCCGGGGCAGCGAAGTATTCTACAACCGGAAGAAGTAAAACGAAAAATGCGAAAAAGCCCCGGCGGGAGCCGGGGCTTTAGTTCTACCCCATAACCAAAGCTTTTCTTTTATTTCTCCCGCCCAGCAGGGAAAAAATGTCCGCAGGGGGAATAATATAGCATATTTTCATCGGAGATCCGGTGGAGGGGGAAAATAGGCATGCAGAAATGTTGCGACACGATTCTCGACGCGGTGGGTAAAACGCCGCTTGTCTACCTGGGGCGCACCTCGCCGGCGGGCGGGGCGAAGATCTACGCCAAGGTCGAATGCGTCAACCCCGGCGGCAGCATCAAGACCCGCACCGCCCTCGGCATGATCGAGGCGGCCGAGCGGGCCGGCCAGCTAAAGCCCGGCTCGATAATCGTCGAGGTGACGAGCGGTAACCAGGGGATCGCCATGTCGATGATCGGCGCCGTCAAGGGCTACAAGGTCCGCATCGTCATGCCCGAGAACATGAGCGTGGAAAGGCAGAAACTCATCAAGGCCTACGGGGCGGAGATCATCCTCACACCAGCCGGCGCCAGCATCACCGAGGCTATCGAAACGGCGCTGGCGGTGGCCGACGACATGGCTGCCAAGGACAGCCGCGTCTTCCTGCCCCGCCAGTTCGAAAACGTCAACAATCCCGACATCCACCGCCGCACCACCGGGCAGGAGATCCTCGCGCAACTGCCGGGCCCGGTCGACGCTTTCGTGGCCGGTTTCGGCACCGGCGGCACAATCACCGGCATCGGCGAAGTCCTGAAGAAGGCTTATCCCAACGTCCAGATCATCGCCGCCGAGCCGGACAACGCCGCCATTCTCGCCGGCAAGCCGATCGGCCACCATGTTCAGCAGGGCATCGGCGACGGCGTCATCCCGCCCATCCTTAACCGCGACATCATCGACGACCTCGTGCTGGTCAGCGACGACGAGGCCTGCGAAACCTCCCGCCGCCTCGCCCGCGAGGAAGGCATCCTCTGCGGCGTATCGAGCGGCACCAACGCCTGCGCCGCCATCAAGGTGGCGATAAAGCTCGGCCCCGGCAAGAGCGTCGTTACCGTGCTGCCGGATACGGGCGAACGTTATCTCAGTACTTGCCTTTTCTAACCGTTATAAATCAACCTGGAAAAGAGGGCTGATAGCCCTCTTCTTCTTTTATTTGCCAAATAATGCAACACATTTTGCCAATCGGTGTATATTATTTATATAAAATAGCGAAAATATATCGCAAAAGGCAATTGTCAAGCCATTGGCTATTTGGTAAAATAAAGTGGTACAAAAACGGGTAGGGGGTTTTAAGCAAGTGTACACCGCGCTGATGATTTTCGATGGCATTCTTTCGCTTGCGATAATCGCCGTCGTCGTCCTGCAGTCCGGTAAGAGCGCCGGGATGTCCGGAGCGATCGCCGGCGGGGCCGAGACGATTTTCGGCGGCAAGAAGAAAGGTCTGGACGAGATTCTCTCCAAAGCGACTATGGTGCTTGGTCTTCTGTTTGGCGTCGTTACCCTGGTCCTTGCCAGGATGTCGATGTAGTTCCGCGCCGGGACGGCTGTCCCGGGAAAAATTATTCTTCGGTGATTCCGGGAAATGTAACCCATTTCCCGTAATTTATTGCCTGTAAGGAGGAATGGTGAGTTTGGATACCTATTTGGTCATTTCCACGCTGGCGGGCGGGTTGGCCCTGCTGTTCGCCTTCTTTTTGGCCAGCAGCATCGGCAAAGCCGACGCCGGCAACGAAAGGATGCGCGAGATCGCCGGCTACATTCACGAGGGGGCCATGGCCTTCCTGTATCGCGAATACCGTTACCTGGTTATTTTCGCCGCCGCTGTCTTCATAATCTTATCGATATTCATCAACTGGCAGACGGCCGTCTGCTACATCGCCGGCGCGGCCTGCTCGGTGCTGGCCGGCTACTGCGGCATGCAGGTGGCCACCAAGGCCAACGTCCGCACGACCGAAGCCGCCCGCCACGGCATGGGGGCAGCGATCAAGATCGCCTTCTCCGGCGGCGCCGTCATGGGCATGTCGGTGGCCGGCCTGGGCGTGCTCGGCCTGGGCACCATGTTCCTGATCTTCGCCAAGGATGTCAACTATATCGCCGGCTTCAGCCTGGGGGCCAGCTCCATCGCCCTCTTCGCCCGTGTGGGCGGCGGTATTTACACTAAAGCGGCCGACGTCGGCGCCGACCTCGTCGGCAAGGTCGAGGCCGGCATCCCCGAGGACGACCCGCGCAACCCGGCGGTTATCGCCGACAACGTCGGCGACAACGTCGGCGACGTGGCCGGCATGGGCGCCGACCTGTTCGAGTCCTACGTCGGGGCCATGGTTTCCGCCTTCGCGCTCGGCGCCGTCCTCTTCAAGGGCGGCGAGGGCATCCTCTTCCCCATCGCTCTCTGTGCCCTCGGCATCGTCGCTTCGATCATCGGCGTGCTTGTCGGCCGCGGCAGCAACGCGGACAATCCGCAGGCCGCCCTCAATATGGGCACGTACGTAGCCGGCGGCATCACCCTGGTAGCCGCGGGCGTGCTCAGCATGACGCTGTTCGGCGACCTCAAGGCGTTCTTCGCCCTCACCGCCGGTCTGATCTCCGGTCTGGCGATCGGCAAAGTAACCGAAATATATACCTCCGGCGACTATGGCCACGTCAAGAAGATCGCCGAGCAGTCGCAGACCGGCCCGGCGACCACCATCATCTCCGGTATGGCGGTCGGCATGTATTCGACCATGTGGCCGATGCTGTTCATAACCGTCGGCATGCTGGTAGCCTACTTCGTCATGGGCGGCGGCACCATGGGCCTCTACGGCATCTCGCTGGCGGCGGTCGGCATGCTGTCGACCACCGGCATCACCGTGGCCGTCGACGCCTACGGCCCCATCTCCGACAACGCCGGCGGCATCGCCGAGATGTCGGAACTGCCCCACTCGGTCCGCGAAGTCACCGACAAGCTCGACGCAGTCGGCAACACCACCGCGGCGATCGCCAAAGGCTTCGCCATCGGCTCGGCGGCGCTCACCGCCCTGGCCCTGTTCGCGGCTTATTCGGAGGTCGTCGCCCTCAAAGCCATCGACCTCCTCAACCCGCTCACCCTCGCCGGCCTGTTCATCGGCGCGATGGTGCCCTTCCTGTTCGGCGCCCTGACGATGGAAGCCGTCGGCAAGGCGGCCAACGAGATGATCGAGGAAGTCCGCCGCCAGTTCCGCGAGATCCCCGGCCTGATGGAGGGCAAAGCCAAGGCCGAGTACGCCACCTGCGTCGATATCGCCACCGGCGCCGCCCTGCACAAGATGGTCGTCCCCGGTACGCTGGCCGTTATTCTGCCCCTTGCCGTAGGCCTCATTCTCGGCACCGAGAGCCTGGCCGGTTTCGTGGCCGGCGCATTGGTGACCGGCGTCCTCGTGGCCGTATTCATGGCCAACGCCGGCGGCGCCTGGGATAACGCCAAGAAGTACATCGAAGGCGGCGAATACGGCGGCAAGGGCAGCACGACCCACAAGGCCGCGGTCGTCGGCGATACGGTCGGTGATCCCTTCAAGGATACCTCCGGTCCGGCGATGAACATCCTCATCAAGCTGATGACCGTCGTCTCCCTGGTATTCGCCCCCGTGTTCGTCAAGTACGGCGGCGTGATTACCAATCTTCTCAAGTAACGACTCACGACGTTGTGGGCCGCAGCACCGGAATATCCGGCTGCGGCCCTCGCTTTTTCGGGGATGGGGCGATTTTCCACCATAATTATTACAATATATGGAAGGAATAGCCGGAATGGCGACGAATAAGAAAAAGCGTAATCATTGCATCTGGGAGAAAATGCAAAGAAGGTGGTCCGCGGAAGCAGATAAGGGGTGCCCGATGTAGGATCTGAACGTAAAGCGAGAAAGGGGTATTCCAGTGCAAGGTATCGAGAAATTTATTGCCGACATGGCCGATTTTGTCTGGGGTCTGCCGCTGATAATCCTGCTGTTCGGAACGCACTTGTTTTTGACTTTTAGACTCGGTTTTATTCAGAGGTACATGGGCAAGGCGATCAAGCTTTCGGTGACCCGCTCCACCGAAGGGCGGGGGGATGTCAGCCAGTTCGGCGCGCTGACGACGGCGCTGGCCGCGACCATCGGCACGGGCAACATCGTCGGTGTGGCCACCGCGGTGGCCGCCGGCGGCCCGGGGGCGATCCTGTGGATGTGGCTGACCGGCGTGTTCGGCATCGCCACCAAATATTCCGAGGCGCTGCTGGCGGTGAAATACCGCGTTCAGACCGCGGACGGCCAAATGGCCGGCGGCCCGATGTACGCGCTGGAGCGCGGCCTGGGCATGAAGTGGCTGGCCCTCGTCTTCGCGGGCCTGACCGCAATCGCCGCCTTCGGCATCGGCAACACCGTGCAGGCCAACTCGATCGCGTCGATGCTCAAGGAGACCTATAACGTCTCGCCGTATATGTCGGGCATCATCCTGGCCGTCCTGACCGCCCTGGTCATTCTCGGCGGCATCAAGTCGATCGCCCGCGTGTGCGAGGCGCTGGTGCCCTTCATGGCCATCTTCTACGTCGCCGGCTGTGTGGTCATCCTCCTGTCCGGCTTCTCCACCATTCTCGATTCGATAAGCCTCATCGTCAGCAGCGCCTTCAGCGGCCAGGCGGCGGTGGGCGGTTTTCTCGGGGCGGGCATGAAGGAAGCGATGCGCTTCGGTATCGCCCGCGGCCTGTTCTCGAACGAATCCGGCCTCGGCAGCGCCCCGATCGTGGCCGCGGCCGCCCAGACCAAGAATCCCGTCCGCCAGGCGCTCGTCTCCAGCAGCGGCACCTTCTGGGACACGGTGGTGGTCTGCGCCATCACCGGCCTGGTGCTCGTCAACACGGGCGTATGGCAGCATGGCCTCAAAGGCGCCGCGCTGACCAAGGCCGCCTTTTCGACCATCCCCGTCGTCGGTCCGCTGGTGCTGGCGATCGGCCTGCTGACCTTCGTTTTCTCCACCATCCTCGGCTGGTCGTATTACGGCGAGAAGGCGGCCGAGTACCTGTTCGGCAAAGGGGTAATCAAGCCGTACCGCTACCTGTGGGTGGTGGCCGTGTTCATCGGCTCGGTGGCCAGCCTGCCGGCGGTGTGGAACTTCGCCGACGCCGCCAACGGCCTGATGGCCGTCCCCAACCTCATATCCCTGCTGCTCCTGAGCGGCGTGCTCGTGTCCGAGACCCGCGAATACCTCTGGAACGGCAACCTCGACCACGAGCCGGCTGATTTCGCCGCCACCCCTGGCGAAAAGGGGAAAGGAAAAAGCTGATAAAGGTTCGATAGCACAAACAACCTGCCGCCCGGCAATCGCCGGCGGCAGGTTGTTTTTTTGGACATACGCGGTCCGAGGTTAACTACCACTAACAATATGTCAACTTGCCGCATAATATATAGTAAGCTTTCCGCCGGTGCCGGTATGGCTGGGGCAGCGGCTTGTCGCCCGAGGAACTGCAAGGAGATATGGCCGGTTATCCCGGCGCCGGCCGATATGCGAAGCGGGAAAAGGTACTGAATGACAACCCCGCCAAGGCCGTTGAGGCTGTATTCGCCAGCCCCTCTGTCAGTATCGTGAAGCGGGAGGAGCATTATTACCCTGTCCGGCCGAGCCCTGAAATCTGCAGAGAGCCCGAGTATTTAAGGAGGTATGTGTATGCCTGTATGGGATGATTTGATTTTTCCGGGCCAACCTTGTAACGCGCCTGTCTGCGAAGTCAACGCGGTAGGGGCCCCGTCTTTCCCCATCAACCTGCCGGCCGGCGGGACGGTGGAATTGTGCCGCATCGTCGTGCCCGAAGAGCGCGGTTCCCGTGCCGTGCTGCTGAACGCCGTGGTCAATTGGAGGGCTACCTTTACCGGCCTGACCACCCCGGTCGCCATAGCGGTCCCCGGCTTCGTGCGCGTCAGCTTCGAGCTGCTGCGGAACGGCGGTGTCGTTTACCGCGTGATCGAAACGGCTAATCAGGCGGCGCCGACTATCATCGGCTCCTTCATCGGCCCGACGACCACTTTTGTCACGACCGCCCTGCTGCATTTGGACGCCGCTTCGCTGTGCGGCAACTCCTGCGCCGGTTCGCCCGCGCTCTATACGCTGCGGGCCACCAATATCATTTTTGCTCCACCGTTGTTCGGCGGGGTCCCGGCCGCGACCGTAAGCGCCGCGGCGGGGGCGGTCACGCTGGCCTTCGAAGCGGTGGAAACCCGCAGAACCGATGACGCCGACCAGTCAGAGGCCCCCAAGTCCGAAGGCGGCTGCAAAGACTAGTTCTTATGACGAAAAGGCACCGGTAATAGCCGGTGTCTTTTCTGTTTGGCTCAGATGAAACACGCCGTTGCGGCCGGCATCGCTTACGGACGCGTATTAGACCGGCGTTCTTCGCCGTGAGAAGTCCCTGCTTTGCCTGGCCGTGCCGGAAAATGGTATAATGGATGGTACCAAGGAAATGGAGGGGTGCCTGTTGGCGATCATGCGCGGGGCCGAGCCGTTCCTCCTGCCCGGCGGCGACCGGGGCGTGCTGCTCATCCACGGGTTCACCGGCGCGCCGGCCGAGATGCGCCTGCTGGGCGAGCGCCTGCACGGCAAGGGCTACACCGTCCTGGGGCCGCGCCTGGCGGGGCACGGGAGCAGCCCGGCGGAGATGGCGGGCACGCGTTGGCCCCATTGGTACGGCGACGCGGAGGACGGCTATCACCTGCTCAAGGGGCTGTGCCGGGAGGTGTCGGTAGTGGGGCTGTCGATGGGCGGGTTGCTGGCCTTGAGGCTGGCCGCCGAGCAGCCTGTCGGCAGGGTCGTGGCGATCAACGCGCCGATATACCTGCTCGACAAACGCCTGCCGCTGCTGCCGTTCTTCCGCCTGTTCCGCAAGTTTCAGCGCCAGGAGAAGCGCCGGCTGACGCTCAACGAACCGTATAACGTATCTTACGAGTATATGCCTTTGCCCTGTCTGGTCAGTCTGCTGGAGCTTATCAGGCATGTCGACAGACTGCTGCCGCTCATATCCCGGCCTGCCCTCCTCATTCAGTCGCGGCATGACCGGACGGTGCGGCCGGAGAGCGTCAGCCACATCCACCGCCGCCTCGGCAGCGGGGACAAGAAGATTATCTGGCTGGAGCGATCGGGCCACGTCGCCACGATCGACGTGGAGCACGAGCGAGTTTTCCGCCATATCGACATTTTTTTGACGGCAAGATCAATCGACGACTGAAGGGAGACAAACGAATGGGAGACGAACGCAATACGTGGTGTTTTGCCTGCGGCCCGGACAATCCGATCGGCCTGAAGCTCGATTTCAGCGAAGAGGGGGACAAGTATGTGGCCCGCTTCACCGCCGGGCCGGAGCACCAGGGCTACGACGGCATCGTCCACGGCGGCATAGTCGGTACGCTGCTGGACGAGATCATGGCCCGCTATCCGTACGCCAAGGGCGAGGATACGGTGACCGCCCGCCTGGAGATAAGGTACCGTCAGCCGACCCCGGTGGGGCAGGAGCTGACGGTGACCGGATGGATCGTGAGCAAGCGGGGTAGGATATACGAAACGGCCGGCACGGTAGCGCTGGCGGACGGCACCGTCACCGCCGAGGGCAAGGCCACAGTGATGGTTATAAGGAAGTGAACGAATGTCCCTCAGGGATAGAATCCTCGCCTTTATGCGCGAGGAGGCCTACAAGCCCCTGGCGCCGGACGACCTGGCGGCCGGGCTGGGCCTAAAGGCGAAGGAGCTGGCCGATTTCTGGCCGCTGCTGGCCGAACTCGAGGAGAACGCCGAGGTCATCAAGACCAGGTTCGGCAAGTACGGCGTGCCCGAGCGCATGAACCTCGTGGTGGGGATGCTGTCGGCGAGCGAGAAAGGCTTCGGCTTCGTTATCCCCGACAATCCCGACGAGGCGGATGTTTACATACCTGCCGACGCGATGACCGGCGCGATGAACCGCGACCGGGTGGTGGCGCGGGTGCACGGCCAGCGGCCGGGCGGCAAGGCCCGCGAGGGGGAGATAATCCGGATCGTCAAGCGGGCCAACGCCAAGATCGTCGGCACGTTCGAGGCCAGCCGCCATTACGCGTTCGTCACCCCCGACGACGCCCGCCTCCGCCAGGATATTTTCGTGCCGCAGGGCGAGTGGGGCGATGCGGAGAACGGCGCGAAGGTGGTCGTGGAGATCACCCGGTGGCCGGAGGGCAAGCGCAGCGCCGAGGGCCGGGTGACGGAGGTGCTGGGCCGCAAGGGCGATCCGGGCATCGAGATATTGGCCATCATCAGGAACCACAACCTGGCGACCGCTTTCCCGCCCGGGGTGGAGGCCGCCGCCGCCCGTTGCCGCGAGACTGTGAGCCCGGACGAACTGAAGGGGCGGCGCGACCTGCGCGAGCTGCCGGTCGTGACCATCGACGCCGAGGACGCCAAGGACCTCGACGACGCGGTGTATGTGGAGCGGCGCAAGAACGGCCACTATCTGCTCGGCGTGCACATCGCCGACGTCAGCCATTATGTGAAGGAGAACAGCCCTCTCGACGACGAGGCCAGGGAGCGCGGCACGAGCGTCTATCTCGTCGACCGCGTGCTGCCGATGCTGCCCCACCGCCTGTCGAACGGCATCTGCTCCCTCAACGCCGGCGTCGACCGGCTGACGATGTCGGCGCACATGGAGATCGATTCGCGCGGCCGGGTGGTGAGCTACGAGCTGTTCCCGGGCGTCATCCGCGTCCATACCCGGCTTTCCTATAACATCGTCCGCCGCATCCTCGCCGAGGACGACGAGGAATTGAAGGAACAGTACCGCCCGCTGCTCGGCATGCTCGCCGAGATGGAGCGCCTGTGCCACATCCTCCGCCAGCGGCGGCTGAACCGCGGGGCGATCGACTTCGACTTCCCCGAGCTCAAGGTGAAGCTGGATGAGCAGGGGCGGCCGCTGGCGGTGGAGAAGCGGGTCCGCAGCATCGCCGAGTCGATCGTCGAGGAGTTCATGCTGGCGGCCAACGAGACGGTGGCCGAGCATATGGATAAGCTGGGCGTGCCGTTCGTCTTCCGCGTCCACGAGGAGCCCGACCCGGAGAAGATGACCAAGCTCAACAACCTGCTCCACAACTTCGGCCAGGCACTTTCCAAGCCCGACGACATCCGCCCCAAGGCGCTGCAGAAGGTGCTGGGCCGGGTGGCCGGCCGGCCGGAGGAGCGGCTGATAAGCACGGTGATGCTGCGGTCGCTGAAACAGGCGCGCTACGAGGCGGAGAACCTCGGCCATTTCGGCCTGGCCGCGTCTTATTATACCCATTTCACCTCGCCGATCAGGCGTTACCCGGACCTCGTCGTCCACCGCATCCTGCGCGAGACGTTCTCGTCGCGCGATATCTCCACCAGGCGCCGCCAGAAGCTGGCCGCCATCCTGCCCGAGATATCCCTCCACTCTTCGCAGCGCGAGCGGGCGGCGGCCGAGGCGGAACGGGAGACGGTCGACCTCAAGAAGGTCGAGTATATGGCGCAGTTCATCGGCGACGAGTTCGCGGGGGCGATCAGCGGCGTGACGGCTTTCGGGCTGTTCGTCGAGCTGGAGAACGGCATCGAGGGCCTCGTCCATGTGTCGAGCATGGACGATGACTACTACCGCTATGACGAGGACCGCTACTCGCTCATCGGCCAGCGGACCGGCAAGGTGTACCGGCTGGGCGACGCGGCGGCGGTGAAGCTGGTGAAGGTCAACCCGGCGGAGCGGACGATCGATTTCGTGCTGGCCGGCGACAACGCGGCCCGCGGGCCGAAGGGCCGCAAGGCCAAGGGTGGTCAGGGCCGCAAGGCGGAGAAAGGCGACACGGGCAGGTCGGTCAAGGGGAGCGGGCAGGGCCGCAAGGCCAAGGACGGCGGGAAGAAGCCCGCCGGTACCGGGGCGGGCGGCGGGAAAGCCGCCGGGGAAGCGGCGAAGAAGAGGCCGCCCGGCACGAAGCGCAAGCGGCCGCGGGACTCTGGCAAAAGACGGACAAAATCTGGCAAAAATCTGACATAAAGGCTGGAATTTGCCCTGACATACCTGGAAGGCTTGCGTTATTTCCCGGAAATGTCAGAGAAACCGACAGGGAGAGAAGAGGATGAACCGCAGGGATTTCCTGAGAATGACGGCTTTGGCCGGACTGGGAGCGGCGCTGCTGCCCGGCTGCGCGCCGGCGCCGACCAAGCCGGCGCCCCGCGCCGACGCGGGCCGGACGCCGGCGGTTGCCCCGCCGCCGGGCGGCGGCAAACTGGTGGTGGCCGAGGGCACCGATCCTGCCGAGATGCTGGCGCGGGGCCTGGCGGCGCTGGGCGGCATCGGGGCGTTCGTGAAGCCGGGGGCGACGGTGGTGCTGAAGCCGAATTTCAGCGTGCCGCGGGCGCCGGAGGAGGCGGCCACGACCAACATCGCGCTGGTGGGGGCGCTGGTGCGCACCTGCCTGGCCGCCGGGGCCAAGACGGTCAAGGTTATCGACCACCCGTTCACTAATCCGGTCATCTGCCTGGAGAAGACGGGGATGAAGACGGCGGTGGCGGCGGCGGGCGGCCAGATATACACGCTGAACGGCGGCCGCGACAAGTATTTCAAGCCGGTGCAGATCGGCGGGCAGGTGCTGGCGGCGGCCGAGTACAGCAAGGATGTGCTGGAGGCCGACGTGTTCATCAATATGCCGATTCTCAAGCACCACAACGGCACGCGGCTGACGCTGGGAATGAAGAATCTGATGGGGCTGGTGTGGGACCGCGGTTATTTCCACCGCACCGACCTGCATCGCTGTATCGCGGAGACGGCGGCGTTCAAGAAACCGCACCTGATCATCCTCGACGCGCTGCGCGGCATCACCGACAACGGGCCGATGGGACCGGGGCCGATCCGCGAGTATAATCAGCTGGTGTTCGGCACCGATCCGGTGGCGGTGGACGCCTACGGGGCGACGCTGTTCGGGATGAAGCCGGCGGAGGTCGATTATATCCGGATGGCGGCGGAGCTCGGCGTCGGCCGCATCGATGTGGACAAGGCGACGGTGCGCAAGGCCTAGCAGGCTGCCTGCGGCGGAACCTTGCCGGGGGAGGAAGAAGCATGAGTGCTATAGATAGGCTGTTGGACGGCATCGCCATACCACGGGTGGTACGGGTTAGGCAGACGTTTGAGCGGCCGCGGCTGGCGGACCCTGTGGCCGAGCTGGCGGCTCAGCTGAAAGCCAAGGGAACGCTGGCGGGCGTGAAGCGCGGCCAGCGGATCGCGATCACTGCGGGCAGCCGGGGGATAACGGCTTTGCCCGCGATGCTCAGGATGCTGGCGACGGCGGTCAGGGAGGCGGGAGCCGAGCCTTTCCTGGTGCCGGCGATGGGCAGCCACGGCGGCGCGACGGCCGAAGGGCAGCGGAATATGCTGGCCGGGATGGGCATCACCGAGGAAACGGTGGGGGCGCCGGTCAGGGCGACGATGGAGGCGGTGGAGGTCGGCCGCACGCCGGCCGGCAACGCCGTTTATCTAGACAGGTACGCCCATGAGGCGGACGGGATATTGGCAATCAACCGCCTCAAGCCCCATGTGGCGTTCCGCGGGCCATACGAGAGCGGCCTGGCGAAGATGATCGTGATCGGGCTGGGCAAGCAGAAGGGTGCGGATACGTGCCACGCGCTGGGCGCCGGCATGATGGCGGAGAATATTCCGGCGATGGCGGCGGTGACGCTGGCCAGAGCCAATATCATCGCCGGGGTGGCGATCGTCGAGAACGCCTACCATGAGACGAGCCGGCTGGCGGTGCTGGCCGGGGACGAGATCATGGCCGGGGAGCCGGCGCTGCTGGAGGAGGCGAGGCGGCTTTGCCCCCGCCTATATTTCGACAGTCTGGATGTGCTGGTTATCGACGAGATCGGCAAGGATATCAGCGGCACGGGCTTTGATACCAATATCGTGGGGCGCTATCATACGCCGAATATCAGCGGCGGACCGCGCATCGCCCGGGTGGCGGTGCTGGATCTGACGGAGCGGACCCGCGGGAACGCCAACGGACTGGGGCTGGCCGACTACACGACCAGGCGGGTGTTCGACAAGCTGGATTTCGAGAACACGTATCCGAATGCGCTGACGACGACGGCGCCGGCGAGCGTGAAGATCCCGATGGTGCTCGGGAGCGACCGCCAAGCCATCCAGGCGGCGATCAAGACGTGCAATATCGCCGACAAGGGCGCGGTGCGGCTGGTGCGGATCAGGAACACGGTGGCGCTGGACGAGCTCGAGGTGTCGGCGAGCCTGCTGGGCGAGGTGGCCGGGAGCCGGTATATGACGGCGGCGGGCGAGCCCTACGCGCTGCCTTTCGACGCTTATGGCAATCTTTTGTGAATACGCGGATTATGAATCGACCACCGCCGGGTGACCGGCGGCGGTCGATTGCTTATTTAATATACGTAACGACGTCCTGCTTGCGCGGGGCCGGGTCGGGAACGGGGCCGCCGCGGTTGCCGAGCGCCACCGAGCAGAGGGGGCTGTACTCTTCGCGGAGGCCGAGGAGTTTGCGGAAGCGGGGGCCTTGTTCGCCTGCGAAGGCGAGGAGGCCGAAATAGATCCAGCAGGACGCCACGCCGAGTGATTCGGCGGCGAGGAGGATGTTCTGGGTGGCGGCGGCGCAGTCGTAGGGCGCCCAGGGGCTGTCGGCGGCGCACACGAGGACGACGGTGGGGGCGCCGTAAAAGGCGTGGAAGTCCGGATTACCGGCCAGTTCGCGCAGGAAGGGCAGGGGGTGGTTTTTGGCGGCTTCCTTGGCGGCGGCGCTGATTTCGTCGATAAGCGCTTTTTTTTGGAGGGCAATGAACTGCCACGACTGGGAGCCGGCGTTGGGGGCGAACTGGGCGGCCTCCAGGATGGCGGTAAGTTCGTGGTCTTTGATCTGGCCGTCGCGGAAGGTTCTGATGCTGCGGCGGTTTTTGATCGCTTCCAGGACTTCATTCATTTTCTGCCTCCGCTGTGGTTGATTTGGTATGCCCGGGCGGGCGGGAGACGAGGTCGGCGGGTGGCGGCGGCTCGAGGGACAATTTCCGGGTTTTGACGCGGGCGGCGAAGTCGTTTTGTTCGGGGCACATGCGGGGATGGACGCAGGGCTCTTTTTCGTCAGCCATGGTATTTTCACCTCGCGGTTAGTGTGCGCCGCGGCCGTTATTTTTAGCAGAGGCCGGCGGCAAGTTTTGGGATGACCGCAAATGCACGGCGGACGCGATCGAGGTGAATGTGGACGGCGGCGGTTATACCGCGGGTTATACCGCCGAGACGAACTGCCACACGTTTAAGGCCGAGAATAAGACGTAGATGCGGCCCGGGATTGCCCGGGCCTTTGTTTTGCGGCAGGCGGTTGTGTTCGAGGCGGCGAATTGCTATAATATATCGTGCACGGGAAAGCGGGGTGAGGCCGGTGGCCGAGGGGATCAAGATAGTGTCGGAGAACCGCAAGGCGCGGCACGATTATCATATCCACGAGACGTATGAGGCGGGGCTGGTGCTGACGGGCACGGAGGTGAAGTCGCTCCGGGCGGGGCGGGCGAACTTGAAGGACAGCTACGCCCGGGTGGATAACGGGGAGCTGATGCTGCACAATATGCATATCAGCCCGTACGACCAGGGCAACCGCTTCAACCACGAGCCGCTGAGGACGCGCAAGTTGCTGATGCACCGCGCCGAGATCAACAAGCTGATCGGCAAGACAAAGGAGAAGGGGTATACGCTGGTGCCGCTGAAGTTGTATTTCACCCGCGGCCGGGCGAAGCTGGAGCTGGGGCTGGCGACGGGTAAGCATACGTACGACAAGCGTCAGGATATCGCGGAGCGTGACGCAAAACGGGAGATGGACCGGGCGTTCCGCGACCGGCAGAAGTGAGGCAATTTGATAGGCGAGATTGTTATGCCGGCCTGGGGCCGGCTTTTTTTGCGGGGAAGTTGGCGGCTTTCATGCGGCGAAGGGTGGAGGTGAGCAAGGTCTTTTTTTCGTCAGGAGGCAAGACGGGGGAAAAGGGGGAATATAAATGGGAGAACTTTTTTAAACTATTGCTGACGGGAATTATTGGTGCGCGAGGGGGGCAGCCTGGCGGCTGCGGAAAGGAGCGGGCGATGAAGGGGAAGGAAACGGACGGCGAGAATCTGCGCGAGCTATGGCTGGCGGGAGGCTGTTTCTGGGGGCTGGAGGCGTATCTGGCCGCGCTGGAGGGGGTGGCGTACACGAATGTGGGGTATGCCAACGGGCGGACGGCCAATCCCACGTATAGGCAGGTGTGCTACGAGAACACGGGCCACGTCGAGACGGTGTATGTGCGGTACGATTCGCGGCGCATCGATCTAAAGACGCTTCTGACGTATTTTTTCAAGGTAATCGACCCTACCTGCCTGAACAGGCAAGGCAACGACCGGGGAAGCCAGTACCGCACCGGCATTTATTACCGCAATCCCGCGGACCGGGAGACGATCGTGGCGAGGGTGGCCGAGGAGCAGCGGAAGTACCGGGCGCCCATCGTTACCGAGGTGCTGCCGCTGAGCAATTATTACCCGGCGGAGGAGGACCATCAGATGTATTTGGCGAAGAACCCGCACGGGTATTGCCATATCGATCTGTCGGTCCTGGATAACGACCCGATGAGGAAGGGCAATGCCGCTAAGGCGGCAAGGGGGCCGACGGCCGGCGGCTAGGGCCTGTTGCCGTGCCCTGGCGCGGGGCGCGCAGCCGGATGATAGCCGGCTGTGTCCGCTGGGACGATTGGACGGACAGCGGTTTTTATGGTATAATGATTCTCGAAGCGAATATTCCGTTGGCTTGGCGCCACATTGCGAGCGCCCGGAGGATAATTCGGGGGCGTACTGGTTTCGACAGGGGTTGTTGTGGCATGGGTAGCGAGCCGGGGTTCCATCTGCCCGTCAAGACGGTGGGACAAAGTTAACTGCCAACGAAGAATACGCTTTAGCAGCTTAATGCTAACGTCCTACCTACGCTCGTCCCGTGGCCTAGGATAGGGCGTCACTTAACGGGA
>JALHDI010000184.1 GCA_022839045.1 Sporomusaceae bacterium
ACTGCGGCAGGTTTCGTAGGTATCTTTGGCAGTCGAGCAAAGGTCGGTGTTGGTTGTGTAATGCTTGTGCGTAGCCGAAAGGTTGCGTATAGGTATGTAATGATCAGCATCGGCTGTAGCGTAGATCATTACGGGCTCTCTTCATTTTCCGACGAGGTCTTGTCAACGGTCCGAAAAATGGTTATACAAGCTTCTTCCTTTATGGTATAATATTGATGCGTTGTCAAACTTGTCCCGAAAGGAGGAACGATTGATGGCTATTGACAAGAGCATGAGCATCATCGAGGTGGTGCAAAAATACCCGAAAACCGTGGAGGTTTTCCGCAACTACGGCATGGGCTGCCTGGGATGCGCCGCCGCCCGTTTCGAGAATATCGAGCAGGGTGCGACCGCCCATGGCATTGATGTGGAAGCGCTGATCGCCGACCTGAACAAGGTGACGGGCGAGGGCTGCGGCGGCGGATGCTGCAGCTGCGGCAGCTGATATCGCGAATAAAAAAACAGGGTGATTAACCCTGTTTTTTATTTTGCCCGTATTCAGTTTGGCCGGGGACGAGCCGGGGTGCCGCGAGCCAGCAGCGCGCGGTATTCCCGCTCCAGATCCGCCGCCTCGTCTTTGTCTTTGGCGACCGATAGTCTGCCGAGCAGCTCCGAGAGCCGGTATTCGCGCAGCAGCAGGTCGCTTACGGCCGCACCCGGCGGTTGTTCGGCCGAGCGGGCGAGGTACTGGCTGTAGTTGCCCTGGAAAGGACGGAGTTTTCCGGAGTCTACGAGCAGGAGTTGGGTCGCCACCTTGTCGATGAACTGCCGGTCGTGCGATACGAACAGTATCGTTCCCCTATAATCGGCCAGGACCTCTTCGAGGGCCGCCAGGGAGGAGAGATCGAGGTAGTTAGTCGGCTCGTCGAGCAGCAGGACGTTGGCGTCGCCGACGATGATTCTGGCGAGGCTGACCCTCGTCCGCTCGCCGCCGCTCAGGACGCCGACCGGTTTGAATACGTCCTCGCGGCGGAACAGCAGCCGGGCCAGCAGATTGCGGACGGTGCCTTCATCGTGGACGCTGGCGGCCATGACGTTGGCGAGGACCGTTTTCCCGCGGTCGAGGTCCTCCATGCCCTGCGCGAAGTAGCCGATCCGGGCCTTGGCAGCCAGGTTGAGAGGCTCTTCGCGGCCGACGATCATGTTCAGGAGGGTGCTCTTGCCGCAACCGTTGTCGCCGCAGAGCGCCACTTTCTGACCGGCCGGGAGGCTGAAGGCGGCGTTGTCGAAGATGACCCGTCCGCCGAAGCGTTTGACGATCCCTTCGCCCCGGACGACGATTTTGCTGTGCAGGTCGCCGGCGCAGCCGAACGCGAACGCTATCGCCGGGCCGGTTTGCGGTTTTTCCGCGACAGGCAGCTTTTCGAGCCGCGCCTCCATCGCTTGGATGGCTTTATCGAGGTTGGCCTTGGCTTTTTGGTTGCCCATCTTGTGCAGGCGGGCCTCGGAGTTCCCCATCCTGGCAGGGGTCTTTCGCGTGGCGGCCGAACGGGATTGGCGGTCGGCGATCGCGGTTTGTAGCTGTTTTTTCTTGGCGGTGTATTTCTCGTACTCCCGTTCGTGGTGCTTCCTGGCATTGTCCTTTTGCGCGAGGTAAGCGGCGTAGTTCCCGCGGTATACCCGGAGTTCGCCGTTCTCCAGTTCCCAGATGGCGTTGCATACCGCGTCGAGGAGCTGGCGGTCGTGGGAAACGACGACGAGCGTGCCCGGGAAGGCCCGAAGCTTGGCCTGGAGGAGCTCCCGGCCTTTTATGTCGAGGTTGGCCGCGGGTTCGTCGGCCAGGAGCAGCGGAGGTTCCTCGCTGAGCGCGGCGGCGATTTTGAAGCGGGTCTGTTCGCCGCCGCTCATGTGACCGGTGTAGGCTTGGCTGACGGCGAATTCGCCGGCGACAAGCGGGTCGAGCGTCCGCCCGGATGCAGGGGCGCCGAGCTGGGAAACCGAGGCGAACGGGCAGTTTCTGCGCACGTGCCCCTCGTCGGGCTGCACTTCGCCGGCCAGGATCGCCAGCAGGGTGGATTTGCCGACGCCGTTGCGGCCGATGACCCCGATTTTATCTCCCTTGTTGATTTTCAGATTGTCTATTGTGAGGAGACGGCGGTCGTTCACGTATTTGACGATGTCGTTGAGTTCGAGCAACAAAAAAACCCCTCCTTTGCGGAGAGGACGGGCCATAGACAAACGGGCGTAAAAAACATGCGCCTACAGCCAATCCTCTTTAGAATCGCAGACGAGCACGCAAAACAGCCTGGCGGTGCGCCGGGTCGTTTTTTTCATGCTCTCCGAAATTGCTAAAAAGAATTGTTTAGCGCATTTCTGCTCCTTTCCAGCCCGTTGTGATGCTTTTATTATAACCGCCGGGTACGCGAGATGCAAGGCGGCAAAAGCTGCCACACTCGTTGGGGTACGCCTTGCATAGGGGATTTAGGGACGGCCGACCATGATACTGGCGGCGATCTGGCGGTCTATCGCCAGGCGGGTATGACCTACGGCCACCACATACACGGGGAAGGTCTGGAGGACTTCGACGGCCACGCCCGGCATGATGCCGAAGGCGAGCAGCCTGGCCAGGTCCTTGCTGCCGGCCGGCAGGGCGGCGACGGTCGCCTGTTGTCCGGCGCGCAGTCTGGCGAGCGGTATGTCCTCCAAGGTCTCCCCTTCTTTCTCGGCTAGATTATAAGCGGGGCGATTATACCGGCCAACCAGCCGGCGGCCAGCGCGACGGCGGCGATGACGGCGGACATTATCGCGGCGGCCAGGGGGCCGCGTTCCTTGACGATGACCATGAGCTGGGCTACGCAGGGAACGAAGAGGGTGAGGGCGACGGCGGCGACGAGGAGCTGCCGGGGCCCAAGGAGGCCGGCGGCGGCCATGTCGTAGAGGCCGGCGGCGCCGTAGTCGCGGCGGAAGAAGCCCAGCAGGAAGATCTGGGCGGTGGCGGCGGGGAGGCCGAGGCTGGCCATCAGGGGCTCCACCGCTTTTATAATATATGTCAGCAGGCCGCTGCGGTCACCGAGCCAGAGGAGAAAGCTGGCGAGGAAGAAGACGGGAATTATTTCCACGAAGTACCAGATCATGCGGGTGTAGGCTTTGTGGAGGACGTTGGCGGGGTCGGGCAACCTGAGGGGCGGCAGTTCGATATAGAAGGGGCTGCGTTCGCCGGGGAGGAGGCGGGCGGTGAGCCAGCCGGCGAGGATGAAGACGGCGAGGATGAAGGCGGCCCACAGGGCGACGGCGC
>JALHDI010000057.1 GCA_022839045.1 Sporomusaceae bacterium
AACGTCCGCGCCGCGCACGCTTTCCTCGATCATGACCTGGGTCTCGCCGTTGTTGAAGCGGCCGACGAAGGCATCCCCCAGCGCCAGCCCGAGATAAGCCGCGATCTCCTCCGCCAGGTGGCGATTGGAATTGCCGGAAAAGATCCGCAGCCGTTTGCCGTTGTCTAACACCATTTCTACTCCCCCAAATCAGCCTTTATGCTTTTTTGCCCAGCCCTCGATGTTGGCCTGGCGCGCCCGCGCCACGCCCAGGGCATCGGGCGGAACGTCCTTGGTGATCGTCGAGCCTGCGCCGACATAAGCGCCGCTGCCGACGGTGACCGGCGCCACCAGATTGGTGTTGCAGCCGATGAAGGCGTTGTCCTCGATAACCGTACGGTGCTTCTTTTTGCCGTCGTAGTTGACGGTGATCGTCCCTGAGCCGATGTTGACGCCCGCACCTATATCGGTATCGCCGATATAGCTGAGATGGGGTACCTTGCTGCCCCGGCCGACCTTGCTGTTCTTGATCTCCACGAAATTGCCGACCTTGACGCCGCCATCAAGCACCGTGTCCGGCCGCAGGTGGACGTATGGCCCGACATTCGCGCCGCTGCCGACCTCGCACTCGTGGGCGTACGAGAAGTGGATGGTCACATTGTCGCCCAGCACCGTGTCGGCCAGCCTGGTGTTCGGCCCAACAGCGCAGCCGCTGCCGATGCGGGTCGCCCCCTCCAGCCAGGTGAACGGATAGATTACGGTATCGGCGCCGACGCTCACCGTGGCGTCGATGAAGGTCGAGTCGGGGTCCATTATCGTCACGCCGTTGTCCATCAGCTCTTCGAGCTTGCGGCGACGGAGGATTTTCTCCGCCTCGGCCAGTTGCAGGCGGGAATTGATGCCCAGCGTCTCGCGCTCGTCGCCGGCCGTCAGCGCCCACACTCCGGCCCCCTGGGCCACGAAGATGCCGATCACGTCGGTGAGATAGTATTCGCCCTGCTTGTTGTCGCAGGTCAGGCCGTCCAAAGCCGCCAGCAGCGGCTGGCATTCGAAGCAGTAAATCCCGGTGTTGATCTCGTTTACCGCCAGCTCCTCGGGACTGGCATCCTTCTGTTCCACAATCCTTATCACCCGGCCCGCCCCGTCGCGGATTACCCGTCCGTACCCTGCGGGGTCGGCCATCCTGGCCGTCAGCACGGTCGCGGCCGCCTTCGCCTCCCGGTGGGCGGCGTAGAGCCGGCCCAGGAGACCGGCGGTCAAAAGCGGCGTGTCGCCGCACAGCACCATCACCGTGCCGTTGTATGTTCCGAGGGTCTCGCGCGCCTGCATCACAGCGTGGCCGGTGCCGAGCTGTTCGGTCTGGACGACGAATTCGCTCGCCGCGCTGATCTCTTCCTTGACGGCGGCGGCGCCGAAGCCCACCACGGTAACGCTGCGGGCCGCACCGGCCTGCTTGGCCGCCGCCAGGACATGGGACAGCATCGGCTGTCCGCCTACCCGGTGCAGCACCTTCGGCAAGGCCGACTTCATCCGCGTCCCCTTGCCGGCGGCGAGAATCACCGCAACAAAATCTGCCATATACCTGCCTCCTTTGTCTCAAAGGAAGTACAATTCGACACTTGTCGCGTTAATCCTCTACAGAACCTCGACGTTATATCCTTCCTTGCGGAGGGTCGAGAGAATTTCCTCGGTATGCATGGCGTCGCGGGTCTCAAGGCCGATCTCGACGATCGACTGGCCGATTGGCACGTTGCGCTCCACCCGGTCGTGATAAATATGGATGACGTTGGCCCGCAGGGCGGCGATCACCGACAGCAGACGGTGGAGCGCGCCGGGGCGGTCCACCACCATGGTGGAAATCTTCACCCGCCGGCCGGCTTTGACCAAGCCGCGCTCGATGATGCGCGAAATCATATTCACGTCGATATTCCCGCCCGAGATAACGCTGACGACCTTGCCCTGGGTGGGAACCTTGTCGTGGAGGAGAGCGGCGAGGCTGACCGCGCCCGCCCCCTCGACCATCAGCTTGGCCCTCTCCAGCAGCATGAGGATGGTGCTGGCGATGGCCTCGTCGTCGATGACGAATATATCGTCGACATACTTGTCGATAATGGCGAAAGTCAGGTCCCCCGGCACCTTGACCGCGATTCCGTCGGCCATCGTCACCGCGTCGGGAACGGTCTTGAGGGCGTGGGAGCGCTTGGACATATACATCGCCGGCGCCCCCTGGGCCTGCACGCC
The DNA here is from genome assembly GCA_022839045.1 of Sporomusaceae bacterium. The sequence continues at coordinate 2,221 of JALHDI010000057.1, forward strand.
GTAAACCTTGACGTGCGGCGCCGTCTCCTTGACCGCCATGGCGATGCCGGCTACAAGCCCGCCGCCGCCCACCGGCACGACGATACTGGAAACGTCTTCGAGCTCGCGGAGGATTTCCAGGCCCACAGTGCCCTGGCCGGCGATTACGGCATTGTCGTTGAAGGCGTGGATGAAGGTCTGGCCGCCGGCCTGCTGTAACTCGAGCGCCCGCTCGTAGGCCTCGTCGTAGACCGTGCCGCTCAGCACCACCTCCGCCCCGTAGCCGCGGGTGGCGATGATCTTGGCCAGCGGCGCCACTTCGGGCATCACGATCGTGGCCTTCGCGCCGGCAACGCAGGCCGCCGAGGCGACACCCTGGGCGTGATTGCCCGCAGAAGCGGCGATCACGCCGCGGGCCCGCTCCTCCGCGTTCAGGGTGCGGATCTTATTGTACGCGCCGCGGATCTTGAACGATCCTGTCTTCTGCATATTTTCCAGTTTGAGATAAGCGTCGCAGCCCGCCATCTGGCTGAACGTCCGGCTGCGGTCGAGCGGCGTGACGTGGGCCACCCCCTGCAGAGCGGCCAGGGCCTCCTGGATGTCCGCCAGCCTCATGCCAATCGGTTTACTCATCGCTGTCCCCCCGTCCCCGGCCCGCGAGTTACAAGGCCGGTCGGATATCGGTCTTTTTATTATGCTCATCAACCCCGCGAAGGATGAGAAGCGGCAAAAAGCTGTCGACAAGCTTGTCTGCAGGTTCGGCGGTAGCCACCAGCACGCCGATGCCGACCACCGTCGCCCCCACCTCCGTAGCCAGATCGACCATGCCGCAGGCCGTGCCGCCGGCCTTCATGAAATCGTCGACGATCAGCACCCTGGCGCCCGGCGGGACGGCCCTCTTGGGCAGCGACATCGTCTGGATGCGGCGCGAAGACCCGGTCACATAGTTGATGCTCACCGCCGTCCCCTCCGTCACCCGGCTGCCCCGCCGCACCGTCACGAGCGGCAGGTTGAACGCCCGGGCGGTCGCGAACGCCAGCGGAATCCCCTTCGTCTCCACCGTCATGATATGGTCGGGGGCGGCGGCCGCGAACCGGGTCAGGAATACTTCGCCCACCTGGGCCATCAGTTGGGGGGAAAAAAGGATGTCCGACATGTAGAGGAACCCGCCGGGGATAATCCGGTCGGGCGCCGCCATCTTTTCCGCCAGAGCGGCCAGCAGGCTATGGGCGGCCTCGTCCGTTTTCAGCGGCACGAGCCGCACGCCTCCGGCCGCGCCGGACACAGTTTCCAGCCGGCCGAGCCCGAAGCCGGCCAGGGCCTGACGCACGGCCTCCAGATCTTCCGAAAGCGTCGATTTGGCAACCCCGAACAGGTTGCTGAAATGATTCAGGGAAAACAGCTGGCCCGGATGGTCGGCCAGCATCTTGGTCAAGGCGATCCTGCGCGCCTGCCGGTTAGTTCTGTCCATTAGCCCTCCGCAGCAGGGGGAAAAGCGAACGTTCCCCCTCCAAAAAACATTTTTATTCACTTTCTCCCGCCGACGCGGCAATTCCTGCTGCCTTACCGAAAGAAGAGAAAAAGTCAAAAAGCGCGACCAAATATCGCGCTTAATCAATCGAAGCTCATCCCCGCAGGGAAAAAGTCGCCCTCACAAGTTCGAGATCGCTCGGCTTGTCGACATCGATACCCAGCTCGGGGAAGGGCGACTTGACGACCGCGCCCCGCACGCCGAGAAGCTCCGACACCCGCTGCTGCACGTCCGCCAGGCAGAGCACCCCCAGCAGAAAACGGATTACGAACGACCAGCCCAGCATCCTGCACAACACTAACGGGTGCTTGCGCTCGGCGATGAACCGCTCCGCCACCACGGCGCACTGCTCGACGATCCCCGGCTTGACCAGGAAGAGGTTGCCGCCGGTAAAAACGCCTTCGCGCAGGCGGACATAGGTGCGCTTGTTACCGGGAAAGCTGAGTTCGTTCACCTCTTTGGGCACGATCGGATAATAAAGATCGGCTTCCACCCGACCGCACTGGGTGAGAAAGTCGTTTACCGCCTCTGCGGTGAGGAGAGGGATATCGGCCGTAGCCACAAGTACGGGGCGGCTATGTCCGAGGGTGCGCATCCCGATGCGGATAGTCTCGATGATCGTCGGTCCGCTCGCCACCAGTTGGGTCCCGGGGGGAAAATCGCAGTTCGCCAGCTCGGTCACCGGGCCGAGCACGAAAATGCGGTCAACCTGGCGGGACTTCGCCAGCGCATCGGCGACAAAAGTCACCATCGGCTTCCCGGCGATGTCGATAAGTGCCTCGTAGGGCTGGGGCGTATGCTGGCACATCTCTTTGCTGTTTTCTCCACCCGCCAGTATTATGGCGTCGTACATCGAGTCGCTTCCCTCCCGGAATAAACTAACGTTTCTGCCGGCGTTCGTTGAGGTCGTTCAGCAGGGTCTGTTCGGCGTTTTCCATATGCTCGCGGGCGCACTGCATGGCGAGGTCGGGATTGCGCTGGGCAATGGCCTCGACCAACCGCCGGTGCTCCTCCAGCGTGTTCTTCACCCGTCCTGGGTACGCCATCGAAATCGAGCGGAAGCGGGTAAACTGCTCGCGCAGATTATTGATAATCCCCACCAGCCGGTCGTTGCGGCTCGCACGGTACAGGAAATCGTGGAACTGGCTGTCGGCGTCGACGATTTTGTCCGCCTCGCCGCTATCAATATATTCGCCGATCTCGACCAGCAGACGTTCCATCTGCTCCAGCTCTTCCTCGGTGATCCGCTCGGCGGCCAGACCCGCCGCCAGCACATCCAGTGCGGTGCGAATCTCGAACACTTCGTTGATATCCTTGATCGACAGATCGGATACATACGTGCCACGTCGTGGCACCATCACCAGGAAGCCCTCCAGCTCGAGCCGCCGGATCGCCTCCCGCACAGGCGTACGGCTGACGCCCAGCTCCTCCGCCATCTGGATCTCCATCAGGCGTTCCCCCGGCTTGAGGATGCCGGTCGTAATAGCTTCGCGCAAAGCTTCGCCAACAACCTCGCGCAATGGCCGATAACTGTCAAGCTTAATCGGCGGCAACCGTCGTTCCATCTTCTCCCTCCAATTCACCAGCCGTCGCCGTCACCGTCACCCAGGCGTCCGTCGAACCTCTGAGCGCGGCGGCGATCTGTTCCGCCTGGCGAAGATTATCCACAAGGCCGAAAACGGTCGGTCCGCTGCCTGACATCAGGCTTGCCATGGCGCCATGGTCCCTCATCGCGGCTTTCAGCGCCGCTATCTCGGGATGAGCCGGCACGGTGACCGTCTCCAGGACGTTGGCCAAGCGGGCGGCCACACCAGGCAGGTCGCCCGTATCCAGGCAGACGGTCATGCCGGCTACATCGGGGTGGACCGTCACCCGCTCGCCGCGGTAATTGCCGTATACCCAGGCGGTGGCAACGGCGACCGGCGGTTTGGCCAGCACCACCCAGGCACGCGGCAGGGCCGGCAGCGTCCTCAGCTTCTCGCCCCTGCCAGTGGCCAGCGCCGTGCCGCCGCACAGGCAGAAGGGAACGTCCGATCCCAAAGCGGCGCCGATCTCCCCCAGTTCGGGAAGCGTGAGACCGAGGCCCCACAGCCTGTTCAGACCGTGCAAGACGGCGGCAGCATCGGCGCTGCCGCCGGCCAGTCCCGCCGCCAGCGGGATATTTTTCTCCAGGGTGACGCGGACCCCGCGGTCGACCCCGCACCGCTCCCTGAGCAGGGCAGCAGCCCGGTAAGCCAGGTTGGACGGCCCGCAGTCTAGGTCCGCCGCCGTGGCAATGACGCTTATCCCGGCGCCCTCTTCGAGCGTGACCCTGTCGGCTAGCGCCACGGACTGCATCACCATCGCCACTTCGTGGTAGCCGTCCGCCCGCTTGAACAGCACGTCGAGCGCCAGGTTGATCTTGGCCCTGGCGGCAATAACCAGTCGGTCACCGCCCATTATTGTTTGATCTGTTTCAACATGATTTCTTCCTGACTTGTCAGGATCTTATCGATATCGAGCATGATCAGCAGCCGCTCGTCGAGCTTGCCGACCCCGTGGATATACTGAGCGTCGAGGATGAAGGCCGGCGGCGGCGGCTCGACGCTCGAGCCGGGCAGGCGGACAACCTCGGTCACCGCGTCGACGATAATCCCGACCGTCTGTCCGTTGACCTCGACGATAATAATGCGGTTATCGTCGCTCTGCTCGGCGGCGGCCAGCTGAAAGCGTTTCCGGAGATCGATCACGGGGATTATCCGGCCGCGCAGATTGATTATCCCCTCCATGAAAGAAGGCGTCTGCGGCAGCTTGGTGATCGGCACGAGGCGGTTTATCTCCTGCACTTTGGTTATCGGCAGGCCATATTCTTCCTTGGCAAGACGAAAAATGACCAACTGCAACTCTTCATTAGCCGTGACGTTGTCCATCGTAAAACCCCCATCCGTAGTATATTGCTGTTGTTATTCTACACATAAGGGTATTTGCCTGCAAATGCCAAGGGATTATTTTCTTGTCCGTCCTCGTGCTAGAGCGAATTGGCGTTCACCACCATACCCGGCGCGTACCCGACGGAGTAGCCCCCCGTCCGCTCCGGCCGGCTTTGCCGGAATGACTCGATCACCGCCAGCACCTTATCGTACTTCTCGTAGAACACCACGATCAGGTCGCCCGGCAGAGCGGCGGAAAGCGCGGCCTGCACCGCGGCATCCTCGTCGTAAATCGTCGTTATTCGGTCGGCGGCGATTCCGGCGTCCAAAGCGCCCCGGCACAGGAGCTCCGCCGTCTCGCCCGGACGGCGGCCGCGCAGATCTGCGTCCTCCTTGACGAACAGATAATCGAACCCGCAGCCGGCTACCCGGCCGACGTTCCTAATGACGTCGTCCCGCCGGTCCCCCGGGGCGGCGATAACGCCCACCAGCCGGTTGGCGCCGAGACGCTTGGCCGTATTGAGCAGCGCCTGGTAGCCTGCAGGATTGTGGCCGTAATCGACGCATACCCGGAAATCGCCGATCTTCATAATATTGAGGCGCCCCGGGTTCTGGTCGAAACTCGACAGCCCCCCGCGGATGTAACTGACCGGCACCTTCATGCAGTAGCACGCCGCCGCAGCGATGACGGCGTTCTGCACGTTGTGGAGGGCGATGCCCCCCAGCGTCACCGGCACGTCCTCCACCCTGACGATCGGCCGGCCGAGGCGGCCGCAGGCGGCGTAGATAATGCCGTCCTGCACGAAAAAAGCCTTGCCGCCGACGCTCAGGTGACGGCGGATAAGCAGATTATCCGGCTCGGTGCTGAAATAGGCGATATCGCCCTTGGCCCGTCCCCTGAGCGCGGTTACGTAAGGATCGTCGGCGTTCAGCAGGGTATGGCCGCCAGGCCGTACTACCTCAACTAGCAGCGACTTGATGAAAACGAGGTCTTCGATATCCTCGATGCCATCCTGCCCCAGATGGTCCTCGCTGATGTTGGTAACGACAGCGACGTCGCAGGCGTCGAACCCCAGCCCGCTGCGCTGCATGCCCCCGCGGGCCGTCTCCAGCACCGCCACCTCTACCGCCGGGTCGGTCAGCACGGTGCGCGCGCTGACCGGGCCGGTCGTATCCCCTTCCACAACGCGGCGGTTGCCGATATAGATGCCGTCGGTGGTGGTCATTCCGGCGCAATACCCGGCGTACTGCCAGATATGCCCGATCATCCTGCTCACCGTCGTCTTGCCGTTGGTGCCGGTTATGGCGATAACCGGGATACGGCCGTCGCCGCGGGGGAAAAGGTGCTCGACGATCCGGGCGGCCACATCGCGCGGTTTCCCGGCCGACGGATAATGATGCATGCGGATGCCCGGCGCGGCGTTCACCTCGATCACCACCCCACGCCCGCCGCCGATCGGCTGGCCGATATCCTCGGCCACCATATCAACCCCGGCGATATCGAGCCCCAGCAGCGCCGCCGCCCGTTCCGCGAGCAGCACATTGTCGGGGTGGACGGCGTCGGTCACGTCCACCGCCGTTCCGCCGGTGCTCAGGTTGGCGTTCTCGCGGATATATACGACCCGCCCCGCCTCCGGCACCGCCTGCGGCGTCAGGCCCTGCCTGGCGAGCACCGTGATCGCCACCGGATCGATCTTGATCTTGGTCAGCGGCCGCTCATGCCCTTCGCCCCGCAGCGGGTCGCGGTTGACCCTCTCCACGAGCTCGCTCACGCTGCGGAGGCCGTCACCCATCACGTACGCCGGGATGCGCTCGGCCGCCGCCGCCATTTTGCCGCCCACTATGCACAGCCGGTACTGCCGGCCAGGGATGAACTCCTCCACAAGCACCCGTCGGTCGAAAGCGGTAGCGATGGCAAACGCCCGCTCAACCTCGGCCGGGGCCGTGATGTTAAGCGTCACTCCCTTGCCTTGATTGCCGCCGGCCGGCTTCACCGCCACCGGCCGGCCCAGATACTCGGCCGCCCGCACCGCTTCCGCCGTCGACTCGGCCACCAGCCCGTCCGGGACAGGCACGCCGCCCCCGGCCAACACATGCTTGGTGAGCGACTTATCGCACGCCAAATCCACGGCCAGCGCCCCCGTCTTACCGGTGACCGTCGCCCAGATCCTTTGCTGCCGGCACCCGTAGCCGAGAACCAGCAAATCCTCGCCGGCCACCCGCGTAACCGGGATATCGCGCCGCGCTGCCGCCTCGGCGATCGCGGCCGTGCTCGGCCCCAGGCTGCCGGCTTCCCCCGCCCCGCGGATGCGGGCGACCGCCGCCGCCGCGTCGTAAGCGCCGCCCGCGAGCAGAGTCGCCAGGAGCTCCCCGGCCTCCCGCACCGCCTGGACGGCGGCGGTCGCCGCCCGGTACCCGGCCACGACATCGTACACGCCCGCCCGGTCCGTTTCCCGCGCCTTGCCGAAACTCACCTCATAGCCCGCCAGGCATTGCAGTTCGATCATCACATGCTCGAAGACATGGGGCAGATAAGTCCCCTCCGTCAGCCGTTCCGCGAACCCGCCCGGATATCCCCGGCTGCAGCCGTGCTCCGCCAGCCCCGGCAGAGCCGACAACAGGCGGGGGGCGAACCCTCCCAGCGCACTCGTGGGGACATTCTCGCCCTCGCCGAGCTCCAGCCTCACCCGCAGCACGGGGCGGTAGCTGTAAATATTGGCCCCCGGCAATGTATGTACCGAAAGTATCTGCATCTCCTAGTCCTCCTAGTGCCTTCTGTGCCGAAGCTGTTCCCGGCAGGACGCAAAAACGCCGCGGCCTAACCTTAGCCGCGTTCGTACGGCAAGCGTCGCTTCAAGTCGTAACCATAACCGCTGGGCAGAATATGCAAAATAACATTGGTCAGCGCCAACGGATCGTACCGCTTCGACTCGGAAATATTCGAGTGCACCACCCGCTGGCCGTCGATCACCGTCACCGTCTGCGACCCAATAACCTCGCAAACCCGCTGGGGCGAAACAACCAGCGCCGTGTCCTCGTCGATGCCGACACCGAGAATATGGGGATTCTGGGCCACCGCCGCCAGCAGACGGTTGATCCGGCCCCGCTGCGCGAAATGCTGGTCGATGACCACCTCCTCCAGCAGGCCCATCCCGTGGGCCATGCTCAGCGCCGCCTTCTTCGGCGTCTCGCTCGAGCTGCCGTCGACGATCATCGTATCGCTCATCACCGACGCGCCGGCGCTCGTGCCGGCGATCACCACCCCCCGCCGGTAAGCGCGGCGAATAGCCGCGTCCACCTCCGACCCGCCGAGGATGCTCGTCAGCCGGAGCTGGTCGCCGCCTGTAAAGAAAACGCCCGTGCAATTATCAAGCTCGCCGTAATGATGCCTGGCGTTGGCCTCCTGGCGGCTCATCACCGAAATGATGCTCACGCCCGCGGCGCCCAGCTCGGTCAGAATGGCGCGGTATTCTTCCCCCGTTTCGCCGGGGTGTTCGGTGGCCGTCGTCATCACCGCGATCACCGCCTCACGCCCGCCGGCCATCGTCACGAACCTTCGCAAAATAACGCAATCGCCCCGCTTGTCCTCGTTACCGCCGATAACAAGCAGATTGCCTGTCCCGTCTCCGATCATCCCGCCTCCCGACCTATCCCGGCATAAAACACTATCCACTGCTATTTTTGCCCTGCCCCGGCCCCGTCTATACAAAAATTTCCGGAAAACACCACCATCCCCGCCGACATATAATGATTTAGTCAGGGAGAATAGGTCCTGTACTCGAGGAGGTCGAAAAAATGCAACTCCGGTTCCTCTACCCGCCCCGCCGCCCGATCGAGGCCTGGCTCAAAGAAGGTGAAAGCCGCCCCATCGTCGCCGAAGTCCAGAAACTCCTTGCCGGGTACGGCCTGTACGCAGGCGAACCCCACGGCTGCTACGACGCCGCTACCGCCGATGCCGTCAGGCGATTCCAGGAGCTGCGCGGCCTAAAACCCACCGGTCAGCTCGACCCCGTCACCTACTGCCTGCTGCTTGCGCCCGCCGCCACCGCCGACATCCAGCCCGCCGCCGTCGTCGAACGCGCCGTCCCCACCCTGCCCCGCGCCAAAATTCACATCGCCAAATCGGTCCGCCGCCTCACCCTCTACGACGGCAATACCGCTCTCAGGCAATACCCCATAGCCATCGGCAAGCCGGTTACCCCCACCCCGGAAGGCAACTACGCCATCGCCACCAAAATCCTCAACCCCGGCGGCGTCCTCGGCAGCCGCTGGATGGGACTCAACTACGACGCCTACGGCATCCACGGCACCAACGCCCCGTGGAAAATCGGCCAGATGGTCTCCAACGGCTGCATCCGTATGCACAACGCCAACGTCGAAGAGCTATTCCAGTTTGTTTCCGTCGGCTGCCCGGTAACCATCAGGAATTAGCGCTGACAGGCAGGTAACGATATCGGCCGCCATATCGCGCCGCGCCGCCAGGAAGGCGACTACCGCCTGCCGCTCGCCGGCGTGGGGCAGCCACTCCGACGGCACCCCCGCCACCAGCTCGGTAATGAACGAATCGCTCCAGCCCTGCACTCTGGCCAGATAAGGCGCGAAATCCTCCGGCCGCAGATAATGGCGCAGCAGCGTCCCGTAAACGCCGTGCCGGTTGACCCTCACCCGCGGCGTCAGCCGCCTCAGCGTATCCTCAGTCCACAGGGCGCGGCGGAAAAAGTGGGAATTGTCGATCGCGTAGATCCGCCAGCCGTGCGCCTCACGCCGCAGCAGGAGGTTGCGCCGGTTGAGCGTCCGGTCCATATTGTGGGCCAGGTGGTCGAGCAACATCACCCCCGCCATCTCCGGCCGATTGATCGCCCGCGCGACGTTGTGGCGGCACAGGTACTCCGTTCCGCTCAGATAACGGCAGGCGAAATGCCGCCCCGGCGCCACCCCGGCCACCGCCAGCCGCCGGCTCCGCCTCAGCAGCCCCTCCTCCAGCTTGATCATCCCGCCCGGCGGAAAACACAGCCCCAGCGTCTCCCCCAGCCGGGCGCCGATCAGCTCGTTGGCCAGCACCTTCGGCCCCAAGCGGTTATTCTGCAGCTTTACCACGTACACCCGGCCGTCGTCCGCCCGGAAAAGCTGGGGCGACGTCACGCCCCGCCCGGTGGCGCCCAGATGCTCGAGAGCAACCAGCATCGCTATCCCCTCCCCGTTTCAACGCTATAATATATGAAGACGGGGGAGGCAAGTTGCCGGCAAAAGAAAATCCCGGACGCGTGTCCGGGATTCACTCTGCTATCTCACTTACTCCAACGGCTTCTTGAAAGTATCCCGTCCGTAGGGCACCGGGATATACTGGACCGACGGACGCCGCTGGGCGGGCTGGGGATAAAGCTCCATCAGGTCGTAGACCTCCGTCGGCAGCTCGCGCACGACCGGCAGCCCCATATCCGCGAGCTGATCGCAGGTAATCGGATAATCGTGGGTCCAGCGTCCCTCGCTCAGAGTACGGGCCAGGGACTGGGCCGCCTCCGGCGACAGCTTGTCGGACAGCAGCCTGGTCAGGAATTCTTCCACCTGGCGCATCGCCTTGCCCGCCATATCGGCGAGAATGAGCGTATTATCGTCCACTCTGTTGATATTCTTCTGCGCCACCGCCTTCAGGATCGACGCCGCCGGGTACTGGCCGAGCTGCGGGTCGACCGGCCCCAGTACCGCGTTGCAGTCCATCACGATCTCGTCGGCGGCCAGGGCGATCATCGTCCCCCCGCTCATAGCGTAGTGAGGCACGAAAACCGTCACCTTGGCCTTATGACGCATCAGGGCGTGCGAAATCTGCTCCGACGCCAGCACCAACCCGCCGGGGGTATGGAGGACAAGATCGATGGGCATATCGGGAGGGGTCAGATGGATGGCCCGCAGCACCTGTTCGGAATCCTCGATATTGATATAGCGGCTCAGCGGCAGGCCGAGAATACTGATAGCCTCCTGACGGTGAATCATCGTGATGAGGCGCGACTGGCGGCGCTCTTCGATCGCCCTGATCAGCTTGAGGCGGGCCCGCGCGATCCCCTGCTGCCGCAGCATCGGCCACACCGTGAAAGCGATGAAGATAATCCAGAAAAACTGGCCGAAATCCATACTGTTGCCTCCCATGTGCATTTTTTTCAAAAATTCCCCGGCTGCGGCGAAATTTCCTCTTTTGGCGCCTCAGCCAAAATAAAAGACCACGGCAATAACCGTGGCCCGTTCTTGTTAACCCTTCGGCATCTCCGCGGCCGCGCCCACGCTCAGGAGCCAGCCGGCGATCCAGCCGGTTGTCGAGCCGTCGCTCAGCACCACTCGGTACCAGCCGAACGCCTGATCCTTCAGCGTCACCACGTCGTTGGTATTGACCTGGGTGACGACCGGGAAATTCGTGCCGGGACCGGTACGGACGTTAACCCTGGCGCCCGTGACCGTCGCCGTGCCGCTGACGCCCATGCTCACACCCGCCGTCGGCTCTACCCCCGGACCGGTGACGATAACGTTGCCCGTGGATACCACGCTTGCGTAAGCCAACGCATCGGAGGCGCTGGCCGAGGTCACCTCCACCACCCCGACCTCATCGATCGGCGAGAGGGCGTATACATCCATCTCGGTGGTCGTTACCACCCTGGTCCACACTTTAAGTACGATGGTTATATGCACCTTCCGGTCGTTATGACGCCGGTGGAAGTCATAGTCTATATACTCCACCAGCACGTCGGCGGTCGCCTTCATGTCCGGCATGGCGCCTTCGACCACAATATCCCGCGTCCAGCGCTGCTCCCGCTCGAAGGCGTGAACCGGCTGGCTAGGCAGATCGGCAACATACAGCACCTTGACTTCCAGTTTGCCGCGGACGATAACCTTGTTAGGAATAACATCGACGCTCTTGATGCAGACATCCTTCACGAATACGTCTATTACCTGCTCGATACTGGGTTTCGGATCAGGAACCGTCATATCGAATTCCACGACCCGCTGCTCCATATTGGCGCCCAGAACCTGTTCCACCTGGATCGTTGCCGGACCGGGCTCGGGACAGCCGCACACCAGCTCGGCGCTCTCCACCGTCCCGGTGCCGGTAGTCACCATGACGGTTTCCGACGTCGCGGAGGCCGAACCGGAGCTCTGCCTCTTCTTGTCAACCATTGTCTTCCCCCCTTCTCCTGGAGTATGGGAACCTGTTTAGCCCTTGGGAGTCGTGGGCATCGCCGCCGCTCCGATCTGCACCTCGCGGTCGGCAAGCACCTTGGCGGTAATCTTCAGCACCACCGACACGTCGAAGTCGCGCAGCGGGCGGTGATGGTGATGGTGGTGATCGCACTCATCGTCGCAATTGTCGTGATCGTGATCGTGATCGTAATCGTCGTCGCACTCGTCGTCGTCGTGCCACTTCTTCATGTCGCCATATTTCGCGCGGTGAGCGTGGGTGTGCTCATCAACATCATAATCGACGAATTCCACCACGACACTGGCCTCGGCGTCCATCCCCTTGCGGGCCCCGACGATCTCGATATCCTGCGTCCACTTGACATGCCTGATCTCGACCGCATGTACCGCCTGATCGGGCTGATCGGCTACATAGATGGCCTTGATTTCGAGATCGCCGCGAACGATGACCTTGTCGGTGATAACATCGACGCTGTTGACATCAACATCTTTCACGAAAACGTCGATTATCTGCTCAATGGACGGTTTTTCGGGCGGAACCACCACGTTGATATCGAGAACCTTCTGCTTTTCAACCTCGCCGATAACCTGCCGCACAATTATCGGCCCCGCTTGAACGCCCAGCACGCACTGGCTAGGCGCAACCATGGTCGTACCAACGGCCGAGGCACTAACCGTCTGCCGCAAGTTTTTATCGTCCACACATATTCCCCCCTTTGTGTTTTCTAGTTATATATATGCCTGCATTTTGTCTTATGTGACAAAAAAAGCGCCTCCCGGGGGCCGCCGCGGTAAATTTGCCGCCGCTGCCGGAGACGGCAAAACAGCCAAGCCGTAGGCCGCATGCGTACATAACACTTTTACCTTCCGCAACATACAATGTAATAAAAAACCCGCTTCGGAGAAAACCGGACGATACAAGAATGGGGGGAGTGGATTGGTGAAAGACTATGACCGCCGGATGATGTACGATAGTTGCTGCGACTCCGGCATGTACTGCCAGAACGTCCCCAACTGGGGATACGGCTGCAAGGAAGACGACAGCTGCTACGACTTTGAAGGCTGCGAAGGCGCGATGCCGAAAATCAAATGCAAAACCAGCAAAGAATGCGTTAAAACCTACAAAACCTACTATAAAATGTACAAAATCTGCACCTATCGCCTCTTCAAGATCTGCTCGCGCTGCGGAACGGAATTTGATTACTATGGGCACCACGGTCTGTGCCCCAAATGCAGGTAGCTTTATCTAAAAAAACAGGGGACCGTTGATAACCCTCCATCTGCTTCGTTGGCCCTGCGCGTGCTCGCTCGACGTACGGTAAACAGTACGCCGTCGCTTCGCATGCTCGGCCCGCCTTGCATCTGAATGGTTCTAAACGGTCCCGGCATTTCTTCTCTTGGAACGCAAAGAGGCGAAGCGTTTACGCTTTGCCTCTTTGTCACATGTACTCAGCCGTCGGTGAATTCCTGCACCACGTACACCGAACCGCTACGGCTGTAACGAACCCCTATCCCCACCTGGGTATAATGGGAGTTCAGGATATTGGCGCGGTGCCCGGGACTGTTCATGAGCGCCTGCTCGGCGCCGGCCACGCTGGTGTTGATGGCCAGGTTCTCGCCGGCGTAGCCGAAACTGATGCCCCGTTGCCGCATCCGGTCGAAGGGTGTCTGCCCTTCGGGGTTGTTATGGGCGAAAAAGTTACGGTTAATCATATCCTGGGCATAATCCCCGGCCAGAGCGGCCAGCTTCGCGTTCGAACGGACAGGGGGTAGGCCATGGGTCGCCCGGTCGGCGTTGAGAAGAGCCAGAGCCTTCTGTTCATCAGCCGCCACCCCCGCCGAACTCGGGGTCGGGCTCGGAGCCGGCTTGGGAACCGGGGTCGGTTTCGGAGTCGGCTGGGGAACCGGCTTCGGGGTCGGCGCCGGCGTGGAAACCGGTGCCGGATTTTTGGGAGCAGGCGTGCCGCCGGAGCTGTCGCCGCCCTTGGCTAGCATGGTAATCAGGCCGAGAGCCACGACACCGCCGACGATCGCCTTCGAGTCGACGCCGGAATCCTGGGCCGCCTCTTCCGGCGTCGCCGCCTGCGCGGCGGTGGCGAAGGCGCCCCCCAGGGAAGTACTAACCAGAGAAAAGGCCACGAAACCCGTCATCAACAACCTGGTCCATCGCTTTTTTCCCATGTGCAACCTGCCTTTCTGCGTTAAGAAATAGGACAGGCCACGTCATGTCAAACTTCCCGACTAGTCTGTCATATATATTCTCGCCGCCGGGGCATTATCCTGTTAACATAATCGTGGTAATGTTTACAAAGCAACCTTCCCTCCGCGATCCGTGCCCCCGATAAACACATCTGTACTTACCATCCCACAAACACCTGCACGACATATACCGATCCGTCGGTGGCGGAACGCACGCCGATGCCCACCTCGGCATAATCTTTTCCAAGGATGTTGGCCCGGTGAGCGGGGCTGTTCATCAGCATCCGCTCGGCGGCGGCCACGCCGCCGTTCATCCCCAGATTCTCGCCGGCGCTACGGAAGCCGACGCCATACCTGGCCAGCCGGTCGGTGAACGCCTCACCCTCCGGACTCACATGGGAAAAATAGCCCCGGTCGATCATATCCTGAGCATATTCCCGCGCCAAAGCTGCCAGGGTCAGATTCACCCGGAGCGGCGGCAGGCCCTGGGCCGCCCGGTCGGCGTTCAGCAGCGCCACCGCCTGCTCCTCGTCGGCGGTAAGCGCCTGCCTTTGCGGAGCACCATCGGCAGCCCCGGCCGCCGGAGCCGTGGCGACCGCTATCGCCAGCAGGCACAGCAGCAGCACCGTCATCAGCCTTTTCACGCCCGTTCAGCCTTCCTTTCCGTGATGCGTGCATAAACAGTCGCTATCTACTACATTCTCCTTCGCCCGCCCGAATCCCTGTCAGCAGGTGCCTGTCCGCAGCCGGCGCAAACCAAAGGGCGCAGCCTTGCCGCGCCCCCTTCACTAATACGGTGATTTCGGCATCCCCAGCCGGAACTTGCCGCGGGTTTCCACGCCGCCCACCCCTTCGGCCCCCGTGACCGACGCGGTGATCGCGTCGCTCACGTCCACCGTCTTGCCGATCGGCGTGAACGCCACCTTCTCGGCGATAAACACCGGGTCGTAAGCGTGAATGAAAATCCGCGTCGGCGAACTGGCGAAATTGGCCCCCGCCGCCAGGATAGCTTCAAAGTACGACTGGCACGCGCCGGCGAAAATCACCAGATCATCCCGGGACGGCTGAAATTCCCTGGCTATCTGGGTGCAGCGCACGAAATACTTCGACGTCCGGTAATTGTTGATATCCCTGAAACCCTTCTTCCCGCCGCCGATCAACGCATCGTGCCCGGTAACCACCAGTATGTCCGGCCGGTACTCCTTCAAGAGCGCCAGCAAGCTTTCCGGCTGCTTATCCTCCTCGATATAGCGGCCCTCGGCATCGATATTGAGCTGGCCGTAGGTCTTAAGGCACATCTTCAGGTAATCCTCGTCGCCGTCAATATGCAGAACCCGGCCGGGAACGTCAAAAAAAGCGTACTTTTTTGTCGGTTCGGCCCTGCTGAACTCCCGCTGCTCGAGCTCAAGGCTGCGGCGCGTCATAGCCCGGCGCATCGAATCGTTGTGCATGCTTTCGTTACGGATTATTTCCTGTTTCAGATGTTCGGCGTCCACCCTTTCAAGGTCGTCCGACGGCGCATCCGCCAGCAGCCTGAGATGCAGCCCGCGGAGCGTATACACCGCGCGGCCTTGCTCATCGTTCTCGCGGCCCGTCACCTTGAACACGATATCGCCGCCGTGCGACCTGCGGATTACCAAATCGCCCACAGCTAATTCCGGCACGCTCATCCCTCCCCCGATTATTACATACTATGTGGGTTACCGGGCATTTGCCACCGGCGATGGACTGGCCGGCCTGAGAGGCTATATTTTCCCCCGGGGGACAAGTGGCAAAGCTCCTTGTCCGCCAATATACTGTAGTAAAGCCAAAGAGGGCTCTGCCGCACTAGTCCCACCGAGGTGATGGCGCTTGATCAGCGTGGTTGTCCCCGCACGAAACGAAGCAGGCCGCATCGCTACCGTTCTGCAGAATTTGGGCACATTGCCGGTGGACCACATCATCGTAATCGCCAACGGATCCAAAGACGCGACAATGCGCGAAATTCTCAACCTCCGTCTTCCCAAACTACAGATCATCTACTTCCACGATTGCCTGGGCATCGACGTTCCCCGGGCCATCGGCGCAAAAGTGGCGTTGTCTCTCGGCAGCGACGTTGTCGCCTTCGTCGACGGCGACATGGTGGGAACCTTCAACGAAAACCTGATGGAACTGGCCGACGGGATCACCCTCAAACATCTCGACCTCGCCCTTACCAACTGTTATCCTTCCCCGCCCCGCCATATCGAACGGTATAACCCCACCTTCCAGTGGCGGCTCAACCTCAACAAAGAGCTCGGCCTGGAAAAGAAAATCGGCCTGGCCTCGACCGCCCACGGCCCCCACGCCGTATCCCGGCGCCTTCTAGAAACGATCCCCATCCGGGAAATCGCCGTCCCCCCCGTGGTCATGGCCCTGGCCAGGCAGGCCAAACTCCGCCTCGACGTCGCCACCACCATCCCCCATTACCGTTTGGGATCCTCCATCAAAAACCAGATCCACACCAACAAAATCATCGACACC
>JALHDI010000001.1 GCA_022839045.1 Sporomusaceae bacterium
ATTCGGTTTCGCCAAAAAGCGCAAACCGCTGCTGGCCTTGATGTGGTCGCTGCTCACCCCTGGCCTTGGGCACGTCTATGTGCGCAAAATGGAGGAGGGGGTCGTCATTCTGGTCATGAACATTATTGCTGCCTATATGGCGCACCTCAACGAAGCGCTCCAGTATTCGCTGACAGGCGACTTCGCCCGCGCCGGAGCGGTTGTGGATTACGGCTGGCTGCTGTTTTTGCCGTCACTGTACTGTTACGCCGCCTACGCCTCGTACGCGGCGGTGGTGGAAGTGAACAAGTTCTACGACGCCGAGCAGGCACGCTATCTCAAGCAGGAGTACATGAACCGGGAATTCACCATGCCGCTGTAACTTCCCCGGGAGGAACCGATGTATATCTTCGCCTCTTTCGCGCACGGCCCCCATCTGGAAATAGCCATCGCCGACCTCACGCGAATCGGCCTGACGAAAAAGCACATCCTGGCGGTTCCCCTCCGCCGCACCACGCGAAAACTGGCGGCGTTCGACAGGATTTACCGCGCCGACGGCTTCAGCGTCCTCGACGGGGCGGCGTTTGCCGGCGTTATCGGCATGATCGCGGGGGTGATCTACGGCTCGGTGCATTACTGGGGGCCGATAATCTGGGGACTGACGGGACTGGCGGTCGGGGGCGGGGCCGGGCTCGCAGCCGACTGGATGATGACGACGCGGCGCATTCACACCGACCGGCAAAGCAATCCGATCCCGGTGCTGATGATGGTGCGCTGCGACGACCTGCAAGCCGAAGCCGTGGAGCAAATCCTCGAGCAGCATCAGGCGCTGGGGCTCGCCAGGTATAAAGAACAGCCGCTTCCGCCGGAATGAAGCGCCGACAGGAACTTCCCGCTCCGGCGGAGGTTCTTTTTTTCCCGGCAACCGCCCGGCGTCAAGGGGCCTCCTGATGAAATACTGCGCCAATCTTACAGCATCTTCCTTCCCGCAGAAGGGTTTTGTCACAGCAGGTAGAATAATACAATGCTATTTTGTCTTTATTCACAGAGGTGGCTAATGAAAATCGTAATCGTGGGCGCCGGCAAGGTCGGATATACATTGGCGCAAAAACTGACCCAGGAGGATCACGACGTCATCGTCATCGAGCAAGACGACGCGCGGCGGGCGATCGTCGAGCACCATCTCGACGTCATGACGATCGCCGGCAACGGCGCCAGCCCCAGGGTCCTGGCCGAAATCGGCCTCGATGACGTCGGCCTGATGATAGCCGTCACCGACAGCGACGAGGTCAATATGATCGCCTGCGTCGCCGCCAAACAGCACGGCGTGCCCAAGGTCATCGCCAGGGTGCGCAACACCGAGTACCTTGAGGAAGATTGCCGGGCGTTCGGCCGGACGCTGGGCATCGACCTGATCATCAACCCTGAGATGGTTACCGCCTTGGAGATAAGCCAGATCCTCAAAACCCCCGCCGCCCTCGACGTCGAAGACTTCGCCGGCGGCAGGGTGCGTCTGCTCGAAGTCAAGGTCCGCCATCACTCGCCGTTCAGCGGCGTGCCGCTGCGCGACCTGCACCTGCCCGAAAACGTGCTCATCGCCGGGATACTGCGCAAGGACAGGATGATCATCCCCATCGGCAGCGATGCCGTCGAAGACAACGACAACGTTTTCTTCCTCGGCGAAAAGGACGCCATCGGCCGCATTGAGCAAATGTTCGTCCAGAAGCGCTCGCGCGTCGAGCGCATCCTCATCGTCGGCGCCGGCCGCATCGGCCGCAACCTGGCGCTCATCATGGAAAACGGCGGCTATAAGGTAAAAGTGATCGAGAAGGACCGCCGCCGCTGCGAGGAACTCGCCAAAATCGCCGACGGAACGCTCGTCATCTGCGGCGACGGCACCGACGCCGACCTGCTCGCCGAGGAAAGCATCGGCGACTTCGATGCCGTAATTTGCCTGACCGACGACGACAAACTCAACCTGCTGGTCGCCCTCATGGCCAAAAACCTCGGCGCCCAGAAAACCTTCGCCCGGGTCGGCCGGCCGGAGTTCATCCCCCTGATGGAGCAGGTGGGCGTTGACGTCGTCTTTTCGCCCCGTCTGGTGACGGCGGGGGCGATCCTCCGCCAGGTGAGGCGCGAAGAGATCGTGACCGTAACACTCCTTGAAGGTGCCAAGGCCGAAGCCATCGAAGTCGACCTGCGCGTCGGCAGCCGCATAATCGGCAAGCCGCTCAAAGACATCAGATTTCCCCGCCGGGTGCTGGTCGGCGCGGTCGTCAGGAACGGAGCCACCTTCATCCCCAACGGCCAAAGCGTGCTGGAGGCCGGCGACAGGATCGTCCTGTTCACCCTGCCTGACCACGCCGCGAAAATTCTCGATTTCGTAGAAAGCAAGGATTGAGCGCCGCCATGGGAACAAGAACCGTCGCCCGCCTGTTGGGGAGACTGCTCGGCGCTTACGCGCTCTTCATGGCCGTACCCCTCTGCTATGCGCTAATAATCGGCGAGCCGATCTATACGACCTTCATCTTGTCGTCCTGCGCCACCGCGGCCTTGGGGGCGCTGCTCTACTACCGCGGCGAAGAGCCGGGGCGCATTAGCGTCCGCGAGGGGTTCCTCGTCGTAACCGGCACCTGGCTGCTCGCCGGCGCGACCGGCGCCTTGCCCTACTGGCTCTCCGGCTGGGTGCCCACCTACCTCGACGCGGTGTTCGAAACCGTCTCAGGGCTTACCACCACCGGGGCAAGCGTCATCCCCGACGTCGAAAGCCTGCCCCGCAGCCTGCTGCTGTGGCGCAGCATGACCCAGTGGCTGGGAGGCATGGGCATCATCGTGCTGTTCGTCGTCTTCCTGACCAACGTCGGCGCCGACGCCGTCAACCTCTTCCGGGCCGAATCGCCCGGGCCCACGGTCGACAGGGTGCTGCCCCGCATCCGGACGATGGCCCTCATCCTCTGGCGGCTGTACGTAATATTCACCGCCGCGGAAATCGCCCTCCTGCTGATCGCCGGCATGGACCTCTTCGACGCCGTCAACCACGCCTTCACCACCATGGCGACCGGCGGCTTTTCGACCAAAAACGCCAGCATCAAAGACTTCGACAGCCTCTATATCGAACTGATAATCGCCTTTTTCATGTTCTCGGCGGGCGGCAACTTCGCCCTCTATTACCTGGCCTGGCAAAAAGGACTCCGGCGGCTCTTCCGGGACACCGAATTCAAAACATACCTGGGGATAATGGCCGCCGCCGTCCTGTCCATAACCGCCATCCTCCACGTCCATACGGACGCGGGGCTTACCGGCCTGCGCGACTCGCTGTTCACAGTCGCGTCCCTCATGACAACCACGGGCTACGCGACCGCGGACTTCGACCAGTGGCCGTCGGCGGCGAAAATCATCCTGCTGATGCTAATGCTGCTCGGCGGTTGCGCCGGCTCGACCGCCGGCGGCATAAAAGTCGTCCGCCTGCTCATCCTGCTCAAGGACGCCGCCTGGTCGCTCCTGCACGCCGTTCACCCCAAACTGGTATCCTCGCTCAAAATCGATAAAAAACCGGTCGATTCCGCGGTTCTCCACATGGTGCTACAATTCTTCTTCCTCTTCTTCCTGATCTATTTCGTTTCGGTCCTGCTCGTCGCCGCGACCGGGTTAACCCCCTTCGACGCCTTCGGCGCCGTCGCCGCCTCGCTTGGCAACATCGGTCCCGGCTTCGGCATCGTCGGACCGACAACCACCTACCAGTCGCTGGCCCCGTTCGCCAAAGCCGTGCTCGCCGCCGACATGCTGCTCGGCAGGCTGGAGCTGTTTACAGTCCTCGTCCTCTTCCACCCCGAGTTCTGGCAGCCGTATCTCCACAGGCGGAGAACGGCCGACTGAGGCTGAAAGCGCAAAAACGCCGCTCCTCCGAGCGGCGTTTCCTATTGATCGTCTTTCTTCCGGCCGCCGAGGAGGGCGGTCAGCTCCGCAACGGTGCGGGGGGCGGCGCCGGCCGGGAGGATGCTTCGCTCGCCCAAGTCGGCGGCGAGTTCGGCGAGGACGGGCCGGGCGAAGCCCAGCGCCGCGTGATCGGGCCGGGCAAGGATATCGGCCGGGGAACCGCCAGCTATCGTCCTGCCGGCGGCGAGCACGTAAACCATATCGGCCCAATTCCACGCCCAGTCGATATCATGAGTGGCGACGAGCAGCGTCTTGCCGGCGGAATGCAGCATGGCGAGGGTCTCCTTAAGGCTGGTCAGCCCGGGATAATCGAGGCCGGCGGTCGGCTCATCCATCACCAGCGCGTCCGGGTCCATGGCGAGAACGCCGGCGATCGCGACCCGTTTCTTCTGGCCCTGGCTGAGGAAATGGACGGGTGCCGCCTTATGGCCCGACATGCCGACCGCCTCGAGGGCCGCCTCGGCCCGCCGCGCCGCTTCGCCTGCCGTCAGGCTCATGTTCATCGGCCCGAAAATCACGTCGTCGAGGACATTGCCGGCGAACAGCTGGTTATCGGGATCCTGGAAGACAAGGCCGATCTTCTGGCGCAGCACGGCCAGAAAATCGCGGCTGTAGCGGTAGGGCTGCCCCAGATAACTGAGCTGGCCGGCGAGAGGCCGCAGGATGGCGTTGATGTGGAGGAAAAGGGTCGACTTGCCGGCGCCGTTCGGGCCGACCAGGGCCACCCGGCTGCCGGCCGGGATGGCGAGCGTGGCGCCGTCCAGGGCCAAATTGCCCGGGCGGTAGCGGAAAGTGACGTTGTCGGCGGCGACGAGGGGAGTAGCGGTCATATAGTCCTCCGGTATTTACATTACCCCCGCCGCCGCCAAAGCGGCCAGGAGCGATGCGATCACGGCCAGCCTCGCGGGGCTGGCCGTCTGGGGCGGGTAGCAGTGGGTCAGCCGGCCCTGGTAATTGCGGGCCGCCAGCGCGTTGCCAAGATCGTTCGCCGTCAGGAAAGCCTTGCGACCGACATTGGCGGCCAGCAGCGCCAGCGAGTTCAGCGACCGCCGCGGGCCGGCGTAGCCCAGCCGCGACTGCTGCGCGGTGTATATCTGTCCCGCGGCCGCCAGGAAAACGAAAATGAACCGGTAAGTGAGCAGCGCGATCTCGCTCACCGGCCTCAGCCCGGGAAAGCGGGCGAACCACGCGGCCATGTACGCCGCCGGCGTGGTCGTCGCCAGCATCAGCAGGCAGGACACCGCCGCCGCGCTGCGCAGCAGCAGTTCGCCCGCCGCGGCCAGCCCGGACGCGGTGACGCCGAAGTAAAAGCCCCCCGCCTCTACCGAAGCGAGGGCGGCGAACGGGGCGGCGGCGAAGCTCACCGCCACGCCGGCCAGGCCTGCGGCCAGAAAAGCGCCGGGCGCCAGCCACAGCCGTAGGACATACCCCGCCGGGATGCGGGCCAGCGCCATCACGGCGTGCATCGCCACAACAACCGCGACGAGGACGGCGGGGCGAGGCAGCGCCACGGCCAGCACCAGGGAGCCGCCGCCGAGCAGGAGCTTTTCGCCGATGCTGACCTTATTCAAGGCGTTATTATAAGCGAGATAATCGAGATAGAGCATGTCAGCCCACCGTACGGCGGCGGAGGCGGTATACGAAATAGCCGACAAAGCCGACGCCGATAGCGGCCTGCAGCGCGAACAACCAGGGCTCGGCCTCCTCCGAAGGCTCCCACGGCGCGGCGGCCCACGGCTTATAATCGGGCTTGAGCTGGCCGATTGCGGCCGTTGCCTGGTCGTCGGTGCCGGCGAAATCGCCGCTGATGACGACCGGCGCCAGCACGACGGCCGCCGCGACAATTATGTATAACAATACGCGCCCGGTTTTCATAAAACACGCCTCTTTTCAAAAGCCGCATTCGTCCGCGGCAACATTAACGACCCACGGAACCGCTTTCCTTCCACCACAAGGGGATTATCCCCTGCTCGCCGTACCGCAGCAGAGCGTTGTAAACCACCACACTGATGAGCCCCTCGCAGACGGCCAGCGGCAGCTGGGTAAAGGCAAAAATGCCGAGGAACTTGCCGTAAGCGGCCACGAAGCCGCCCACGGGATCGGGGAAGGCGAGCGCCAACTGGCCGGCGGTCACCGCGTAGGTCAGCCAGTCGCCGAGCAGAGCGGCCGTGAACACCGCCAACTTCTCCGGGCAGCCCAAGGCGAGCGCCAGGCGGAAGGCCCCCCAGGCGGCGAAAGACCCGGCGATCCCCATGGCGAAAGTGTTCGCGCCCCAGGTCGTCAGGCCGCCGTGAGCGAGCAGCAGCGCCTGGAACAGCAGCACGATGCCGCTCAGCACGCTCGACACCGCCGGGCCGAACATAATCGCGCTCAGGCCCACGCCGGTCGGGTGCGAGCTCGAGCCGGCGACCGACGGTATCTTCAAGGCCGACAGGACGAAAATGAACGCCGCCGCCAGGCCGAGGAGCATCTTCCGTTCCGGGTAAAGGGTAAGCACCTGATTGATCTTGCGGATGCCGAACAGCACGAACGGCGCAACCGCCAGCAACCAGCCGAGAGCGTATTCCTTCGGCAGGAAGCCCTCCATGATGTGCATCGCCGCTGCGGTCGCCGGCGTCGCCGCCAGCAGCGCGCCGACGGCCAAAACCTTCATACCCATAGCCAATAGCCCTCTTTCCCGATAAAAAAATCCCTACCCCCGTCGGGAAGTAGAGATTTTGCCTGCAAGCCGTCAAAATCCCCTCCCCATCGCTCGTGGGTCAAAGCGGTGATTGTCGGAAAGGCAGTTCTTCTGACTCAGGATCATCGCGCAGCCTGCGCCTTCCCAGGACGATCGGCCGTCCCAGTGGCGAAACTTGCAGGCTGGCTCCCCATTACAGCGGCGGGACCGTGTTGGCATTTCACCAAGCTTCCCTATTAAGCCGTAAGGCACCTTTCCCGTTATATGCAATTTTTATTCCCTTAAAATTGTATTTTATGCCGGCGTCGCTGTCAAGCCTTTATCACATCGACGCCCATATACGGTCGCAGGGCCTCGGGGATGACGACCGAACCGTCCGCCTGCTGGTAGTTCTCGAGGATCGCCGCCACCGTACGGCCGATAGCCACGCCCGACCCGTTCAGCGTATGGACGAACTCCGGCTTGGACTTGGCGTCGCGGCGGAATTTTATATCTGCGCGGCGGGCCTGGAAATCCTCGAAATTCGAGCAGGAGGAAATCTCCCGGTAGCGGTTGAAGCTCGGCAGCCAGACCTCGAGATCATACGTCTTCGCCGACGAAAAGCCCATGTCGCCGGTGCACAGCAACACCACGCGGTAGGGCAGGCCGAGCAGTTGGAGCACCTTCTCCGCGTTGGCCGTCAGCGCCTCGAGCTCGGCGTAGGAATCCTCGGGCAGCGTAAACTTGACCAACTCCACCTTATTGAACTGGTGCTGGCGGATAAGGCCGCGGGTGTCGCGCCCGGCGGCGCCGGCCTCGGCCCGGAAACAGGCGCTGTAGGCGGTATAGCGCAGCGGCAGGTCCTTGGCGTCGAGGATCTCCTGGCGGTGCAGATTAGTCACCGGCACCTCGGCGGTCGGGATGAGATAATAATCGAGACCTTCCAGCTTGAACATATCGGCGGCGAACTTGGGCAGCTGGCCGGTGCCCACCATGCTGTCGCGGTTCACGATGAACGGCGGGAAGAACTCGGTATAACCGTGCTCGCGGGTATGCAGGTCGAGCATGAAATTGATCAGCGACCGCTCCAGGCGGGAGCCCAGGCCGCGGTAGAAGGTGAAGCGGGCGCCCGTAACCTTGCCGCCGCGCTCGAAATCGAGGATGCCGAGCCGCTCGCCGATATCCCAGTGAGCCTGCGGCGCGAAATCGAACGTCTGCGGAGTGCCCCAGCGGCGGATCTCGGGGTTGGCCGTCTCGTCCGATCGCCGTCCAGGAGCGCTATCCGGTCGCCCACGGAGCGCATCTCGGCGATCATGTCCTCCGCGGGCGTGCCGCTCTTCTTCAGGCGGCTGATCTCCTGGCTGACGGTGTTGCGTTTACTCTTCAGGGCCTCCACCTCGACGAGCAGTTCCCGCCGCTGTTTCTCCAGGGCCAGGAAACCGTCGAGACTGAGATCGAGCCCGCGATTCTTCAAGGCGGTAGCGACCTTGTCCGGGTTTTCGCGCACAAATTTGCTGTCAAGCATATCAGGTTCCTCCTTAGTGGTCTGCCCGTTATTGTATGCGGCCCGCGACCGCACTATACACGTCCGGGGGACAATTCGGCCTCCATGGCAAAATCAGCCAAATGTCTACTACTTAATTGTACCCGCGACCGCCTGGCCAGTCAAGCGCCGGGCGTCGCGGCCCCTCCGCCGCCCCGCTCGCGGAGGATTTTTCCGGAACGGAAGCGAATTTAACCAGCGAGGTGATATGCGGTGTCCACGACTTTCTCCAGTCACGCCGAGCTCGAACAGGCCCTGTTGGCGTGCGACAGGTGCCCCCTCCGCCGCGACGCCGTCGGCCCGACCTCCTACAACGGCGCCGTCGACGCGCCCCTGGCCGTCGTCGGCGAGGGGCCGGGCGGCGTGGAGGACGAATACGGTGTCCCGCTGGTGGGCCCGTCCGGCCAGCTCTTGGACAAGGCGCTCGGCAGCGTGGGGGTTACCCGCGACAAAATCTACGTAACTAACATAATAAAATGTCGTCCCAAAGGCAACCGCACCCCCACCGTCGAAGAAGGCCGCGTCTGCGCCCTCAACTGGCTCGACGAAGAACTCGGCTTCGTCAACCCCAAAGTCATCGTCGCCCTCGGCAGCGTCGCCCTAAAATACCTCATGGGTCCCGACGCTCGCATCACCCGCGACCGCGGCCGCTGGTTCGACACCAAATACGGCATCCCCGCCATCGCCACCTACCACCCCGCCTACCTCCTGCGGCTCACCGGCCAGGACCAGGTGAAAGCCAAGTGGGAAGTCTTCTACGATCTGAAAGCGGCGGTAGAGAAATGCCGCGAGTTGGCACCGGATTATGAATTGGCGTCGCCCGAAAAACCTGATCTTCTGGCGATGTACGAAAGCAGGCGCCAAGAGCGGCGAAAAAGCCGATAAGTGGCCTACCCCCGCAAACTGTACCACACCCATCAGACTGTATGATATCGCCAAGCAGAAAAAGAAGCATAAGTTTGCCAGAACGGCAATCTTATGCTTCAAGTAATATTTGTTGTAAAAATAGGTGGATTTGGCTGGGGAGGCGCCCTAAGCACCTGTAAGACCAAAACTATCTTACGATACAATCGATACAATGTAGCTATACTCGAATACCGGCATCCGGCTGACGACTGCCTCAACTGTTTCTCGGCAATAGATCCTCAGTAACATTAGGAGGGAGAATTAGGCACAACGATCCTATACCGATATCCATCCCACAGCCTTCTCTATATCCGATTCGGGATAAGTAAAACCTGTACGCCACAGTCGACGACCAGAGAAACATTCCTGCCTCTTCAATAAAGACGTGAAAGAGAGTATCCTTGACCGCCGCAAACCTACGATTTTTAACCACCACTTTCCTACATTTTATCGTCGGCGCTGATACTACTGGCAACCAAGCAAGCTGCTTAAACTATATCCGTTCAAGTTTAGCGAACTCATCTATTACCGTTTTCGCTGAAAGGCCAACAGGACAGAGAAACTCCGCCATGCGCAGCCCCCCGCCTGCTGCCGCTATCTGCCCCCGCACGATACCGAGGGCGAAGCTTTTCGGCGTAAGTACTACACCCTGCCAGCCTTGTTGTTCAGCCAGGGCAGCACAACTTTCGAAACAGGCGCCACAGTTGATGCATTTGAGTAACGCGCCGGCACCCTGCTCGCGAACAGCAAGACGGCCGTTATCCAGGAGAACGATATGAACTTCTTTCGGGCCATGCATGCCGTACGCCATCCGGAACTCGATATCGGCGGTACGGCTGGGACCGGCTATTAGCGAGAAATAGGTAGGCGTGATCCGGCCGACACCATAAATTGCCGTCGCCTGCATGACCGCCATAGCGTCCTCAGCAGAAGCGACAATTTTGTCGATGCCGACAACCGCCAGATGCTTATAAGGCAGGTTGCTAACCGCCCGTACATTCCCCTCGTCCTCGGCCGCCACCAAAACACCGTTCTCGGCGACGATGCAGTTGGCGCCGGTTACCCCGTATTCACACCCAAGGATGGTTCCTTTTACCTTTTCACGGGCTAGCCGGACGATTTCCGCGGGCACAGTGATATCCTGCCGACTGATGAAATGCTGGAGGGCTTTTTCGATTGCTTCTTCAGGTTGGTCCATGGCGGCAAGATGGGGGTGGCCGCTAGCCGGAAGCCCAGCCTCCCGGCAAAAAATCTCCTCAAGTCTTGTGGGATAGACAGCGACCCTCTGCTCGGCAAGCAGGTTCTCAAAATTTATTTCGGTTAAGGTGTTGCTGTAAGCGCGGGCGACCTGCTTTTGGCCTTTCAGCAGATTGATTATAATATCGGCGGCGGCCGCCCCGTCTTTCGCCTGGTATACCTTGGCCAGTTTCTTCTCCAGCATCTCCGTAGCCGCTACCCTGAGCTCCGGTAGCTTGGCGACGGCGTTTTCGCGTATCGCCGTGACTTTTTTGGCCAAATCGCCTTTACCGGTCAATCCTTGCCGGAGAATAGCTATCGGCTGCAGACGACTCACTTATCATCGCCTCCGTTCCGCTTGTAAGCTTTGGCCAGTATTTCGACGGTGTGCACAACCTTCTGTCGTCCGTTGGCATGGCTGATTCCGTCTTTCATGTGGAGTATGCAACCCGGACAGCCGGCCACAACAAAATCGGCGTCAGTATCGGCGATCTGCTTGATTTTTTCGTCGTTTATCCGGCGGGAAAGGTCGTAGTAGTACAAGCTGAAGCTGCCTCCGAAGCCGCAACAGGCGTTCGGTTCCTTCATCTCGACCAGTTCCAGGCCTGGTATCGATTTAAGCAGCTTGCGCGGTTCCTCGGTAACGTTCAACCCACGGGCCAAGTGGCACGGATCGTGATAAGTAACCTTGCAGTCCAACTTGCCTTTGGGCGGCTTGATGTTGAGAACATCGACCAGATACGAGCTTATATCCATCGCTTTGCCAGCAAGCTCCCTGGCCTTTTCGGCCAACTCGGGCTCGCCGGCCAACAGCCGCGGCCATTCGTGTATCGCGGTGGTCGCGCAGGTCGGACAGATGAAAAGCAAGTGGTCGAACTGCTTGCCTGACAGCAGTTTCACGTTCTTGCGAGCCATTTCCCGCCCGTCCTCTTCGTCGCCGCTCTGCAGCACCGGTATGCCGCAGCAGGCTTCCTTATCGAAGGTTATCACCTCGACCTTCTGGGCTTCTAGAATGTCCAGCAGGTTGATTCCGAGGTCGGGGCGAACGTAGTTGACAACGCAGCCAGCAAAGAAAGCTGCTTTACGCTCCGCTTTGCCGGTAGGCTTGGCGCGTTTTTCAACAAGAGAGGGGAAAGTTTCGTCCGCCAGCATCGGTACCAGCCGGTCTCCGGGCATGCCCATGCCTTCCATCGGAAAACGCAGTTTTGCCATCCCGTCGCCTGCAGGACTCAGGCCGAGCCCTTGGAAGGTTTCGGCCAGCTTTATCCACCCGGGCAGCACATTGTCCGAAAGCTTTTTAAAGATTACCTTCTTGGTAAACGGCAGCCCTTGCTCGGCGGCGACTTCGGCGCGCAATCGCGAGATCATCTCCGGCGTCTTCATGCCAACAGCACATGACTCTTCGCAGCGCTTACACCCCATACATAAGGATAGGCCGGCCTCCTGGGCCTTGCTAAGCTTCTCGTACATCGCCGTAAAGACGGCGCCGCGGCCGCCGAGATACTTATAACCGAATTTCTCGCCGATGGCAGAGTAAATCGGGCAGAAATTGAGACAACTCCCGCAATTGATGCAGTACAGCGTCTCCGCGAACCCTTCACGGATGGCCTTTTCCCGACCGGCTTTCAAAAAGACGACATGCATCTCCTGCGGTCCCTGTCCCGAACCGAGGAAGGAAAAATCGTCATTTTCACAACGGCTGGGTCCCGATATGATGGAGATGTATGTGCCGATATCCTGTCCGACGCCGAAAACCGCCGCCGCTTTTATTACTGTTATCGCGTCTTCCAAAGTAGGTACTATCTTCTCAATGCCGGCTATCGCCAGATGTATCCTCGGCATGCTGGTAACGGCGCGAATGTTGCCTTCGTTTTCGGTGACCACGACCGCCCCGGTTTCGGCGACAATGGCGTTGGCGCCAGAGATGCCCACGTCGGCCCGTTCGAGAAAACTCCGCAGGCTTTTGCGAGCGGCCTTAACCAACTCTTCCAGATCGGGATTGAGTTTTTCGTGGACTTCCTTGGAAAAAAGCTCGGCCACCCGCTCGATGGGAACGTGGATCGCCGGTGCCAGCGAATGGCTGGCCGCACCGCCGTCAAGCTGGTTGATGCGGTCACCCAGGTCGGTCTCCACCACCTTTGCTCCCATTCCCTCCAAATAATGGGTAACGTCGATCTCTTTCCCGGCATTAGTTTTCGATTTGACGACAAGGCCTTGGGCCACTATCTTGCCGATATATTCCAGCGCCTGCTCGGCTGTATCGGCGACGAAAACTTTGGTCCCTCTTTGCTGCATAACAGCGACTGTCTGGGCCAAAAGCTCGTCAAGATGATCGATTGAGTATTTTTTTACGGTCTGCAAACGGTCGCGCAAATGCGGGAACTCCTGCACCGCTTTCTTCATAGCCGGTTTAATAACGCCCAGTGCCCGGTCGCGGCCTACACGAGCATCGTCGGCCCGTAGCCCCTCAGCGATCTTCCTTTTCAATTTATCGCTAGCCATTTTCTCCTCCTAACCTAACCTTACCTTGGTTTTGTATCCATACGACTTGACCATTGCTGATGGTAACGACCGCATTACCGACAGCCTGGGACGGGAAGACACTATGAGCCCTTCCTTTCTATTCCCGTCCCCAAAAAACTGTCGATATAAAGGCGCTCAGGCGGAAACTTTTTGCGGCACCTTGCGTTTTATGACAATCTCCTTGTCGGGCTTGACCGCAAACCAGCAAACAACGCCGATGACGGCAGAAAACGCGGTGACAAGAATCGCCGCCTGCCACCCGTAAGTTGTCGCCACCCAAGCGGTCAGGGGCGGCGCGACTACGCCGCCAATATTGCCCCAGAAATTCATCCAGCCGGATACCGTCCCGCTGAATTTCCCGCTGATATCGTGGGTAGCGGCCCAGGAAGCGTTGAAAGTAAAACCAAGTGAACCAAGGGATACGGTAAGCCAAAGGACATTCATATTCGCGGAAGTCGAAATCGCGGCCAGATAAAGGGCCACGCCCGAAATGACGAGACCGGATGCGCCGAATAAGGTCCTTGCTTTATGCTTGGACATACCGGCGGCAATCAGTTTATCGCTGACGAACCCTGTAAAGAAGGTCATTAGACATAAGGCCGCCCACGGAAACGATGCCGCGATCCCCATTTTAGCGAGGGAAAATCCCTGAGCTTCCATGAGGTAGAGCGGCAGCCAGGCTAAAAACACATACATGATATAGTCAGTGATGAAGTATTGCATACCGATGGCCCAGAATTGGGTGGAAGTGATGAAACTGCTCCAGGGCGCAACCTCTTTCACTTGTCCCGCCGCTTTGTTGTCGCCGCCGTCCATATAATCCGCTTCTGCCGCATTGACGAAAGGGGACTTGCGCGGATCATTATGAGCCAGGAACCACCAGGCCACGGCAAGCACCAGGCCGGCTAAACCAAAAATGACAAAGACAGACCGCCATCCGAAAGCGAGCATTAAGGCCACAGTTGCGGCCGGACCGAATACCGGACCGACAAACGCCCCTCCCAGCATGAATGCTGATGCTCTTGCCTTTTCGGCCTTATTGAACCAACGGGAGATGAAATTGTTCATTGCCGGGAAAATTGGGCCTTCCCCCACGCCAAACAGTCCACGGACGATCGCGAACGAAGTAAAGCTAGAACAGGCGGCCGTTGCCGCGGTAAAGGCTGACCACCAAGTAACGGCGATAGTCGAGGTTAAGCGTTGCCCGAAGTATTCAGCCATCATTCCGCCGGGAACTTGCATCAAAGCATAGCCGGTGAAGAATGCTGCCTGCAGGAATCCCATATCCACCTTGGTAAAACCGAACTCCTGCATAATTGTTGGCGTGGCAACCGATAGATTGACCCGGTCCATGTAAGAAATGAATGTAATCAAAAAAATTAATGTTGCCATATACCACCGGAAATTAGTTCTTCTCACACACATACCCCTCTCTCTAATTCTCTGGAAGTATTGCTGAGATACCGGTTATTTGAGACCAAATCACCACTCTTTCGCAAACTGCATTTCTTACGGCGACTTTGCAACAAGGCGCGCTTCCTGTTGCATCACAGATATGACTGGTATGATGAGTTGTGCCAAAACGTTATCAAGCCTGCATAATTGCAGGCTTGATTTTCCTTCTTCAGTCCTCGTTATTGATAATCTTTTCGTCGGTAAACCCTTCGAACCATTCGGTAACTTCACTAAGGTGCTCTTGCATAGTGGCGATGGCTTTGGCGGGGTCGCGACTTTTCAGTGCTTCGAGTATAGTCTTATGGGCTGAAAAGACCTTCTGCGGCGTTCCGGGACGCTCATAAAATAAAGGGATAAAACCTTCAAAAAGGTTGATCAACGGCCAAATCATTATGACTAACACGGGATTACCCGTAAGCACCGCCAGACGGCTGTGAAAACCTTTGTCACTTTCGAGATACTTTTCAGGGAAATCTAAATACTTGACCATATCGTTAATATCTTGTTCAAGCATAGCTAGCTGCTCATCACTGGCATTAAGACAGGCAAATCCGGCAATTTGTGGTTCCAAGACCTTCCGGGCCTGCATCAGATGCCCAAGTGTAATGGAGCCGTCATTTATCAATCTTCGTACAGGCTCTATTACTGTCCGCAAGCCCGGCTTCTTAACATAGGCCCCTTTTCCCTGAATAATGTTAATTAGTCCTTGGGATTCGACAACCCTTAGTGCCTCTCGCAGTATCGAGCGGCTTACACCGAATAGTTCTTGCAACTCCCGCTCCGAAGGAAGCTTATCGCCAGGGCTCAATTCTCCCTTATCTATAAACGACCTAATGTTTTCGACCGTCACGTCGAAAATATTGCCTCGGATAATCTCCTTGTCAGAAAAAAAATGACTTGTACCCATACTACTCCTTTATAAGCGCTACGTCTGTATTACTGGTAGGATGAGTTGTTTTGAACAATTCCTTATTTCGGTATTATTATAGTTAATTATGAATTGTATGTCAATTGATTTCTGAAGGCGTTGCTTAAAAAGCCTACAGAACGAGGCTGCGAATGAGCTTCAAGTATATTCCCCTAAAACGAAACAATGTTTAATTGTTTTTTACAAAATACTCTAATTTCCTTCTGGGAAAATAGAATATTAGGCAAGATCTCCGGGCCGGCCGGAGATCTTGTAGATAAGGTTAGCCCTTTCGACATTTAGAGACTATAGTATAGTATTGAACAAATTGTTTAGTAACCCCCGCATTTGTGTGTGTCCGAGACGATTGTCGTACACCCCGTAGACCTCGATATCTACTGGCTTTCACCCCCATGACCAATGACTAGCGTACGACTAACGTCATAAAATGCCGCCCCAAAGGCAACCGCACCCTCACCGTCGAGGAAGGGCGCGTCTGCGCGCTCAACTTAAAATACAAATTTGGCAATCGGCATTTCTGGTGCAAGGGATACTACGTAAGCACGGTTGGTATCAATGAGGAAGCCATCAAGAAGTATATCCGGGAATAGGAAGATACCGACAGAGCTACGGATAACGTAAAAGAACCGGATAATCCCTTTAAAGGGATAGCTCGGTAATCAATGCAGAAGACCGTATTACGCATCTTCAGGTGCGGCCGGCATAATGCCCTTATAGGGCTCCCCCAAACCGCACCTTGAAGGTGCGGTTATGATTGACAAGCTTATCAAATTCGTCCAGAGTTTGGCGAAGCGATTGACGGACACAGAATGATTAAGCGCTGTGTACGCTCCGGGTAATGACATTCCAGTCGAAGTTAAATCAAAAAGCCTTAGTTTTCTACGAGGCGACATGGTATCAACGGCAGGTGCAATAGCCGATACTTAGGGATATCGGCTTGTCCTTGGCCTTGACGAAGACATCGTCGCCCCAGGGATGCCGCAGCGATGGGGTTTCGGGCGTGCTGAAGGCGTTCCGCCGAATCACTCTTCGGTTAACTCGACGAAGTCCCCGTTCTTGAGGCCGGCGGCATTCGCTTCGTCGATGTCGATATGCATCTCCAGGCTGAATTTGTCGCTGACCCGCACCAGTACTTCGTTGAAGACAAGGCCCCGCGGACCGCCGGCCTTGACGTTCACCCGCTCGTCGTCCCGGCAGCCGAACCCGGCCGCCTGAAGGGTGTGCATGTGAATATGCCTGGCGGCGATGATGGCTCCTTCTTTCAGGGCGACAGCTCCCGCAGGGCCGACGAGCGTAACGGCCCCGGAAGCGACCAGATCGCCCGAATCCCGCACCGGCGCCTGAATCCCCAGTTTCAAACAGTCGGAGAAGGCTAGCTCCACCTGCGTCCTGTCCCGTACCGGGCCGAGAACCCGCACCCGTTCGATTACTCCTTGGGGGCCTACAAGCACTACTTGTTCAGCGCAGGCGAATTGCCCCGGCTGGGACAAATCTTTGAACACGGTCAGACGGTCGGTCCCGAACAGGCGGACAAGGTCTTCTCCGGACAGATGGACGTGCCGGTTGGAGACGCCGACGGGAATGGCGACGGACGGCTCCGCCGGTCGACGCGGCCCTTGTCCTTCCTGCTGCAGACGCCTGACGACCGCTTCGGTGATGGCTACCACTAGTTGCCTGGAATCCACACGCTCCCCGCCTTCCCGCGTCTATTGCCGCTGCATCTGCTGCAGGACCTGCCGGACCACCCCGGCGATGTCGTCGGCCGAGAAGGCGCAGCCGGACGTATCGTCCGCGGCCCTGCCGATTTCGACCCGCCTGGTGCCGCAGGCCAGCCGCTTGACGTTGACCAGGTGCTGGGGGCCGAGGTTTTCGGAGATGCTGCTGCCGCCCCATGTGCCGCAACCCAGGGTGAGCGACGGCGTCAGGCCGGTGGAGTAGCCTATGGCCCCTAAAGCGGATGGGGTGTTGACGACGATCCGGAATACCGGCTTGCGGATGAATTCGCGGATGACCCGTTCGTCGGCCGAATGGATGGCAAAGGTGTGGCCGATGCCGCCGAGTTTGAGGAGTCCAATGCTGAGCAGGCAGGCTTCGTGCCAGTCTTGGACGGTGTAAAAGCCCAGCACCGAGGTAAGTTTCTCGTATGACAAGGGATAGCCGGAACCGTAACCGTCCAGAGGCGCGACGAGCAGTTTGACGTCCGCGGGCACGCTGATCCCCGCCTTATCGGCGATGTATTTGGCGGTCTTGCCGATGACGGCGGCGTTCATGCCGCCCCGCGGCGTCATGACCGTGTCACTTACTTTCCGCACTTCGTCTTTGCCGAGGAAATAGCAACCCTGTCTTTTCAGTTCGGCGATGACAGCCCCTTCGACCGGCCCGTCGGCGATAATGGCCTGCTCCGAAGCGCAGATCATGCCGTTGTCGAAGGTTTTGCTTGTCACGATATCTTTTACCGCCTGCCTGATATCGGCGCTGCGCTCGATGAAAACCGGGACGTTGCCGGGCCCCACGCCGAAGGCTGGCTTGCCGGCGCTGTAGGCGGCTCTTACCATGGCCGAGCCGCCGGTGGCGACGATGACGGAAACGTCCTCGTGATGCATGAGTTCTTCCGTCGCCTTCATGGTCATCTGGGACAGGCAGCCGATCAGGCCCTCGGGAGCGCCTGCCTTGACGGCGGCGTCGTGGAGAAGCTGGGCGGCGGCTCCCGAGCACTTGGCGGCGTTGGGATGGGGCGAAAATATGATGGCGTTGCCGGCTTTGACGGCAATCAGGGCGTTGTGAATGACGGTCGAGGTGGGATTGGTGGTGGGCGTCAGGGCCAGGATTACCCCCACCGGCACGGCGGCCTCGACAACTTTCCGTTCTTTGTCCTCGCGGATAATGCCGGTGGTCTTCATATTCTTGATGTAGTCGTAGACGTCGCCGGCGGCGAACTTGTTTTTCACGACTTTGTGCTCGTATACGCCGTAGTTGGTCTCGTCGACGGCCATGCGGGCCAGCCGCTCGGCGTTTTGCTCGGCATCGGCGGCCATGGTGGCGACGATTTTGCCGATAGCCTGTTCGCTGTATTCTCCGAAAGCCTCCTGGGCCTTCTTGGCCTTGCGCACCAGGTCTCTGGCTTCCTGAACGGAACTCAGATCAAAGTCCAGTGCCACGATCAATCATCCTTTCTCGCATCAGCGGTATCAGCGGCCGGCCTTGGCGATGGCTTCGAGAAGTTGGGCTTTGGTGGCCAGGGTAATATTGCGGCCTTTGATGGGCAAATCGGGAATCGAGCGGGCCAGCCGGCGCAATTCGCCCACCGACAGCGCCGCCAGGTCTTCCGGGGAAAACACGGGCGGGACCGGGGCGCTCGCGGCCAGCGGATCGCATTTGCAGGCTACGGCCGGAAGGGGGGGGCCGGCCGCGGGCGGACGGGGGAGGATGGCCTCCACCTCGCCGTCCGGCCGGGGTATGACATGAACGGCGAACAGTTCTCCCACCATTTTTGCGGCGGCCGCGCCGGCGTCGGTCGCCGCCTTGACGGCGCCGACTTCGCCCCGCACCATCACCGCCACCAGGCCGCCTTCCGCGTGCACCTTGCCGATGAGGGCGACATTGGCGGCTTTGATCATGGCGTCAGCCGCCTCGATCGCTCCTACCAGTCCTCTAGTTTCGATCATGCCTAGAGCTTGCATCGCCATGGGCCCTACTGTTCCGCTTTTTGGCCGTCGTCGGGCAGAATCATTTCCACGTCGCCGTGGGGCCGGGGAATAACGTGGACGGAGATCAGCTCGCCCACCCGCTGGACGGCCGCGGCGCCGGCGTCGGTGGCCGCCTTGACGGCGCCGACGTCGCCCCGCACCATCACGGTCACCAGACCGCCTCCGACCAGCACTTTGCCGATGAGGTGAACGTTGGCGGCCTTGACCATCGCATCGGCCGCTTCGATCGCTCCCACCAGTCCTTTCGTTTCCACCATTCCTAAGGCTTCCTTTTCCATGCTGCAACCTCCTCGCGCTTCAGTTACTATTTAGCTGCTTTTTTGTAGTCTTCGGGCAGAATCAGCTCCACTTCGCCGTGAGGCCGGGGAATGACGTGTACGGAAATCAGCTCTCCCACCCGCTTGGCGGCTTCTCCGCCGGCGTCGGTGGCCGCTTTGACGGCGCCGACATCGCCTCTGACCATCACGGTCACCAGGCCGCCGCCCACCAGCACTTTGCCGATGAGGCGCACGTTGGCGGCCTTGACCATGGCGTCGGCCGCTTCGATCGCTCCTACCAAACCCTTGGTTTCCACCATTCCTAACGCGATATTCGTCATTTAATACAACCTCCTTATGCCTCGTACTGTCGTAAGCCGTCCGCGGTTAGCGGGAGCCGTCCGTCTGGCAGCGCCACCAATTGGCCGGAGATACGGCAAAAAAGATTTTCGCCTTGCCGGTCGCAGCAAGACCGATTTCGCTCCCGGCCGGGACAAAGACGGCATCCCCCGCCCGACCGACGTATTCGCGGCCGTCGATTGTGTAGGCCACCACGAGGTAATGAACCTCGCTTCCTTTCACTTGCCGGGGCGGCGCGACTCCTTCCAGGGCGATCCAGCCGGCTATCAAGTTGGGGCTGTCCTTGCCGTCGAAGACCTGCACGGTCCCGTTCTTAGCGGAGCCCCCGTCCCAACTCAGCCGGTCGCCGTGCACGATTTTGAAGCCGCACGGGTCGGTCTCGCACGCGGCCGGCAGCCGCGCCCTGGTCCGGCCGAGGACGGCGACGACTTCTTCGACAACCCTGGCCACGAATGCGTGGTCGATTCCTCGGGGCGCCCCGGCGTCCGGCTGCGGGGCCGAGAGGCACGGGCCGCCTCCGGCCGGCGACGATTCTGTCTTGCCTTCGACCAGTTCGACGCCGTAGTCTTTGCAGGCGTCCCGGGCTGCCGGGGTAATGATGGTATTGGCTTGTATGTAAACGATTTTCTCCTGTTGACCGGCCCATTTTTTCACATCGGCCGCGGTAATCAGATTGCGCATAACCCTTCACCTCCTTTGGCGCGGCCAAAGCGCCGACAGGTCAGTACACGCATTGTTTCAGACTGGGATGGGGGGCGGGAATGACGATTTTCTCCACCAGCATGCCTTTGTCGCCGGCGGTAGCCGCACCGGCCGCCACCGCCGCTTCTACCGAGGCGACGTCGCCGGTGAGGGTGGCGAAGGATTTGCCGCCGATGCCGGTGCCGGCCCGGATTTCGAGAAGCTCGACGTCGCCGGCCTTGGCGGCCGTGTCGGCGGCGACGATAAGGGCGGCGATGGAGAAGGTCTCGATCACGCCCAGCGCCCGGATGTCGGCCGCCGGCGACGCGGCCGACATCGCCGCGATGACGGCCGGATGGACGTTGGGGAGAACGAAGTCGTCGATGACGGCGTCGGCGCCGACGGCGCGGCCGCTGTCGACCGAGCTTTGCACCGCCGCCACTTCGCCGCACACCATGACTACGTATTTGCCGCAACAGGTGGGCTTGGCGTCCAGCAGTTCCACCTGCGCCGCCTTGACCATGGCGTCGGCCGCTTCCAGCCCCTTGGCGATGCTGATAAATTCGACGAGGCCCACGGCGCGAATCATGGCCTGCCACTTCCTTCCCCGGCTGTTATTACGATGCTGTCGCCGACGGCGGCGATTATCCCGTCGATACTGGCGTGGATATTAGCGCCGAGGGCGTCGTCGGGTATCCGCGCCACCAGGTCGCCCTGCCGCACTTTCTGGCCGGGCCGTACCACCGGTTGGCCGGGAGCGCCGACGTGCTGCTTGAGCAGTAGTTCCACCCTGTCCGCTTTCAGCGGCCGGTCGTCCAAAGGCGCTTTGCGGTCGTAGCCGCCGATGCCGAGCCTGGCGATCAGGCGTTTGACGGGGATCCTGCGGTAGGCCTGCAGACGGCCGCAACGCTGGTCCGGCGGCGGGGGATCGGGTTTTATTCCCTGCCTGGCCAGAGCCTGCTTGAGGGTGGCGTTGATGGTCCGCGGCGACAGGTGCATGGGGCAGGCGTACTGCTCGCATACCCCGCATTCGGAACAGGCCATGGCCATTTTCAGCATGGCTTCCTGGCCGCGGATGTGCCTGACGCCGCGCATAACTTTGTGCGGCTCCAGTTGGTGGCCCAGGAGGTAGCGGGGGCACAGGTCGGTGCAGTAGCGGCACTGGACGCAGGCCGCCTGGGCCCGTTTGAGCATTGTTTCCAGGGGCATCGTCCGCTTGGCGACGAGCTGATGGTGTTCGGGCAGGACGACAAGCCCCTTGGTGGTTTTGGTGATGGGCTGGCGCAGGTCGGCCACGATCTTGCCCATCATCGGCCCGCCCTCGATGATCTTCATGCCTGCGGCGCACGGGAGGCCGGCAAGGGCCAGGGCATCGGCGACCGCCGTGCCCACCGGCAGCCGCAGGGTAGCCGGCCGGGCGATTTCGCCGGCAACGGTGACGTAGGTGTGGGTCACAGGCACGCCCTCAAGCGCGGCGGCGACGTTGACCAGAGTTTCGACATTGGTTACGACGCAGCCGACGTTCAGCGGAATGCCGCCTTGGGGAACGAGCCGTCCGGTCGCTTCGTGCACAAGCACATGTTCGTCCCCGGCCGGATAAAAGTCGTCCAACAGGCGAAGCCGCACGGCCGGGCCACTTAGGGCCGTTTCCAGAGCAGCGACCGCCCCGTGGTGCTTGCCTTTCAGGGCGATGATTCCTTCGGCCGCGCCGGTGGCGGTCATGACCGCGGCCAGCCCAAGCACCACCTTGTCCGCCGCCGTTTCCATGAGCTGCTGGTCGACCCTGAGCAGCGGCTCGCATTCGGCACCGTTGACGATGACGGTGGCGGCGCCGGCCGCCGCTTTCGCATGGGTGGGGAAGCCGGCGCCGCCGGCGCCGACGACGCCGGCTTCCCTGATTTTGGCGATGAGTTCGTCGCGCATTTACGGCACCGTTCTCTTTTCCTCGTCGATGATGCCGACGATGATGGCGTCGATGGGGGAAGCGTCCAGACCGCCCATCTGGCGGGCCGAGCTGCCCTCGGTGACGATTACTTTTTCGCCGATGCCCGCCCCGATGAGGTCGGCGGCCACGATAACCGGGCCTTCATCGCCCTTGGCCCGGTCGCAAAGCTGCACGATCATCAGCTTCACGCCGATCAGCGCTTCGTCCTTGCGGGTCGCCCATATGTTGTCGATAACCTTGCCTATCCGCATCTTGCCCTCCCCTTTCCGCGAGAATCAGCCGGCGGCACGCTACGCACGGGCGCCGGCCATGCCTCGCCTGGCAAGCTCTTTCATGACGCTTTCGATGATGATCTTTTCCAGGTGCTGCTTATCGGCGGCAGCCTCTTCCCCCGCGGCCAACCCCAGCAGCCGGGCGGCGTTTTTGTACATGACCTTTTCCCGCACCTCGGGTTTGAAGGGAATTTTGTCGTAGTTCGCGAGCGCCTCCTTGAAGTCGACAAAGGGATGGGCGCTGGCGTACAGCACTTTGTCGCCGATGATGGTGTTGACGGCGTGGATGTAAGCTTCGGACATCGGGAAGAATTCGTACTCGGACAGCTCCAGGTAGACATTTTCGTTGCGCTGGGCGACGATTACCATCTCGTTGACCCACGGATAGCCGCCATGGCTGACGATAATTTTGAGCTCGGGAAAGTCGCGGGCGACGAAGTCGATGTAGCGGGGGGCGACATGGTCGATGACGGCGTTGGGCACCAGCGTCGCCGGACCGGTGGTGATGACTAGCGGCACGTCCAGTTCGCAGCATTTGGCGTACAGCGGGTAATACTTGGCGTCGTTGACATAGATCTGGGCCAGGTATGGGTCGATCGAAGCGCCCTTGAAACCCTGCTGTTCCACCGCCTGCTTGAGTTCGCGCACCGCCCGCATGCCCTTGTGGGGGTCGAGGCCGACATAGCCGATAAATTTTTCCGGGAATTTGGCCACGAATTCGGCCACGCTGCCGTTGTTGGACTTGGATGCGTAGGTGGTCTCGCAGTCCCGGCCGGTGATGACCGCTTTAACGATGTTGTGCCGGTCGAGGTCGGCGACCACTTCGTCCAGAGTCTGCGGCTTCATCTTGGAAAAGTCGATGGAGGCGCACAGGCCTTTGAACGCCGTGTTGTTGGCGATGCCGGACAAAACTTCGGGGGTGTTGGGCCGGAAGCGGAAATCGATTATTTTCATGCAGATCCTCCTTCGGGGTAAGGAAAACGGTCTGTCACTCGGCAAGCCGCGCTTTCGCCACTTGCCTGAGCGCTTTCAGCTTGTCTTCGCCGAGCTTGACGTCGCCCAGGGGATAGTCCCGTTCCAGGTAATGGTATTTGGGCTGGCCCATCCGGTGGTAGCCCAGCAGTTCGTATTCGACTGCGGGCTTGCCGGCGAGGAAGGCGGCGATGGCCACGATGTCTTCCTCGGTATCGTTGAAGCCCGGAATCACCGGCGTCCGCACCAGCTTGGGCAGGGCGGGATACGCCTGGCAAAGCCTGGTGAGGTTCGCCAGTATCTGCTCGTTGGTGACGCCGGTGAACCTTTCGTGCTTATCGGCACTCATGCATTTGACGTCGAAAATGATGGCGTTGAGGTATTGGGCCGCCTCGGACATCGCTTCCCAGTCGGCCAGGCCGCAGGTTTCGATCGCGGTGTTGAGCCGGCGGCGTTTTGCTTCTTTGAGGATGCCGACGGTAAAGACGCTCTGGGACAGAGGCTCGCCGCCCGAGAGGGTGAGGCCGCCGCCCGAGCGGGCGTAAAATACCCCGTCCGCTTCCACCGTTTTGAGCACTTCGTCGATCGTCATCAATTTACCGAAGACGTGGAGGGCCTTGGCCGGGCAAACGTCCGCGCAACGGAAACAGGCGGCGCAGCGCTGCCGGTCGAGGGCCATCTTGCCGTCCGCGCCGGCCGTGAAGCTCTGCTGCGGGCAGGCTTGCCGGCACAGGCCGCATTCGTCCGCGCCGATGCATTTGTTGGCGTTGTAGGCCAGCTCGGGAGCGCCTTTTTGCGATTCGGGATTGCTGCACCACCGGCAGGCGAGCGGGCAGCCCTTCAAGAAGACTATGGTGCGGATACCCGGGCCGTCGTGGACGGAATAGCGCTGGATGTTGAATACATAGCCTCCGTTTATTGGGCGAGAGCGAATTTCTTCAGTCATTGCATCCTCCTAAAAAGGCGGCCGTAAGTCCTGCCCCGGCAATCAGCGACCGCAGGCAGGACTTACAAGCCATGGCAGGCGCTAGATAGTGGCGTGCTCGGTCCGCGCTATAAGGTCGTCCTGCAGGTCGGGCGACAGGTCGGTGAAGTAGGCGCTGTAACCGGCGATCCTGACGATCAGGCCGCGGTATTTGTCGGGATTCTTCTTGGCGGCGAGCAGCGTTTCTTTGTTGATGACGTTGAACTGGATGTGCCACAGCCGCAGGTCGCACCAACTCTTGATAAAGGCGGCCAGTTTTTCCGTGCCTTCCTCGCCGGCCACGCAGGCGGGGGTGAATTTGATGTTGAGCAACCGGGCCGCCCGCTCCCGGAAGTCGTAGTTCTTGGAGTTGTAGTTGGACAGCAGGATGGCCGTGGGGCCGCTGGTGTCTGCGCCTTGGGAGGCCGAGGAGCCGTCGGAGAGCGGCGTGAAGGCTTTCCGGCCGTTCGGGGTGGCGCTGACGACTTTGCCGAAGGGCACATGGGAGGTGAAGGGCACGTAGCGAAGGTCGAGGTGTACGCCTAGTTCCCGGGAATATTTTTGGGTGAATTTCAGGCATTCGCGGTCCAGATCCCTGGCGATTTCGTCGGCATACGGGTCATTGTTGCCGTATTTCGGCGCGTTGGCCAGCAGCTGACGGATGATTTCCTTGCCCTCGAAGTTGGCTTCCATGGCTCCGATGAGCTCGGCCATGGTCAGTTTCTTCTCTTCGAAAACCAGTTTTTTGATGACGGCCAGGGAGTCGACAACGGTGCCGTAGCCGATGAACTCGAAGTACCCCAGGTCGATGCCGCCTTCGATCACCGGCGAATGGAGGTCTTTGCATTCTTTCATGCACAGGTCGTGCAAAGCGGAACCGAGCGGCCAGG
The DNA here is from genome assembly GCA_022839045.1 of Sporomusaceae bacterium. The sequence continues at coordinate 25,214 of JALHDI010000001.1, forward strand.
CGAAGTGTTTTGCCCGCAGGTTGATGATAATATGCTGCTGGACGAAGGCGTGCTTGAGGAAGTTGATATGCTGAGCCATATAGGCGTTCCAGAATTCGTCCCAGGTCTTGAAGTTTCTCGGGTCGCCGGTTTCGAGGCCGATCACCTCGTCGTCGTGCAGTTTCATCTTGCCGTTATAGATGGCCATTTCCAGAGCGGCGGCAAAATTGATGTAGGCGCAGGGGCTGGTATAGGTGTCGCGATTGGGCATGCGGCACTCGGAGCAGCCGGAGACGGCGTAGTCGTAGGCGTCGGCGAAGCTGGCCCCCTTGGCGAGGAGCAGGGGCACGACCTCCTCGTCGTTGATGAGTTTCGGGAAGCCCGAGCCTTCCTTGATGGTCTCGGCGACCTCATAGAGGTAGCGGGCCGGCGACCGGCCGTGGATTCTGGCGGCCAGGTCGGGATAGTGGAGAGGGAACTCCCGCTTGGATTGCAGGAAAAGGTAGGTGAGTTCGTTGGTGGCGTCTTGGCCGTCGGACGTCTGCCCGCCGATGGTGACCGCCTCCCAGTGGGCATAGCCTTCGTTAAAGGCGCCGCCGGTGGGAGAGATGTAAAGGTCGATGAACTGGGACATGCCCACCCACATGCACTCCAGGATTTCCAGCACCTGCTCGTCGGTCAGTATGCCTTGGGCGACGTCATTCTTGTAGTAGGGATAGAAATACTGGTCCATCCGTCCGTTGGAGATGATGGTGCCGGTCTTTTGTTCGAGACGGGAGAACATCTGGATGAACCACTGGGATTGAACCGCTTCCCGGAAATTACGGGCGGGATTTTCCGGCACCCGCGAGCAAATCTCGGCGATCTGCAGCAGTTCTTTTTTCCGCTGGGGATTTTTTTCCGTCTTGGCCTTTTCCATGGCGAGGCTGGCATGCCTGTTTGCCCATAGCACGACGGCATCGGCGATGAGGATTACGGCCTGCAGAAAGGGCTTCTTTTCCATGGTATCCACCGGACTCAGAGGATCGAGGGCGGCCAAGGCGGCCTCGGCTTCTTCTTTGATACCCTTGAGCCCTTTCTTGAGCACTTTTTCGTAGTCATGGACCCACTGGATGGAGGAGCGGAACGACGCCGTTTCATTGACGATGAACCGCGATTTCAGGGGGTCTTCGGGATCGTAGGTGAGCTTGAGCGTTTCTTTCGGCAATGCCTTGGTCAGATTCTCATGAAAGGTCTTGCCCTTCCAGTAGGGGGCGATTTCCTCGACGACCACCTTGACATCGGCTTCGCTGATGCTGAAAGGAGCCCCGACCCGCTTGGGCAATTGCTCGATGGCCAGATCGAGGAAGTCGCCGTCAAGCTCGGGATAAAGGATGCCGTATCTACCCTGAGCCCCCGCCCGGCCTACGACTAACTGGTTGTCGTCGATGTAGACGGTGATGTTTTCGGCGATATGCTTCATCGCCTTGGACCACCGCAGGATGAGCAACTCGCCTTCAGTCTGCCTGAAGGATTCGGTGAAGTATTTCGCTCTTTCCACGTCGATGCGCGGGCGAACATTCTTTACCGATTGCAGGATGTCATAGGCCCGGGTCTGATTGAGGAATTGCTGTTTGCCGAGAAGTTCTTCCTGGATGCGTTGCTCTTGGGGGGATAAAACGGTGCAACAATTCGTCACGAATAATTCTCCCTTCGTAATAAAAATTATCGGTGATAAGGTAAACCAAGGCTGCAACCCGGGGGGAGACCCGGCGGATTTGCTTCCGTCGTTGCCCCCCCTGCGGGGTCCAGTTAGGAAACGCCGGTTACTTTATGGATTCGGTCAGCCACAGCGACAGGGCCGGAACATAGGTGACGAGCAAGAGGATGATAAGCATGGCGATTAGCTGAGGCATGGCGATTTTGGCGAGCCGCTCGATTTTGACGCGGGCGATGCTGCTGGCCACGAAGAGGTTGACGCCCACCGGCGGAGTGACAAAGCCGATGGCCAGGTTAACCACTACGATGATCCCGAAATGAAGGGGATCAACCCCGACTTTGACGACAATGGGCAACAGGATCGGGGTGAGGATGACGATGGCGGCTAAGGCCTCCATGAAGGTACCGACCCAGAGCAGGAAGACATTGATGAGCAGTAGGATGAAGTATTTGTTGTCGGTCACACTGAGGATAAGTTCGGCAATCATGGTCGGAACCTGTTCGATAGTCATTATGTTGCCGAAAATGGTGGCCATGGCGATAAGGACGATGATTATGGCCGAGGTGCTGCAAGAGCTCATGAAGCATTCGACAAGGTTGGTCCGGTTTATCTCCCGGTACACGAAGCAGCCGACGATGAGTCCGTAGAGAGCGGCAACTGCGGCGGCCTCGGTGGGCGTCATGAGTCCGCCGTATATGCCGCCCAAGATTATGACCGGCACCATCAGAGCCCATTTCGCTTCCCAGAAGGCGGCGAACAGTGTCCTCATGTTGCGGACGCGTTCAACGCCGCGCCAGTTGTTCTTGCGGGAATACCAGTAGCATACAGCCATGAGACCCAGGCCGGTGAGAAGCCCCGGGACGATCCCGCCGATGAAGAGCTTGCCGATGGAGACCTGGGCGGAGACGCCGTAGACGACAAATGGGTTGCTGGGAGGGATCATCACCCCGATGGCCCCGGCGCAGGCAACGACGGCGCAAGCAAAATATTTGTCATAGCCTCTTTCCACCATGGCCGGGATGGTCAGCGAGCCGATGGCGGCCACGGTAGCCGGCCCGGATCCGCTGATGGCGGCGAAGAACATACATGTGGCGATGGTGGCCAGAGCCAAACCGCCGTGGAAGGAACCGAGAAGTTCGTCCGCGAGCGCCAGCAGCCGCTTCGACAGTCCGCCCGCCCCCATGAAGACGCCGGCGGCGATGAAGAACGGAATGGCCATGATCGGGAAGCTGTCGATGGAGGTGAAGGCGATTTGGGCCACATACTCGATAGGCAGCGAACCGGACGCTATAATGGTAGACAGGGCGGAAAGCCCGAGAGCTATCGCTATCGGCACGCCAATCAGCAGGAAGATGATGAAATAGCCAAACAACCATACAAGGGCCCCGGGGTCGAAGTCCGTGAAGAGCGGTGCGGCTACGGCTGCGAAAAAGAGTGCTCCCAGCAAAGAGTCCTTTAGTCCGCACACCTTGATCTGCGCGATAAGATCCTGGATGTTGCGTATGGCCATCAGACCGAACCCGATTGGCAGGATGAGGTAGGGTACGAAGAAGGGTATCTGCATGGCCGGTGTAGTCTGTGGAAAATTGAACATCATGAGGAGGTGGTCGCTCCCCATAAAGCAGACCACCAGGGAGAGGGTAAGAAAACACAGGTCGACGATGACCCAGCTTATGTTCTTGTAGCGCTCCGACAACTTGTCATAGACGAAGTTGACGCGGATGTTGCTGCGGTTTTTTATCGCCAGGGGAACCGCCAGGTAGGATATCCAGATGAAAATGAAGCGCGCCATCTCTTCGGTCCATGTGGCGGCGCCTGCCGTGTCGAACAGGTGGGTTACGATATAGCGATGCACCGTCTGGTAGGTGATGATGAGGATGATGGCCAGCATTCCTGCGAACAGCAACGGCTTTTCCAGGTTTTCGTCCAGCCACCGCCCCCAGCCGCGGGCCGAGGATTCCGAAGCCTTGTCGGCAACAGCCAATAGGTTGTCTGACATCCGCATTACCCTTTCAAAAGGTAGTTGGTTCCGGCGTTAACGAGGGAGGGGGAGGGAGGGCACAAGCCCTCCCAGTTATTTTTGGGCATTTACTACAAGATCAATGAGGTCTTGGGGAATTTTGTCGGGGAACTGACTCCACACCGGTTTTGTCAGCCTGGCCATTTCGGCTCTCTGTTCCGGCGTCAAGGTGTGAATTTTGATTTTGGCGTCTATAAACTTCTGCTTAGCCTTGGCTTCCAGGTCGTTGGAGACGCCGCGCTCCCACTGCAGCGCTTCTTTGCCCGATTGCACCAGAATTTCCTGGACATCCTTGGGCAGGCTGTCGAAATATTTCTTGTTGATCATCAGGATATGCATACTGTAGTTATGGGCCGAGTCGATGGCGTACTTCAGCACTTCATGGTGCTTAGCATCGTACAGCAGGCCGAAAGTATTGCCTTCGGCATCGATGGTCCCCTGCTGGAGGGCGGTGTAGACCTCACCCCAGGCGATAGGGGCTGGGTTCATGCCCAGCGCCTTGGCAACGGCCACCTCGACGGGGGAGTCGGTGGTACGCACCTTCAGGCCGCGCAGGTCTTCAGCGGATTTAATTTCTTTGCTGGTGGCGACGAAGTTGCGGTAGCCGTATTCGGAAAACATGATCGGTTTCAGGCCCATGTCTTCAGATATCTTGGTAAAGTATTTGCCCAGTTCGCCTTCGTCGAGTGCCTTGTACAGCTTTTGCTGGTTGGCTGGCGAGGTGATGTACGGCAGGTCGAATACCATCCACTTAGGGGAGAAGCTGGCCATGTTGGGCGAAGAACTGGAGGCCATCTCCAGCGTGCCCTTCTGCACCGCTTCCATCGTCACCCGGTCGCTGCCCAAGGTGGTGTTGCCATAAATCTGGATTTTTACTTTGCCGTTTGATTTCTTCTCGACGATCTCTTTAAACTTTTCGTAGCCGACGGTTACGTTGTTACCGGGAGCCATCGGGTGGGCAAGACGGATAGTGATGGCCTTACCGCCGTCTGGCGCCGTATTTTTCTTGGTGCCGCAGCCCGACAACATCAGCGCCGCCACCAGTACCGTCACCATAATGATTGTGAACAATAATTTTGCTTTTTTCATAAGACAACTCCTTTAATCAAATTTACCCCCAAATTTAATTAAATCGTGTTTCACCCACTTTCCCCAAGGTTGACTTTCACCAATCCGCCTTTAACTGCCGCAATAAGGGGTGGTTAGTATGACGAAGGGCCAGCGTTAAAACATGGAGTGTAAATATGACGGTAGCTTCTGCATCTGGCGCTTAAAGGGCAATAGGAACATATACGACAGCCGAAGGTTAAATATCCTACATCCCCCCTCGAAAATTGTCAAAATATTATCAATATAGCAGTCGAATCACCGGGGATTCAACTGTGCTTCAGCTAGTGAGTTGAGCTTGCCGGCGATGGTCGACGCCTGTTGCACGGCGACGGCTATATCGCCCATGGCCTGGGCCATTACCGCGGTCGCGTGATTGATCTGCTGAATCTGGTCGTATGTCTGCCCGCTGCCGTTTTGAATCGCCTGTACGATAGCCTGGATTTTGCCTATGGAGCCGGCGCTGATCGCGGCGAGTTTGCGAATCTCCTCCGCCACTACGCCGAAACCGCGTCCCGCCTCCCCGACCCGGGCCGCTTCGATGGCGGCGTTCAAGCCCAACAGATTTGTCTGATCGGCCACGTTTTTGATGATGGCCAGCACCTGGTCGGTGTCTCCCGCCTGCCGCTTGGATTCTTCCGCCCGTTGGGCGAGGAGATTAAAGTTCGCGGACAATTCTTCCGTTTCGGCGTTGATTTCTTGCATCGTTGCCGCCACCGCGGTCATACTGTCGGTAAGGGTTCCCGCCGCCTGGCGGAGGGCATCCTGTAGCGCCACCGCCTCCTGGAAGGAAATCCCACCGGTCACCGCCCCATTCTCGTCGAACACCGGCATCGCTACAGCGATAAACGGCACTCCCCATAGCGTGGCGTCCATCCGTTTCACGATTCTGCGCCGTTCGTTCTGGGCCGCCTTGATCGTCATATCGGGATTTAAAGGCGTGCCGACGGCAATTTTGAGGTCTATCTTCTTGCCGGGGCGATAATACACGAACTTCTCCGTATCGGCGACCGAGATACTGACGTCCGCCTGCACAAGTTCCGCTGCCTGCGGCAGGATGCGGATGTAATGCTCCAAAGAGAGCGGCGATTTTTCCATAATGCCATTCCTTTTGTTTTTTGGCTCTTTTGCTAGACGACAGCTTAGTTAATCTTTGAACATATTAATAGCAAGAAGAATGCCAACTCCCGGAAAGTCCGAAAGTTGGCACAAATAGTGGATTATACCATTTACCTCTGTGCATACTTGCAACATGCTCCCCCTATAAAAAAGCTGAATAGCGCGATAATTCGCAAAGAACCCATGTTGCAAGTATGCCACTCTGGGGTGGCATGCTTGCAATATGGGTTCTTAGTTTAATCCGTACCTTCTGATTTTGCGAAAAATCGTCGTTCGGTCGACCTTAAAATATTTGGCAACTTCCAGAATCGAGCCATGAGTGTCGAGAGCTTTTTTTAGCAACTCCCGTTCGATATTGGCCATTATTTCATTCAGCGACAGGCTATTGTCGGTGCTTATCGCCGACGGCAGCATATGGTTCGGCAAGTCTCTTATCTCGATGGTGCCCTTCTGGTTGGTAATGATCAGGCTTTGAATCAGGTTTTCCATCTCGCGGATATTGCCTGGCCAGGAATAATTTTGGAATATGGCCTGCGCTTCCGTAGATATGACAACCTCCGTCCGGTACTTGGCATTGAAGGCTTGCAGAAAGTTCCTGACCAGAGGCGCGATATCCTCTTTGCGGTCCCGCAAGGGGGGGATCTTAAGTACGGCAACCTGCAACCGATAAAAGAGGTCACTGCGGAACGAGCCCTCCTGGACCGCCGCTTCCAGATTACGGTTAGTCGCGGCGACGAATCGAACGTCGACTTTCTTGATTTTAGTCGATCCCACCCGGATGATTTCCTGGTCCTGGAGAACGCGGAGCAGTTTGGCCTGCATCGGCAGCGGCAGTTCGCCGATTTCATCGAGAAACAGCGTGCCCTTGTGGGCCATCTCGACAAAACCGGGTTTTCCCTTGGTGTGCGCCCCGGAAAAGGCTCCCGCCTCATAGCCGAACAGCTCGGATTCCACAAGGTTCGAGGGGATCGAAGCACAGTCAACTTTGAAGAAGGGCTGGTTGGAGCGCGAGCTTTTTTCGTGAATTTTCCTGGCCAATACGTCTTTGCCGACGCCTGTTTCGCCGAGCAGAAGCATTGTCGCATCGGTAACAGCGATAATACCTAGCAGGTTGAGTAATTTTTTCATGGCCTTGCTTTCGGCGATGACAGTCGTACCATAGGACGGCTTTTTGAAACATTGCACCTCGTTGTACCTGGCGATCAGTTCCTGCTGATAAGCCAACTGTTCCTTGATCTGGGTCAACGAAGTTATATCCCTAACAAAAGTAACCACCAATACTACTTGTCCGGACCGATCAAAAACCGGATACCCGTCAAGCACGACCTGCCGGCCTACCTTTGTAATCTGTACCAAAGTTTTTGGCTTCCCGGTCTTAACGATTTCGGGATTTAGAACGACGTCGTACTTGCCCTCTTTGACCAGGTCGGTTACCAGGCGGCCAATAAGTTCGCTTTTCTTGAGGCCGGTCAGTTTTTCATACATGCTGTTTATTTTCAAGGTCTTGCCGGTGCGATCCGAAATATAGATACCGTCGTTAAGAACGTCAAGAATGCTGTCGAAGTAATCGCCGATTAGCTTCGACTCCGTATCGCGTCTACTCATACCCGAGCCACCTTCCCGATGATAGGGCTGATTGAAGACATCCAGCTTGGCTAGTAAAAGATTTGACTCTTTCCTATATAAATCCTGCCACTGAAGAAAATGCGAATCAAGTCATGTGTCTTAAATGAGCTTTGGTAACGATTTCTCGATTCTGGAACAATCTGTGATAAATTGTTCAATCCGTCGGTATCGCACCATGCTCTTGCCAGCCTCTTCCTAAGAGGTTCTTCATACCGATAAAAACCTGTTGTCAAAAATTATCGTCAGCCCGCGTAATAATAACACGTATGCCGCGCTTGGCCGAGATTGATAAACAGGAGGACAAGCCTCCTGAAGCTATATCAGTTTCAGGACATGCCCGTTGAAAAAATCAACCACAGCATTCAGGAACTCCATAACGCAAAAGTGGGCCTTCTAAAACTGGTCGAGAAACAAAAGAAGAGCATGGCGCCTCCCGCAGATCTCGATAGCTACTGGACTTTCACCCCCATGGCCAATGACTAGCGTACGACTAACATCTTGAAATGCCGCCCAAAGGAAAACCGGACGCCGACGGTGGAAGAGGGGCGTTTGTGCGCGCTAAACTGGCTGGACAAAGAACTGAGGTTTGTGAATCCGAAGGTTATCGTGGCGCTTGGCAGTGTGGCCCTGAAGTATCTGATGAAATCCTCTACGCAAAATTCCCTTCCCAACGCACTTTCAGATGATTTTGTCCCCCAGAACCTAAATTTATCTATCCCTTGTTCTCAGCATATCCAACCTCCGGGAACCTCCCCTCCTACTTGGGTCCGCTAGAGCAAAGAATAAACAACCCCGGAGGGGAGGGGTTGTTTATTCTTTGCTCTCTGGAGCATATTCCAATAAATGAAATAATAGTATGCCGCGACAATCACCGCGGAAGGTATTTTAAAGCTGATTGCCGCAGCTCAGGACATTCCTTATTTTGTGCTTGACCATATTCTTGATAGCCTCGCGGGCTGGCCGCAAGTAGTCGCGCGGGTCGAACTTCTCGGGCGCAAGGGCCAGGTTTTCGCGGATGCTGGCGGTCATCGCCAGGCGGAGGTCGGTATCGATGTTGATTTTGCAGACCCCCATGGTGCCGGCCTTTTTAAGCATTTCCTCCGGCACTCCCTTGGCATCCGCAATGCGCCCGCCGTACTTGTTGCACTTGGCCACGAATTCGGGCAGGACGGTGGATGCGCCATGGAGGACGATGGGGAATCCCGGCATGAGGGAGGCTATCTTTTCGAGCCGCGCAAAGTCGAGCTGTGGCTCGCCTTTGAACTTGTATGCGCCGTGGCTCGTGCCGATAGCGATGGCCAGAGAATCCACCCCCGTACGGCGGACGAACTCGACCGCCTGGTCCGGGTCGGTATACGTGGCGTCTTTAGCGCTCACGCTGACGGCATCCTCGACGCCGGCGAGGCGGCCCAGTTCGCCTTCCGCCACGACACCGCGCGCATGGGCGTATTCGACGACGCGTTTGGTGACGGCGACGTTTTCTTCAAAAGGAAATTTTGAGCCGTCGATCATAACCGAGGTAAAGCCGCCGTCGATGCAGGCTTTGCAGATTTCGAAGTCCTCGCCGTGATCCAGATGGACGCAGATCGGCAGACCGGTGTCCTCGACGGCGGCTTCGATAAGCTTCATCAGGTAAACGTGTTTGGCGTATTTGCGGGCGCCCGCGGACACCTGCAGGATAAGCGGGGCCTGTTCTTCTTTGGCGGCATCGACGATGCCCTGGATAATTTCCATGTTATTGACGTTGAAGGCGCCGACGGCATATTTGCCGTAAGCCTTCTTGAACATTTCCCGCGAGGATACTAACGGCATGGAGAATCCCCCTTTAGTCGTGAAGCTGCTAAATGGCCAGAACGCCGGCCAGTTCATACATGGCGCGATCGATTCCCGCACACATTTTTACCGCTTCCCCATAAATTACCGGCATCACTTGGCCATGCCGCATCGCGATCAGGCAATCGCAGTTCCCGGCCAGGATGCAGTCCACCGCAGCCGCTCCCATAAGGCTGCCGACAATATTGTCCTTGGCGGTCGGGCTACCTCCCCGCTGGATATAGCCCAGGACGGTCACGCTGGAGGATATGGGCAGGCGGGCCGCGACTTGGGCGGCAATATCGTGGCCGCGGCCGACACCCTCCGCGACGATGATGATGTTGAACGCTTTGCCCTTTACGTTTCTCCGTTCCAGTCCCCGGCAGATATCGTCGATATCGGCGGGGGCCTCGGGAATCAGAATGTATTCGGCCCCGCACGCTATCCCGGCGTACAGAGCGAGCTGCCCCGACCGGCGCCCCATCACCTCGATGATCGCCAGGCGGTCGTGTGAGAAGGCGGTATCGCGGATTTTGTTTACCGCTTCGACGATGTTGTTCAGCGCGGTATCGAAGCCCAAAGCGTATTCCGTTCCCGGCATGTCGTTGTCGATGGTGGCCGGAATTACTATGGTCGGCGTTCCGGCTTCCGCAAGCTTGCGGGCTCCAGCCAGCGAACCGTCGCCGCCGATCACCACGACCGCGTCGATTTTGTTTTTTGCGATATTCCGTAACGCCCGGGAGAAGCCGTCGCTTGTTTTAAATTGCTCACAGCGCGCCGATTTTAAGATTGTTCCGCCCCGGTCGATTATCCCCGATACCGAATTGGCCTGCATTTCTCTGAAATCGCCATCAATGAGGCCCTGATAGCCGCGAATAACCCCAAGGACTTCGCATTCATGGTATATCCCTTTTCGGGTTACGGCCCGTAGCGCGGCATTCATCCCGGGAGCATCTCCGCCGCTTGTCAGTAAGGCAATCCGCCTTTTTCCCATACCATCCTCCTGTCAGCAGCCATTACCACGAGATAACTTCGGCGCTTTTTGGCACCCGCGGCGCCCTGAGCATGGCCGGCGATTGAAGACCTGATCCCAGCAACGGCCGGACATAGAACTTGAAGGCATCGGTGATATGGTTTCCCGCTTTGTTGATAAATTCGTCCGGCATCGTCTTCGTTTTGCCGGCCACTTCTTCCAGGGCAACCAGTTCGTAGTCCACGGAATAATAACCGGTGCGGCGTATCGCCACCGACCCGTTCATTTCCTGCCACAGGGCCATCTGTACGGCGCGTTCGCCCACTTCGCGGGCTTCGCGCTGGTCCACGTCCGAGACGCAGCCCAGGAACGACCGCTGCAGGTAGCCGAAGGTGTCGCTGCGCACTCTTTTTATCCCCAGCTTTTCCTTTACCTCCCGGGCCAGCAGATCGCCGAGGACTCCGGTCCCGGAAAGTGTCATATTTCCGTGGGCGTCGTATTCGGCATCTTTGAGCAAGGAAGCGATCAGCGGGGTGCCGGAAGCATCCTTTATCCCTTCCGATATCGCGACAACGCACATACCTTGGCGACTGTAAATCTGTTTGACTTTTCTCAGAAACTTGTCGAGATTAAACTCCCGTTCGGGAAGATATATAAGATGCGGCCCGTCGTCGGGGTACTTCTGGGCAATGGCGGACGCCGCCGTCAGGAATCCCGCGTTCCGACCCATCACCACGCCGATGTAGACGCCGGACAATGCTCGGACGTCGAGGTTGATGCCGGCAAACGCCTGGACCACGAAGCGAGCCGCCGACCCGTAGCCGGGGGTGTGATCATTGGCTACCAGGTCGTTGTCGATGGTTTTCGGAACGTGAACGGCCCGCAGGTTATAGTTCGCCAGCCTGGCCTCTTCGTTGACGATGCGCACGGTGTCGGCCGAGTCGTTGCCGCCGATATAGAAGAAGTATCTGATGTCGTGGTTCTTCAGCACTTTGAAGATTTCGTGACAGCATTTGCTGTCCGGCTTTGTCCGCGTCGATAGCAGCGCCGACGACGGCGTGAGGGCGACTTGTTCGAGGTTGTGCGTCGTTTCCTGGGTAAGGTCGAGAAAATGTTCGTCGACGATGCCGTCCACCCCCTTGACGGCGCCGTACACTTTGGATATTTCTGGGTGCTTCCGGGATTCAAGCACGATTCCGGCCAACGTCTGGTTTATTACCGCCGTCGGTCCTCCACCCTGCGCGACCAGTACCTTGCCTGGCAACAGCATGATTTATTCCTCCTAACAGCAGAACCTGGAACGTTCCGGCAGGACTATTTATTGAGCAGGTTGGGCGGGGTTTCGCCCCGCATGGCGGCGAGGATGTTGGCGACGGCGACGCGGCCCATGTTCAGCCTGGTTTCGATGGTGGCCGTGCCGATGTGGGGCATGAGAATGACGTTGTCGAGGTCGGTCAGGCCGGAAGCCAGCAGCGGCTCGTTCTCGTAAACGTCGAGTCCGGCGCCCCAGATTTCTCCCGCCTGCAGGGCGGCGACTAAGGCGGCCTCGTCCACCACCGGGCCGCGGGAGGCGTTGATGAGGATGGCCGTCTTTTTCATGAGTTTGAGCTCGCGGGCGCCGACGAGATGGCGGGTGGCCGGGAGCAGCGGCACGTGGAGGGAAACGAAGTCGGCCTCTGTCAGCAGGGTATCGAGGGCGGCGTAACGGGCCCCCGTCGCCGCCTCGAACTCGCCGTTGGGCGCGACGTCATGGTAGATGACCTGCATATCAAAAACGGGGGCTTTCGCGGCGAACGAGCGGCCGATGCGGCCGGCGCCGATTACTCCCAGCGTTTTGCCGTTGAGTTCCCGGCCGAGCAGGAGCATCGGGTCAAGGCCTTTGAAACCGCCGGCCCGCACGAACTTGTCGGCGGTCACCATCCGGCGGGCGACAGCGAAAATGAGTGCCCAGGTCAATTCGACGGTGGCGTCGGTGACGACGTCGGGAGTGTTTGTGAGCATGATGCCCCGTTTGGTAGCGGCCGCCAAGTCGAAGTTGTTGAAGCCGACAGCGTAATTGGCGAAAATTTTGCACTGGGGTCCAGCCGCGGCCATGACGGCGTCGTCGACGGTGTCGGTAACCTGGGTGAGCACGGCGGTGCGGCCGCGCACGTTGGCCAGCAGCTCGTCGCGGGTGAGCGGGCGGTTTTCGGGATTGACCTCTACGTCGCAGTGCTGGCGCAGCGAGTCGATTACTTCTGCCGGTATCATTCTAGTGACATAAACGTTCCATCTCTTTTTCAAATGTCTTCCTCCTAGTGCTTTATTTGTCGCCGCGCCCCCGACAGCTTTCGAGGTTGTGGACGTGCACATGCTGGCCGGCCGTGATGCTTTTTGTGGCCAGGCCGATGACTTCGCCGTATTTTATTATCGCGCCGCCGGGGGGAATGTCGCGGACAGCGAACTTGTGGGCAAAGGGGATATTTTCCGTCACCCTCGCCTTACCAGTTGTGCCGCTCAGGCTGACCACGACCTCGCTGCCGGCGGGCACCGCCTCGACAACCGTGCATACGTTGTCGACGGCTTTCATCATTATGGCCTGAATAGCGGCCATTCGTCATCACTCCCTTTTCCCCGCTCCTACATCGTCGGGCCGATGCGCCTGACGGCAAAGTCGTTGAAGCCGAGGCTTTCGGCCTTGGTAAGTTTGCCGTCGGCGACGGCCAGCATTTCGGCGTATAGGCGCCGGCCGACCTCGTCGACGCTTTCCCGGCCGGTTATTATCGTGCCGGCATTAAAGTCGAGGTTGTCGTTCATACGTTCGAAAAGCGGCGTATTTGTCGCCACTTTTATCGTGGGGGCAATGGGCGAGCCGCAGCAGGTGCCCCGACCAGTCGTGAAGACCACGAGGTGGCAGCCGCCGGCCACCATGCCGGTCAGCTGCTCGATGTCCTGGCCGGGGGTGTCCATCCAGACCAGGCCCTTTGTGACGACAGGCGCCGCATAGTCGATGACGTCCTGCAACGGCTTGGTACCCGCCTTGTGGATGCAGCCGAGGGATTTTTCCTCGATCGAGGAAAGGCCGCCTTCGATATTGCCGGGGGTCGGCTGCCCGCCGCGCATATCGACGCCCATGTCTTTCGCCAACTGCTCGCAGGCGTTGATGGTGTCGAAGCAGCGTCGGGCAACTTCCGGCGTGACCGCCCGGGCGGCAATGAGATGTTCGGCGCCGATGATTTCGGTGGTCTCGGCAAGGATGACGCTGCCGCCGGCTTCGATCAGCAGGTCGCTGGCCACGCCGAGGGCGGGATTGGCCGAAATGCCGGAGCAGGCGTCGGAGCCGCCGCATTCGGTGCCGAGGATCAGTTCGCCGACGTCGACCGGCTCGCGCTTGGCCAGCGAGGCGGCGGCGAGCATTTGCCCGGCCAGGCTGGCGCCCTTGGCGGTCGCTTTGACGGAGCCGCCTTCTTCCTGGATGATGACCGTCGCGACATTCTTGTAAGGACAGGCTTTTTTGATGGCGGCGGCGATATCCTGGGCGCGGATTGTTTCGCAGCCGAGGCCGACGACGATGACCCCGTGGACGTTGGGGTGGGCGCCGTGGGCAACAAGCACGTGTGCGGTCAGTTCGGCGTCGGCGCCGAGCTGGGTGCAGCCGTGCTGGTGTTCGACCCAGGTAGCGCCGGAAACCGCCTGGGCGATGCCGCGGGCTACCCTGTTGGCGCAGACCACGCTCGGCAGGACAAGGACATGGTTGCGGATGCCGACTTTTCCGTCGGGCCGGCGATAACCTTGAAATTGCATCGGGATTCTCCTCCGCTTTCTGAAAGGTGATGGCGGCAGGTTTAAGGCTGCCGCCTGATGATCGGCAGCATGTCGGGAGCGTGAGTGAGCACGGCGACCCGCGCCTGGGGCCCTTTTTCCGCGAGGGCAACCGCCAGGGCGGACGACAGGGAGCCGAAGGGGACGAATCCCAGCCTTACCGCGTCGGCGACGCGAATACCGTCGGAGACGATAAAGACCGTTTCCCGTTCCTTGACTTGGGCCCAGCCGATGGCTAGGGACGCAGCCACCTCGTCGCCGATTTCCTTGTTGGCCACCATGGCCTGCAGCTCGCTCATGCTCTTGCCGGTAATGTCCAGGATGTCGGCGTGGGTGACCGAAACGCCCTCGTAGCACGGGGTTACGAGGATGATTATGCCGCCGGCTTTTACCGCCAGATCGGCGGGGTACAGCGCTTTGTGCGCCTGCCAGAATTCGAGGTCGCAGGGGTGGGAACTGGCGATGACGATGTCCGCCTCTTCGGGGATTTCGACAGCGTATACCTGGCTGGAGAGGTCGACGCCGGCGTTGAAGGCGGCGACGGTGTCGCCGCAGAAAACGCCGACCACTTCCCCCTGGCGGTTGAGGACGGTGTTGACGATGGTGTTGAGGCCGACCGCCCGGGCGATGTGGTTGAGTTCGTCCCGCACCGGGTTCTGCCGCCGTCCGAGGTACGAACGGGGCGCCCGGGTGCTCAGCAGATGGGTTTCGGCGGTCGTCTGCTCGCCCGATATCCCCGGCTGGACGATCTTGGCACCGCCGGCGAAGCCGGGGATATAGTGGGGGACGATGCTGCCGATGCCGATTTTGAAGTCGGCCTGGTAGGCCTCCCTATTCACGAAAATGCGGGTGCCGTTGGCGGTCGTCCCCAGGTCGACCATGGCGGCCGGATCCCGGTAGTCGTGGTTTTTGATCGCTACCCGCCGCACGACCTCGTCGCCGTATTTGGCGCGGATTTCCGCTTCAGTCATGAAGCGATGCGTGCCAAGGGCGATAATGACGGTTATCTGCTCGTCACGGATACCCGCAGCGTTGAGCTCGTCCAGCAGAACGGGGATGATTTGGTCGGCTGGGGTCAGCCGGGTGTTGTCGTCGGCGACGATAACGACGTTCTTGGCTCCCCGGGCCAGTTCACGCACCGGTTTCGTGTCGATAGGATTATTGATCGCCCGCCGGATTTCCCCTTTCAGGTCAGCCACGGCCGGGCAGTCCCGCGGCGAATAGACGCCGATGAGATTGGCGGCGGGCAGGCTGCATTCGACGGAATTCCGGCCGTAGGGAATCTTAACTGTGCTCACGGTTACCGATCCTTTCCGCGCAATTGTTCGTTAGGCGCGACCGTTAGGATTGTTTGCGGCTGACGACCCGTTTGGCGGCCTGCACGATATCGGCCGCCGTCAACTTGTATTTGGCCAGCAACGCGTTCGGGGTTCCCGATTCGCCGAACGCGTCGGCGACGCCGATTCGCTCCAGGGGAACGGGCGTGGTTTCGACCAGTACCTCGGCCACGGCGCTCCCCAAGCCGCCGATGATGCTGTGTTCCTCGCAGGTGACGATCGCGCCGGTTTCCAGGGCGGCTTTTTCGACGGCGGCTTTGTCGATAGGTTTGATCGTGGGCATGTTCAGCACTCGGGCACTCAGCCCGGCCGCGGCGAGTGCTTCGGCCGCCGTCAGTGCCGCGCTCACCATCACGCCGCAGGCAATGACGGTCAAGTCGGTCCCCTCCTTTAGCGGCGCGGCTTTACCGTGCCGGAATCGATAGTCCGGGGGGAAGATGTCGGGGACCCCCATCCGTCCCAGACGCAGGTAGACCGGACCGTGATATCCGGCGGCGAACGCCACCGCCTGCCGCGCCTCGGTCGCGTCGGCCGGCACGATGACCGTCATGTTGGGGACGGAGCGCATCAGGCTGATGTCTTCGATGGCCTGGTGCGACGCGCCGTCCTCGCCGACCGTGAGCCCGGCGTGCGTAGCCGCTATTTTGACGTTCAGCCGGGGATAGCAGATCGAATTGCGCACCTGCTCGAAGGCCCGTCCGGCGGCGAACATGGCGAAGGTGGAGACGAAGGGTATCTTGCCGGCGGCGGCCAGCCCGGCCGCGGTGCCCATCAGGTTCTGCTCGGCGATGCCGGCGTTGAAAAAACGCTCCGGAAAAGCCTTGGCAAATAAATTGGTTTTGGTCGATTTCGAGAGATCGGCGTCCAGCACGACGATATCGCGGTTGCGCCCGCCAAGCTCGCGCAACGCTTCGCCGTAAGCTTCACGAGTTGCTTTGGCCACTCAAATCACTTCTTTCCACAATTGCGTTATCAAAAGCCGGGCGCCCGGACGAAAACCGCATCCGTCACAGGGCCGCCAGAAAGTTGGCGCATTCCTCGGCAGTGGGCGCCTTGCCGTGCCAGTCGGCGACGTTTTCCATACAGCCGACGCCTTTCCCCTTTATCGTCGTGGCGATTATCACGGTTGGTCTGCCCTTGACCGTTTTGGCCGCCTGGAGGGCCTGATGGACGGCGCCGCAATCGTGGCCGTCGACGTGGATCACGTGCCAGCCGAAGGCCCGCCATTTATCGGGTATCGGCAACGGCGACAGTACATCGCGGATCGCGCCGTCGATCTGCAGGCCGTTGTTGTCGACGATCGCCGTCAGGTTGTCCAGCTTATAGTGGCTGGCGAACATCGCCGCTTCCCAGACCTGCCCTTCTTCGAGTTCCCCGTCGCCGAGCAGGGCATAGACGCGGTAGTCGCGCCCGTCCAGGCGGCCGGCCAGGGCCATGCCGTTGGCGGCGCTCAGGCCCTGCCCCAGGGAGCCGGTGCTCATGTCGAC
The DNA here is from genome assembly GCA_022839045.1 of Sporomusaceae bacterium. The sequence goes on from JALHDI010000001.1 coordinate 42,174, forward strand.
GCCGGGTATGCCTTTCATATCGGGGTGCCCTTGCAGGCGGCTGTCCAGTTTGCGGAGGGTCATAAGCTCCTCGACAGGGAAGTAGCCTTTCTCCGCCAGCGTCGCGTAGAGGACGGGGGCGGCGTGCCCCTTGCTGAGGACGAACCGGTCGCGGCCCGGGTCGGCCGGGTTGCGGGGATCGACTTTCAGTTCGGCGAAATACAGCGTGACCAGGATATCGGCGGCCGACAGCGACCCGCCCGGATGGCCGGACTGGGCCGCGGTGATCATGGCGACGATATGCCGTCTGACCGCCTTGGCCCGGCGGGCTATTTCGCGCGTTTGCGCGGCGGACAGTTTATTTTCCATACTCAGGCCTCCTGACTAAGTGAGCTAGCTTGCCGGTTGAATGGATGTATGAGCCGGACAGGTTAGAATAACGCCTGCAGCCAATCAAGTCTGCAGGCATCAATCAGGGTCCCGCCGGCGTATTGGCTGAGGTGACGGTTATTTCAGCAGGTTCGGCAGCCAGAGAATAAGCGCGGGACAGAAGGTGAACAGCAAGAGCAGGGCGATCATGACAAAGAGGAACGGCCATACCCCTTTGGTCACTTCCGTCATGCCGATTTTGGCGATGTTGCAGCTGACGAACAGGCACGTGCCGACCGGGGGCGTCAGCAACCCGATCAGCAGGTTGAAGATGACGATGATGCCGAAATGGATCAGGTCGATTCCCAGGCTGTTGATCAATGGCAGGAAGACCGGCAGGATCATGATCATGGCCGGGGCGGAATCCATGAAAGTCCCGACTACCAGCAGCATCATATTGATCAGGAGCAGGATGATATGCGGGTCTTGCGTAAGGGAGAGGAAAAATTCGGCAACCGCCTGCGGTATCCGCTCAGATGCCAGAATCCAGCTGAACAGTGACGCCGTCGCAATCAGAAACATCACGACCGTAGTGCCCACAATGCCGTTTTTCAACACCTTGGGGATGTCGGAAATTTTTATTTCTTTGTAGACGAAGAAGCCGATAATGAAGCCGTAGACGCAGGCGATGACGCCGGCCTCGGTCGGGGTAAAAATCCCGACCCTGATCCCGCCCAGCACCACGAGCGGCATCAGGATCGCCCAAATGGCGTCTTTAATGCGCACCCATGCTTCTTTGAACGAGATGGGTTCTTCGGCCGGGAAGCCTTCTTTCCTGGCGATGAGCCAGGAAACGAACATCAGCGCGCTGCCGACGATAATCCCCGGAATCACGCCGGCGATGAAGAGCTGGCCGATGGAGGCGCCGGCGAGAACGCCATAGATAATCATCGTGATGCTGGGCGGAATGAGCGGGCCGAGGGTGCCGGCGGCGGCGATCAGGCCGGCGGCAAACTTTTTGCTGTAGCCTTTTTCGACCATGCGGGGAATGAGGATGGTGCCCATGGCCGCCGTGTCGGCCACCGCCGAACCGGAAACGCCGGCAAAAATCATGCTGCCGATTACGCCGACCATCGCCAGGCCGCCTCTGATCGCGCCGACGAATATATAGGCGAAGTTGACGATCCGTCGGGAAATGCCGCCGACGTCCATGATGCTGCCGGCGAAGATGAAGAAGGGAATCGCCATCAGCGAAAAGCTGTCGATAGCCGTAAACATCCGCTGCGCGACGAGGGTCAGCGTATACGTGCCGTCGTCGATAAAAGCGAAGACTGACGCCAGGCCGAGAACGAAGGCGATCGGCACCCCGATGAGGCAGAGGATGGCAAAGGTGGCAAACAGTATGGCAGTCATTGCTCAGTTTTCGCCTCCTCACCCAGCACCAGTTCGAATAGGCAATATAAAACAAGCAGGGCTCCGCCCACCGGTATGGCAAAATACACCAGCCACATCGGCAGGCCGACGGCGCTGGACTTTTGTCTGGTGCCGACCTGCACCAGTTCCCATCCGTAGTTTGTTATTACATAGGAGAAGCCCAATAGAAAAAGACAACTGATCTTGCGGAAGACGCGCTGCAGCGATCGGGGAAAAATGTTGAAAATAACGTCGAGAAAAATATGGCTTCCCTGTCCCAGCACGTAACCGGCAGACAAAAAGACGACCCACACCAGCAGATATCTCGCGATTTCCTCCGACCAGGAAAGGGAGTTATGGAGCACGTAGCGGGCGATGACTTGCCCGAAAACGATGACTATCATAACAACGAAGAGCACGGAGGTAACTGCCAATACCGTCTTGTCCAGAATCCGTTTCACGGTTCTAACTGTCTCCATGTCCCGCCTCGCCTCCTCTGCCAACTTGGCCGGAGTTCCGCCGCTTACCAGGGAGGAACTCCGGCATTCCTTCATCAATAGCGCTGCTACTTATTAGCGTTGACTATCTTGTTGTAAAGGTCCTTGCCCAGTTTGTCGGCAAATTCGCCGTGAGCTGTCTTGGCACGTTTGATAAATTCGGTTTTATCCGGTTTGGTAATCGTAACGCCTTTATCCTGCAACGTTTTGAGGTCGCGGGCCTCTTCCTCGGCGACGGCTTTATTCTGCCATTCGGTAACTTCTTTAGCCGCTTCCTGCAAGGCCTTTTGTTGATCTGGCGTCAGTTTGTTATAGGTTTTGTCGCTGACCAGCATCATGACGTAACCGTAAACGTGATCGGTCAGGGCAACACACTTATTGACTTCCTCGATCTTAGCCGAGAGGATGTTGGAGAACGGGTTTTCCTGGGCGTCGATCGTGCCCTGCTGCAGACCGGTATAGACTTCGCCCCAGGCCATCGGCGTGGGGTTTGCCCCCATGGCCTTCCAGGTGGCAACCATCGGCGGGATTTCCGGAACGCGGATCTTCAGGCCTTGTATGTCGTCAATCGTGTTGACCGGTTTTTTGGTGGTTAGCTGCCGGGGGCTTCTTTCCCAGAACTGCAGACAGACCAGGCCGGCCGTCTTGCGCATCCCCTGCTTGAGTTCATCGCCCACCGGTCCGTATATAACCTTGCGGAGATGGTCCTGACTTTCAAAGAGGTACGGCAGTTCGAGCAACTGGATGGGCGGATAGAAATTGCCCACGACGCCGGCCACCAGCGCCATGTCGATGGAGCCCATCTGCATTCCTTCGGTCAGGTCCCGGTCGTTACCGAGTTGGTTATTGGCATAAATCCTGATCTTTACGGAGCCGTTGGTTTTCTTGTCCACAAGCTCGGCAAACTTTTCCGAGGCCCGGTGCCAAACATGTTTCTCATCCAGAACATGGCCGAATTTCAGGATCACCGTTTTTTTGCCCGCGTCCGCCGCCTTCTTTTCGCCGCCGCCGCCGCAGCCAGCGACCACGAGCGAGACGGCCAGAAGCGCGCACACCATTCCGACAAGCAACTTTTTCACGCAATCCACCCTTCCAAAAACTTTTTTTGGGACGCTCTATCTAAAAGATTCGGGCAGAAGGTCAGACATAAAGCATTACCTTGACCGAATCTTCTTTCTTCTGGTCGAGCAGTTCCAGCCCCACCTGCGCCTCTGCCAGCGGATAACGCTGGGTGATGAATTTCTGGAAATCGATTTCACCCAAGGCCAAAAAATCGACCGCCTGTTTGAAATCGTCCAGCGTGTAAGTTCGTGATCCCTTTACAGCCATCTCCCAGAAGACGATGGGATAGGAGTTGGCCGTCATCGGCTTGGTTATCATCGACAGGTAGATGATATCCCCTTTGGGCCGGACAGACTCGATGGCCTGATCGATTATATTGGGGGCGCCCGCCGCGATCACCACCGCGTCGGCTTTGTCGCCGCCGAAGGTTTCCGCCATCGCGGCGGCCAAGTCTTCGGTCAGGACGTTTACCGTTTTCGCCACCCCTGCCGACGCCGCCATTTGCAGATTGTAATCGAGCGCGTCGGTGGCCAATACCTTGCGGAAGCCGAGCGACGGGGCAACGGCCGCCATCAGAAGGCCGATCGTGCCCGAGCCCAGGATAACGAGGTTGTTCCGATTCTCGGGTGAAATCTTGTTGAGAGCGTGCACGGCGACCGCCAGCGGTTCGGCCAGGGCACCCTGGTCGTACGTTACGTTGTCCGGCAGTTTTAAGACAACCTTTTCGGGGGCATTGAAAAATTCGACAAATGTCCCGACCCATCCCCCCACTCCAGGCACTTTGCTGTCGGGGCAAATGTTTGAATATCCCGCGCGGCAGTGTCGGCATTTACCGCAGCCCACCTGCGGCATGACCGTCACCCGGTCGCCCACCTTTACCGTCCGAACCTTACTGCCGATCTCCACGACGTCCCCGGCCAATTCGTGCCCCAGAATCACCGGCGGCTTGCGGAAAGCGTGGGCTCCACGGAAAGCGTGGAGGTCCGAACCGCAAATGCCGGTCGATCTTACCTTGATCAATACCTCGTCGTCGGCCACTTTCGGCGGCTCGATATCTCTGACTGCGGTTTGCATATTCGCCTCAAGATATACTGCTTTCATTACGCATCAGCTCCTAAATCCTAAAGTTAGCCAGGCGGCCCACTCATTTGCTGGCGACCACTTCGATTACCTTGTCGACAATGTGCTGGACCGACATCCCGTACTTATCGAGCAATTCCTCATGGTGCCCCGACTCGGCGAAGACGTCGCTTATCCCGATAAAGCCCATGGGCACCGGCCGTTTCTGAACGATCACCTCGGCAACCGCGCTGCCCAGGCCGCCGATGACGTTGTGTTCCTCCGCGGTGATTATTGCCCCGGTCTGCTCGACCGCTTCCAGGATACTATCCACGTCCAGCGGTTTTACGCAGGGCATTTCGATAAGTTTCACGTCATAGCCCTTGGCCGCGAGAATTTTTTCGGCCTCCTGAACCCGGCCGACCATGACGCCGTTGCAGACGATCGTCGCGTCCTTGCCGCCGCTTTTGAGGATATTGGCCTTGCCTATTTGAAATTTATAGTTTTCGTCGAATACTTTCGGAACGGCGTAGCGTCCCAGCCGGATGTAGGCAGGACCGTAGTGTCTGGCGACCTCGGCGACGATTACCTCGGTAGAGGCGGCGTCGGCGGGAACCACCACGGTCATGTTGGGAATGCACCGCATCATGGCGATGTCTTCCGTGCCCTGATGGGTGACGCCCTCGTAGGTGCCTGCCAGGCCGCCCATGCCGCCGGCGATTTTGACGTTCAGATTCGGATAGGCGACGAAAGTCCGCACCTGCTCGCAGGCCCTCATGCAGGTGAAAACGGAATAGGTGGTCGCGAATACCAGGTCGCCAACGGCGGCGGCCCCCGCGGCGGCGGTCATCATGTTCTGCTCGGCGATGCCGACATCGATTACTCTTTCCGGGTATTTCTTGGCCATTTGGCTGAGCCCCATGGATTTGGCCGTGTCGGCAGAGAAGGCCAGCATATTATGGTTTGCTTCGGCAATGCGAAGTACGGCGTTGCCAAAGGCATCCCTGGTGGATATCTCGTCCATCACGGGCATGTTCGGTCCCCCCCTAAAAGTTGCATAGTTCCTTGCAGGCCTGGGTATATTGGTCTGCCGCCGGCGTTTTCTGGTGCCAGGAGTTGTCGTTTTCCATGTAGCTGACACCTTTGCCCTTGATGGCATGGGCGATTATCACAGTCGGTTTGCCGATGGACATGCGGGCTATTTCCAGCTTGTTCACTATGTCGGCCAGATTGTGGGCGTTCATTTCCAGCACCCGCCAGTTGAAGGCTTTCCACTTGTCAACCAGCGGGTCGAGGGGCATGATCTCGTCAGTACAGCCGCCGCTCTGGAAGTGATTGTTGTCCACGATGGCGATCAGGTTGTCGGTCTTAAGCCGAGGTGCGGACAGAGCCGCTTCCCACACCATTCCTTCCTGGATTTCGCCGTCGCCGAGAATGACGTACACTTTGCTGTTGACCTTCCTGAGCTTCAGCGCGATCGCCATGCCGAGGCCGGCGGAAAGACCGTGGCCCAGCGAGCCGCTCGTCATGTCGATGCCGGGCGTTTTGTTCAGGTCGGGGTGGCCCTGCAGCTTGGAGCCAAGTTTCCGGAAGGTGTATAACAGTTCCCGGTCGAAGAAGCCTCTTTCCGCCAGAGCGGCGTAAACCGCGGGGCAAGCGTGCCCCTTCGACAGAATCAGGCGGTCCCGTTCTTCCCACTTTGGCTCGTCCGGCCTTATGTTCATTATCTTGAAGTACAGGGCGGTTACTATGTCGGTGCAGGACAAGGCCGGACCGGGATGTCCCGGGCCCCCTTTGCAGATCATGTCGATGATATCGAAGCGTATTTTTTGCGCCGTTTTTTCCAGCCGGCAGATTTCATTTTCCATGCTCTTACCTCCATTCGCATGCAACCGTCGGGCACCGCAAACCGCGATGCAACCCCGCAACCCCGGCTAGGATGCGCGCCTGTTGCTTTTGGCCAGCGCGGCGCGCGCGGCCGCGATAATGTCCGCAACCCCCATCCGGTAGCAGTCCAGCAAGGCTTCGGCCGGCCCCGATTCGGGGAATATGTCTTGCAGGCCCAGCCGTACCAGCGCGGCCGGCGCCCGTTCGGCGATGACCTCGGCGACGGCGCTGCCCAGGCCGCCGATGACGTTGTGGTCCTCGACGGTGACGACGGCCCCGGTAGCGCCGGCGACCGCCGCGACGGCCCCGACGTCGAGCGGTTTCAGGGTATGCACTTCCAGGACGGTGGCGCGGACGCCCTCGTCTTTGAGTTTTTCCGCCGCGCTGAGGACGCGGTTTAGTACAAAGCCGTTGGCGATAAGGGCGACGTCGCTGCCGTATTCGACAATTCTCCGGGCTTTGCCCAGCTCGAAGACGGATTCTCCCTTGAACACTACCGGCTCGCGCCCGTTGCCCACCCGCAGGAAGGCCGGACCGTCCAGTTTGGCGATGGCCGCCGTCGCCTGGTAAACCTGCGAGGCGTCGGCCGGCACAACGATGGTCATGCCGGGGATGCTGCGGAGGATGCCGAGGTCTTCGAAGAACTGATGGGTCACGCCTTCCCGCTCGCCGCCAAAAATCCCGCCGTTCGCGCCGATCATCTTGACGTTGAGATGCGGGTAAGCTACAAAGGTCCGGACTTGTTCACAGGCCCGCATGGTTATGAAGCCGGCATAGGTGGCGACGAAGGGAACAAGCCCGCAGCTGGCGAGGCCGGCGGCACAGCCTACGGCGTTCTGTTCGGCGATACCCATCTCAAAAAAGCGCTCCGGGTATTGTTCGGCGAACCCCGTTACTCGCATGGCTTTCATGGAGTCGGGAGAAATGAGGACATAGCGGGGGTCGGCCGCCGCCAGTTCCATGAGGGCGGCCGCGAAGGCTTCCCTTGTTCCGTTATAGTCAGTCATTGCACATCCCTCCGAGTATTCCCATAGCTTCGCGCCATTCGTTTTCCGTGGGAACGCGCTTGTGCCAGGAGTTGTCGCGTTCCATATAGGGGACTCCCTTGCCTTTTACGGTGCGGGCAATTATTACCGACGGGCGGCCCTTCTCCTGCCGGGCGGCAGTGACGGCGTCCAGTATCGCGGCCATGTCATGGCCGTCGATCTCTTGGCAATGCCAGCGGAAGGCCTCGAATTTGGGCCTGATCGGCAGCAAGCCGCTGACTTCGCCGACTTCGCCGCCGCTCTGGAGACCGTTGTGGTCGACGAAAACGATGAGGTTGGCGAGTTTGTGCTTCACCGCAGCCATGGCCGCTTCCCAGATGATGCCTTCCTGCAGTTCGCCGTCGCCGGTGATTACGTAGGTGGTGTAGTCGAGGTCCCGGTATCTGGCGGCCAGGGCCATGCCCATGCCGATCGATATGCCGTGGCCGAGCGAACCGGTGGTCATGTCAATGCCGGGAGTTTTCTTCATGCAGGGATGGCCCTGCAGGCAGGAGCCAAGCTGCCGCAGGGTGGGGAGCTCGTCGGGGGAGAAGTAGCCCAGCCGGGCGAGAGCGGCGTAAACGACCGGGCAAGCGTGTCCTTTGGAGAGGATGAAACGGTCGCGGTTTTCCCAGGCGGGGTTTTGAGGATCGAGCTTCATGACCCCGAAGAAGAGGGCGGCGACGATGTCGGCCGCCGACAAAGCCGGGCCGGGATGCCCGTCTTTAGCCTTATAAACCATATCGACGACATCGCGGCGCAGGCTGCGGGCGACCGCAGCAAGAGCGACTGGATCATTTTTCATTTCAAGGCCCCCTTTAACATATCACGTACAGCTTCAACGGCCGGACGCGGACCGGCCAGCACCGGTCTGCCGGTTTCCGCGGCCAGGGTATCGCCCAGCCTTGCCAGCGACCCCTCGGCGAGAACGATGACATCCACCTGGCCGGCGATGGCTTTTGCCTCCCGCCGGATGATGGCGTCATGCTCGTCCCGGCGGCCCGCCAGCATCGCCTGCCAGGCATTGCCGGCCAGGCTTTTGATGATTTTGACGTCCTTGTCGGCTTTCTCGGCCTGCGTCTGCGTAAGCCACGCCGTCGGGCCGAGCGTTACCGGCGAGGTGGCTATGATACCGATGGTTTCGCCGCTTTCAACCGCCCGGGCGGTCATTGCGTCGCCGATTTTTATTATCGGGACTTTGGCGATGCGCCGGCCGATATCGGCCACATAGTCGACCGACGGGCAGGTGCTGAGAATGATGTCGGCGCCGGCTTCTTCAGCCGCCCGGAAATAGTCGAGCATGCGCCGGGCCACGCTGCCGGTAATCTGCCCGGCACCGGCAATGTCGGCGATCAGGCTGTCGTCGACGATATTAATGAGACGGCAGTCAGGAACGATTTCGGCAAACAGTATCTTGATATTCTCGACGAAGTCATGCGTTGTGTAGACCGCAACTACCGTCTTCATGCGCTGACCACTTTCCGCGGCCGCGTCAGCTTGTGCAATCCGCCCGACCCTCCCAAACCGTTATTTGCTTTCCTTCCCGGGAAGGTGCGATCGCTTTTATTCCCTTCCCGGAGATTTTCTTTGACCGCCATATAATTAAGCAAATTCTATGCCAATTCAGAATCGCGTTGACAGTGCGGAAATTCCGCCGTTTTCCGCGGTTCGTCGCCCGGCTGTCAATGCATAATTGCATTAATCGCCAGCGATAACGGCTGAAAGTCTTGTAATGCCGGCAAAAACAAAATAATGCCAGAATGCATTATAATGCATTCTGGCATTAAAAAAGTTACTCTTTTCACATCGGTTTGGCCGGCTATTTTGCCTCGGCGCTTTTATCGGCGCCGGCTTTCAGTTTCCTCAGCTTGCGAACAACGGTTGACTGGTTGATGCCCAGCTTCTCCGCCATCTGATAAGTGTTGTAACCTTTCGCCAGCAAATTGCGGAAAATTTCCCGTTCCAGCTTCTCGACCATTTCGCCGAGCGAGGCGCCTTCTTCCACCTCGTTGGGTTTCGTCTTGGTCAGCAACTGTCCCGGCAACCGGTCGACGGTTATCTGTTCGTTAGGCGAGAGAATAACCAGTTTCTCGATCATATTCTCCATTTCCCTGACGTTGCCGGGCCATTTGTATTTGACGAACAGCTTGAGCACCTGGGGGGAAAAGGTATTGAACATGCCGTATTTCTGGTTGAATTTATCGAGGAAATAATTTGCCAGGGGGATAATGTCTTTCTGCCGTTCCGCCAGGGGCGGAATCTTCAGGGAGACGACATTGAGCCGGTAAAAGAGGTCGCGACGGAATCTGCCGGCCAGCACCATTTCCTCCAGGTTGCGGTTGGTGGCGGCGATGATCCGCGAATTCATCTCGATCATCTTAACGCCGCCGAGGCGGGTGAACTGCATATCCTGCAGCACCCCGAGCAGTTTGACTTGCAGGTGCATGGGGACCTCGCCGATTTCGTCAAGAAAAACGGTGCCGCCGTCGGCTATTTCAAAAAGGCCGGGCTTGCCTGTTTTGGTGGCGCTGGTGAACGCGCCCTTCTCGTAGCCGAACAGCTCGCTTTCCAGCAGGTTGTCGGGAATGGCCCCGCAGTTGATTTTGACAAACGGGCCGCTTTTCAATTCGCTGTTCTTGTGGATGGTCCGTGCCACTACCTCCTTGCCCACCCCCGAATCGCCAGTTATCAGAACAGTGGCGTTGGTGGGGGCGGCTTTAAGGGCAACTGAAAAAATGTTTTTTATAGCCTGGCTTTCGGCGATTACGCCTTTAACTTCGGCCTGCTGGCTGCGCAGGTGCATAATCTCCGAGTAGTACTTTTCCGAAAGCTCCCGGGCCTGTTCGAGTTGGGACTTGATGGTGATGAGTTCGGTGATGTCACGAACGTTGGAGATTACCCGGATGATTTTGCCGTTCTCGTCAAACACCGGGCTGGCGGTGTGCAAAGTAAGTTTGCCAGACTTCAGCTTGGGCATTGTTGTCGCCGTGTCCCCGCTTTTCAGCACCTTCGCGACAACAGATTCCGAAGCGAAGCCCCGTTCGACGGTCTGCTCCATATTCAACCCCATCATTTCGGAGGCGTCGATACCAGTGATCCGGCAGTACGCTTCGTTGTATTTAATGGCTATGCCATTTCCGTCGGTTATGAAGATGCCGTCATAGGCGGACTTCATCGTGGCGTCCAATTCGCGGTAGGTTTGCTGCGCGGCTTTAAGCTCGCTGATATCGTGCCAGACGAAGGCCGTCCCGACGAATTCGCCGTCGGCCAAAACCGGCTGGGGATTGACGGTATAGGTATTGCTCTGATAAATGACTTCGACGGTGGTAGCTTTATCGGCGCCGGTCAGGGCAGTCTTAGCAACGTCGGGAAGATCGGTCAGGGAGATTTCTTGCGGCGCCCCCAAACGTAATTTCTCGCAGGCCGCCTTGTTGGCAAAAGTAATGACTCCTTGGCAATCGACAAAATAAACGGGATCGTCCAAGGTATCGACGATTGTCGCAAAAGTATCCTTTGTCGATTTCACGCTTTTCGCCTCCCGTCAGCATCCCGGCCTCGGACAAGGAAAAGTTTCTGCAACAAGCGCCATTACTCCTGCCCGCCAAGTCTCAAAGTCTTAATTAGCTATCGGGGCATTCCGGGTTACCAAAGGCCAATAAAACCGCGAAGTAGCCCGCTGCATGATTCGGATCGTCCCCTTTAGCAAAACACGCTGTTTCTTTGTATTTAGTGCAATTGCCATCGGCGCACTGCTTACATTTTTTAAAAATTGCCCTTCTCGATCAGCTCATCAAGAAGATTGTCGTACACCTCGCAGACCTCGATATCTACTGGACTTTCGCCTCCATGACCCATGACTAGTGCGCAACTAACGTCATAAAGTGCCGCCCCAAAGGCAACCGCACCCCCACCGTCGAGGAAGGCCGCCTCTGCGCCCTCAACTGGCTCGCGGCTTCGTCAACCCCAAGGTCATCGTCGTCCTCAAGTACCTCATGGGCCCCGACGCGCGCATTACCCGCGACCGCGGCCGCTGGCTCGAAACCAAGTACGGCATCCCCGCTTTTCAGGCGGTATAAGTAATCGCCTGAGGCGCTGAGGTCTTCTGTAAGAGTGCTGCGCGTTTTTAGAAGCGCTTTATAAAACCTGCCGCAGGGGAAATAGAGGAAATATCTGTCCTGATTGCGGTGGTATTTTGATGCGACAGAAGGCTTCGCTTTTGGGGACAACAATTCTCTACGCAAAATTCTCTTCCGCAGCCGAAGATAAGTTACTTGGAACTGGAGAGTCAGGGCCGCACTAATGAGTGCGGCCCTCGCCCTTTGTATCACTTACTACGGTTTTGAAGAGCAATGCGGCGGGTTCAATCCGGGTGTTCCCCCTTTTGCCTGGATAATATGAAAGCCTATACCGGAGGCTGCCGGTATAGGCTTTTTGTTTGGTATGATTATTGTTACCCCCAGAGATAGAGGTCGCTGGAGATGCTGGCGAAATGCTGGCGGATTTGGGCCTGGGCTTTACTGCATTCGCCGTTGGCGATGTGGTCGAGCAGCTTCTGGTGGTGCCTGAAAGCGCGCTGTTTCATGCCGTGGACGACGCAAATGCGTTTCATCTGCTCGCAGTGGGCCGGGCTGGTGACCGACCAGCACTGCTGGAGGACGGTGTTCTTAGTCATCGCCATCAAGGCGTGATGGAAGTCAATGTCGAGCTGGGCAAAGGCTTGATCGTTGCTGAGGTTTTCTTCCTGGTCTTTGAGGATGCCTGCCAGGTCGTCGAGCTCCTCGGTGGTCGCTCGTTCGATTACTAGGGGGATGGCCATGTATTCCAAGAGCTCCCGGACTTCGATGTACTGGCTGATGGAGATGTTGTTGAGGGCAAGCGCTAGGCTGATTTTCTGCGATATTTCCGGCGGGTTGAGGTAGGTGCCGTCGCCCTGGCGGATGGTTAGCTTGCCGAGCTGTTCGAGCTTCTGGAATGCCTCGCGCAACGCAGTGCGGCTGACGCCGAACTCTTTCGTCAGCGCCCGCTCGGTGGGAATCTTTTTCCCGGGGACAAACCGCCCGTCTTCGATGGCTTTCAGCATTGCTTCGACGACTGTGTCGACGACGCTGAGCTTTTTTTTATTTTCCACGGCTATACCTCGCTAAATTTTTATGACTACATAAAGGAAGCAAATATATGCTTATTTTAGCAGGCAAATCAACGGTTTGCAATATTTTGTTAATTAATGTGAAAATACTAACTTAATTGACAATTTCTTTCGGAGAAGATTACAATGAAAATGAAACATCATACCAATTTTTTTAAACATAGTACCAATGATTTTTTCGAAGATCGTTGTGGAAAGAGGAGGTAATGTTTTGGAGGGTGTGACCATTAAGCAAGTCGCCACCAAAGAAGAACTCCAGGAGGTCTTCCGCCGGGCGCAAACGGCAAAAACCCCGGTGTCCGCGTACCGCAAGCCCGTCCCCGGGGGGATCGTCCTGGACTTCAGCGCGTGGAAGGACATTGAGGTATTCGACAGCGACAACCTGATGGTCATCGTACCGCCGGGCACGATCCTGAAGGACCTCAACGCCGTCGTGGCTGCGAAGGGGTTGCGATTCATGCCTGCCGACACGCCTCTCACGGAAAGCCTGAGCATCGGCGAGTGGGCTTACCGGGGATGCCCGAACGCTTCGGCGTGGAAATACGGCGCCGGCAAGCACTTCCTGCTCGGGGCGTCGTACGTGTTCCCGAACGGTGATTTTGCGCCGGTCGGCGGCAAATGCATCAAGAACGTGACCGGCTATGACTTCACGCGGTTTTTCACCGGCGCGTACGCCGACCTGGCCGTGGGGGTGCAGTACATCATTAAACTCATGCCCCAGCCCGAATACCGCTATCGCTACGACGTGACCTTCGCCGCCCTGGGGCAGGTCGTGGATTTCGTCGGCCAACTGCAAAGCCGCTCCGTTCCCCCGGCGTGGCTTTATTGGTTTGACGAGGCGGCCGGCAGCCGCCTGTTCGGCGGCAAGCAGCACGGCCAGCGGGTACTGTTCGAGCTGGACGGCAACGAGGCGGAGGTGCGCAGCCATGTGGCGTCGATCGACAAGCTCCTCGCCGGCGCCGGCTGCCAAAAAGCCCAAGAACCCGGCAACCTGCCGGATCTGTCTTACATCGAGAGCCGGAACGACAGCTTTTGGCTGTTGAACGAGTTCAAGCTGCCTTATCTGGAGACGACCGCGTTCGCGGACCGCTTCGCCGCACAATTGGCGAAGCAGCGGGCGGGCGGCGGCCTGTTCGGCCAGCTGGCCGACGGCAAGATTCACGCGTATTTCGACCGGCCGCTGTCATCGGCGACCGAGCCGCTCATCGGGGCGCTGCAGGCTGACGCCAGGAACCTCGGCGGCGCGGCAAGCGGCAAGTTTGCCCGGCTGTACGGTGGCGAGGCCGCCAGCCCGCTGGCCGGCCTGGAGGCGGCAGTCAGGAAAAGCGTCGACCCAGAGCTGATTTTCAACCGCCGGGAGGGAGTGCAATGAACGACCGGGAATGCAGCCGGATTTTCGAAAACGAGCTCGTGAAATGCAGCCGCTGCGGCAGCTGCCGCTCCATCTGTCCGGTGTCGCTGGCCGAGAACGCCGAGAACGCTACGCCCCGCAGCAAGGTCCGCATGATCGAGGCCGTGCTGGACGGCGAGCTGGAGCTGACGCCGGGCGTGCAGGCCAGGTTCGACAAGTGCCTGCTGTGCAAGGCCTGCAAGGTGAACTGCGGCGGCGGGGTGGCGACCGACGAGCTCATCCTCGGCAGCCGCACGAACCTAGTGAAGCGCAACGGCCTCAACCCCGTGAAGCGGCTGGCGTTCACCAGCCTGCGCTACCGCAAGCTATTCGACCTGGGCCTGAAGCTGGGCGCGACTTTTCAGGGCCTGATCTTCAAGGACCTGCCGGACGGCCGCGGCAAGGTGGCCCGCATCCCGCTGCCGGCCGCCGGCCTCAACCTGCGCCGGGTCGTGCCCAATCTGACCACGCGGCCGCTGCGCTCGCGCCTGCCGGTGGTGAACAAGGCCCAGACGCCGGAAACCAAGGGGCGGGTGGTTTTCTTCACCGGCTGTACGCTCAACTATATGTACCCGCAGGCTGGCGAGGCGGTGGTGAACATCCTCACCGGCAACGGCTTCGAGGTCGTCATCCCCGAGGAGCAGTGCTGCTGCGGGACGCCTGCCTTCACGTCCGGCGACGCCGATACGGGCCGGGTCCTGGCCGAACAGAACGTCAGGGCCATCAACGCCTATCAATACGACCACGTGGTAACGGCCTGCTCGTCGTGCGGCGCGGCGCTGCTGGCCGAGTACGGCCGCCTGCTGGAAGGCTCGCCGCTCTTGGAGGACTGGCGCGCGCTGTCCGGGAAGGTGCTCGACATCGCCCAGTTCGTCGTCAGGCACTGTGACATGACCAAGTTCGGCAACCTGCCGCTGAAGATAACCTACCACGACGCCTGCCACCTGGTGCGCGGCATGAAGGTATCGGCCGAGCCGCGTGCGATCTTCCGCGCCATCCCCGGCCTGGAGTACGTGGAGATGAAGGACGCCGACCGCTGCTGCGGCGCCGGCGGCACGTTCAGCGCCGTGTATTACGAGCTGTCGCGCAAGATCAACGACTGGAAACTCGACAATGCGGAGGCGACCGGCATGGATTACGTCGTCGCCGGCTGCTCCGCCTGCCGCATGCATATCACCGACGGCCTCAGCCAGCGCAACAGCAAAATGAAGGTGCTCCATACCGCGGAAGTTGTCGCCATGGCGTACGAAGCCGGAAGGAAGGGGTGAGGTCATGTTAGCGAGCAGCATAATCAGCGAGCTTAGGGCCATCGTCGGCAGCGGCTACGTGCTGACCGACCACGAGGACCTGGTGATCTATTCGAACGACGCGACGGTGTTCAACCATCAGCCGGCGGCCGTGGTGCGGCCGGCGAACCGCGACGAGGTGGCCGTCGTGGTCAAGGTGGCCGCCGCCAACAATATCCCCGTAACCCCCCGCGGCGCAGGCACCTGCCTGTCGGGCGGTGCCGTGCCCCTGAAGGGCGGCATCATACTCGACCTGGCGCGGATGAACAAGATCCGCACGATTGACGCGGCCAGGAAGATCGCCGTCGCCGAAGCCGGCGTGGTGACGTTCGAAATAACCACCCAGGCCGCGAAGCTCGGCCTGCTTTATCCGCCCGACCCTTCAAGCCTCAAGGAGTCGACGATCGGCGGCAACGTGGCTGAGTGCGCCGGCGGCCCCAAGGGCGTGAAGTACGGCATCACCCGCAACTTCGTGCTGGGGCTGGAAGTCGTGCTGGCCGACGGCACGATCGTGGAGACGGGCAACGCCGTGGACGGCGATATGTGCGGCCCGGACTGGACGATGCTGCTCACCGGCTCGGAAGGGACGATGGCGATCGTCACCGCCGTAACGCTGCGGCTCGTGCCCATGCCGGAGACGAAGAAGACGATGCTGGCGACGTTCGACCGACTGGAAAACGCCGCCAAGACGGTGAGCGTGACGATGGGGGCGGGCATCATCCCCACGACGCTGGAGCTGATGGACAACCTCAGCATCGTCGCGGTGGAGAAGGCGGTGAAGATCGGCCTGCCGGTCGAGGCCGCCGGCCTGCTGCTCATCGAGGTGGACGGCGTACCCTCGACGGTGGAGGAGAACGCCAAGCGGGTGAGCGAGATCTGCCGGGAGTGCGGGGCGACGGAGGTGAAGATCGCCCGGACCGCGGCCGAAGCGGAGGATCTGTGGGTCGCCCGCCGGGCGGTGGCGAAGGCCTTCGGCCAGATAGCGCCTTGCAAGTTTGCCGAGGACTCGACCGTGCCGCGCAGCCTCATCCCGCTGCTCGTGGACAAGTGCCTGGAAATCCAGAAGAAATACGACCTGCCGATGGTAATCGTCGGCCACGCCGGCGACGGCAACATGCACCCGACCATCATGTTCGACAAGCGCGACAAGGACGCGGTGGCCAGGGCGGAAAAGGCCCTGGACGACGTACACATCGTGACCCTGGAGCTTGGCGGCACGCTGAGCGGCGAACACGGCATCGGCTCGGCCAAGGCCCCCTACCTGCGCGCCGAGATGGGCCCGGTCGGCTATAAGCTCGGCCAAGACGTGAAGGCCGCGCTCGATCCCCAGGGGATCATGAACCCCGGCAAGATGTTCAACTATGAAGGGGCTCTTCATTGACAACAGGCGGAAAAAATAAAAAGAGGGGGAAAAGGCATGCGTGAACAAAAGTCCGGGTTTGAGTTTCTGTTCATCTCGTTCTCCATCGCGGCAGTCTGGTTTTCCACCCACTGCGGCGGCGGCTTCGCCACCGGCAACCAGGAAGTCAACTTCTACGTGAAATATGGCTGGCTTAGCGCCGTGCTGCCATTCATCGCCATGTTTTTCGTAGCCTGGACTTACCGGAACGCCCTGGTACTCGCCAAGGACCACAACGTCCATGATTACAAGAGCTTCGCCAATGTTCTGTACCATCCCTACGAAAAGGTCTTTTCGGTCATATTCGAAATCTGCTTCATGTCGAATATCCTCATCGCCGTGAGTACATCGATCGCCGGCGCCGGTTCCCTGCTGCAAAATACCCTTGGTGTCCCGTATTTTCTCGGTATCTCCGGCATCGGCGTCGTCCTGCTGCTGCTGACCATCTTCGGCGCCGAACTCATCATCCGCGTCCTCAGATACAAAGCGTATTTCCTCATCGTCACCCTCGTGTTACTTGCTTACCTGGGCCTCCAGGCCGGCGCCGCGAAGTGGCAGAGCTTCATCGCCACGAAGGAAACGTTCGGCAACGACCAGTGGGAGGCGGTGTGGAAGGCGGCGCTGTACGTCGGCTTCCAGTCGTTCGGCCTGGTGCCGGCCGTTTCGGTCTCGCACAAAATCACGACGACCAAAGAGTGCAACGCGTTCGGGGTGTTCGGCGTCCTGCTGAACGGCACCTTCCTGGCGGTCATGTGCATCATGCTGCTCGGCTTCGCCCCCGACGTGCTTAAAGAGACCCTGCCGGTCTACTACGTAACCAACCATCTCGGCCTGCCCTGGCTGAAAATCGTCTACAGCGTCATTCTGTTCGTCGCCCTGATCGGCACCGCCATCTCGTTCGTATATACCTCGGTGGCCCGCTTCGAAAAGGCCTGGAAAGGGTCGGGCGTATTCGAAAGCCTGCGGCTGCGCCGGATCATCATCTCGATCACCACCATGATCCTGTGTACCGGCGCATCGGTGTTCGGCCTGACCGCCCTCGTCGTCAAAGGCTACGGCTCGATCGGCTACGTCGGCCTGGCGTTCGTCGTGCTGCCGCTGCTGACGGTCGGCACGGTGAAGATCGCCAAGAACGCCGCGCTGCGCAAGCAGCAGGGCGTCATCGAAGGCTAACGGCAAACGGAAATACAAACGAGCGGCTCGGCCAGGGCTATTACATAGGCCCCGGCCGGCCGCTCGGCTTATTGGCGTGGCCGGCGTTATTTTTCGCGGAGATACTTGTAGATGGTGTGCCGGGAGATGTTGAGCTTGTCGGCGATGATCGGGATGCCGCGCTGGAAGTTGAAGGCCCCTTTGGCGCTCAGCAGCTCGAACATCCTGTAGCGATCCTCCTTGGTGAACATGGCGACCGGCTTGCCGACGGCCTTCAGGCATTCGGCGAAGATATTCTCCAGCAGGTCGGTGGTCGAGCTGGCGATCGCTTCCTCGATGTTCTCGCCGACCGCGGTCAGCTCTTCGAGGGTTGCTTTGGCCAGCGCCAGGTGCGTGTAGTCGTAGTTGATGCCGAGAGCGTAGTGGTAGCCCTCGCCCTTGAAGTGGAACGTCGAGGCCTTCAGCAGCCGGCCGTCCTTGGTCTTCCCCTCGCAGTTGACTAGGTCGTTGCCGAGAAAAAAATCGTCGACCTCGCGATGCCCCAGTACTAGCAGGCTGTCGCCGACTTCCCGCTTGGTCACATGGCCGTTGTTGATGGCGACCAGGCTGTGGCCCCGGTCGTTAAGGTCATGAATCACCGTCTCGCACGCGCTGCCGAACATCTGGGAAACCCCGCTCGCCAGCCGCTGCAAAAAATCGAGCGCCGCCTCTTTATCCAAACCGTTCACACCTTTGCACTTGTCGTTATATATAAATTACCATGCCCGGCGGCACATAACAATACAGACAGGCCATATTATGGCCATTTTTTAAACAAATTGTTTATTTAATAAATAAATTGTTGACAGCTTTTGGCCGGCTATTTATGATAAAAGCATCGGCAATTCTCACATTTTAGCAGGGGAGCGTAGAGGATGCACAAGATTTTGGCTATCAACCCCGGCGCCACGTCGACGAAGATTGCCGTCTTCGAAGACGAGAAGGCGGTTTTCCGAAAGACGGTCGAGCATCAGGGGCCGGATTTTGCCCAGTTCCAGCATGTGTACGACCAGCGGCAGTACCGGACGGAGCTGATCGTGGCGACGCTCAAGGAGGAGGCCATCGCACTCAATACATTGGCCGCGGTCGTCGGCCGCGGCGGTCTGCTCAAGCCGCTCGTCGGCGGTACATATGCCGTAAACGGGACGTTGACCGAAGACCTCCGGCGGGCCGAGCGGGGCGAGCACGCCTCGAACCTCGGCGGCGTCATCGCCAAGCAACTGGCGGATCAGTTGGGTATCCCGGCGTTCATCGTCGACCCGGTGTCGGTGGACGAAATGGAACCGGTCGCCCGCATCTCGGGCCTGCCGGACGTGCCGCGCTACAGCCTGTCGCACGCCCTGAACAGCAAAGCCGTGGCCCGCAAGGTGGCCAAGGATATGGGCAAGCGCTACGAGGACGTCAACCTGGTCGTCGCCCACCTGGGAACGGGGGTTTCGGTTTCGCCCCATCGGCAGGGACGGATGATCGACGTCAACAACGCCCAGGAAGAGGGACCGTTCTCACCCGACCGCTGCGGCGGGCTGCCCGCCTGGTCGCTTACCAAGCTGTGCTTCTCCGGCAAATACACCGAGAAGGAACTGCTGGCCAAGATGCTCGGCACGGGCGGCATGTACGCCTACCTCGGCACGCGGGACGTCCGCGAGGCCGAGCAGCGGGCGACCGCCGGCGACGAATTGGCTGCGGTCGTGCTCGACGCCCTGGCCTACCAGGTGGCCAAGCAGATCGGCGCCATGGCGACCGTGCTGGCCGGCAAGGTGGACCGCATCGTCCTGACGGGCGGCATCGCCTATTCGCAGCGGATCGTCAACGACATTGTCGCCAGAACACAGTTCATCGCCCCGGTTGTGGTCGTGCCGGGCGAAGAGGAGATGGATTCGCTGGCCGCGGGGGCGCTGCGCGTCCTGCGGGGCGAGGAAGCCGCGAAAACATACCGGTAACAAAGGAGGTGCGCGGACAATGTTGCGCAATTTCAGCGAAGTCATGGAGCGGGCCCGCGAGCTCGGCAAGGTGACTGTAAGCGTGGCCGCCGCTCAGGACCGGGACGTACTCGCCGCTGTCAAGGAAGCGGCCGCGGAAGGGATAGTGGACGCCATCCTCGTCGGCGACGCCGGACTTATCAAGCCGCTGGCCAGCGAAATCGGCCTGCCGGCCGATACGCGGATAATCCACGAGCCGGACCTCGACAAGGCGGCGCTGACCGCCGTGTCCCTGGTTTCCGAAGGCAAGGCGCAGATTTTGATGAAGGGCCTTATCAACAGCAGCAACTTCCTGCGGGCGGCGCTCAACCCAGAGCGCGGCCTGCGTTCCGGCCGGATCCTGTGCCACTTCGCCGCGTTCGAGATTCCGGGCGAGCAGAAGCTGGCCTTCCACACCGACGGCGGCATGAACATCGCTCCCAGCCTGACGGAGAAGAAGGAGATTCTGATAAACGCTCTGACGACGCTCAACCAGATGGGCATCGAGAAACCGAACGTTGCCGTGCTGACGGCCAACGAGCAGGTCAACCCCAAGATGCCGGCCACGCTTGACGCGCAGGCCCTGGCGAAGATGGGCGAGGACGGCGAGCTGCCGCCGTGCGTCATCGAGGGGCCGATCGCCATGGACGTGGCGGCCAGCGCCGAAGCGGCAAAGCATAAGGGGATCAGCAGCAGGATTGCCGGCCAGGTAGACCTGTTCCTGGTGCCGACCATCGAGGCCGGAAACATGGTGGGCAAAACACTTGTCAACTACGCCAAGGCTAGAATAGCCGGCATGATCCTGGGAGCGACCCACCCGATCGTAATGGTGTCGCGCTCCGATTCGGCCGAGGCCAAGGTCCACTCGATCGCCCTGGCCTGCCTGACCGTGCCGCGGCTGGCGTAGCGCGGGGCCGCCCATCTTGAAGCAAGCGGAGGTATGCACTTGAATAAGGGAGATTTTCTCTGGCTGGCGGCGTTCTGCGGGGTGTCGGCGCTGCTGCTCGTCCCGGCCACGCACGCCGTCTTCATAAGCGCTACGCTGGCCCACCCTTACATGATGGGCTTCGCCAAGTTCTTCATCCTGGCGACGCTGGGCGAGCTGCTGGCCATCCGTATCGTAACCGGCAAGTGGACCAGGCCGCACGGCATGGCGTACAAGTCGGCCATCTGGGGCATCGTCGGCATGACGGTCGTGCTGATGTTCGAGATTTACCTCAGCGGCGTCGGCGGCGCGGTCAAGAAGGGCCTGCTGCTTACCGGCGACGGCGCGGTAGGCGCTGTCCTCACGGCGTTCTTCATCAGCGCGTCGATGAACCTGACGTTCGGCCCGGTGTTCATGGCGGCGCACCGCATGACCGACACCTATATCGACATGCGGGCCGAGGGCCTGTCCCCGAGCTGGCCGCAAGTCGTCGCCAAGATCGACTGGCACGGCTTCATCATATTCGTAGTCGCCAAGACCATCCCGTTCTTCTGGATACCGGCCCACACCGTCACGTTCCTGCTGCCGCCAGAATACCGCGTGTTGTCGGCAGCCTACCTTTCGATCGCGCTGGGGGCCATCCTGTCTTACGCCCGGCGGCGTAAGGCCAACTCCGCCAACTGAAGCAGATACGTCAAAAGAGGAGGGTTTTACGATGATCAAATTACTGACCGGCAACGAGGCCGTGGCCCAGGGGGCCTACGAGGCCGGCGTCTCCTACGCGGCCGCTTATCCCGGCACGCCGAGTACGGAGATCCTGGAGAACCTCGCCGAGTACAAGGACGACATCATCGCCGAGTGGGCGCCGAACGAGAAGGTGGCCCTGGAGTGCGTGATCGGCGCCTCGGTAGCCGGCGCCCGGACGCTGTCGGCTATGAAAATGGTCGGCGTCAATGTCGCCGCCGACCCGCTGTTCAGCTTCGCTTACGCCGGCGTGAACGGCGGCATGATGCTGGTGTCCGCCGACGACCCTGGACTGCACTCGTCGCAGAACGAGCAGGACAACCGCTACTACGCCAAGTTCGCCAAGATCGCCATGCTGGAACCGAGCGACAGCCAAGAAGCGAAGGACATGGTCAAGGCGGCGATGGAAATCAGCGAGAAGTTCAACACGCCGGTCCTGTTCCGCATGACCACCCGCGTCTGCCACAGCAAGAGCCTGGTGACGGTCGGCGAGCGCCAGGACGCGGCGAAGAAACCGTACGTTAAGAACACACAGAAATACGACCTTGTGCCGGCGATCTCCCGCAAGCTGCACATCGAGGTGGAAGACCGCCTCAAAGCCCTGGAGGCGGTCGCCAACGAGACCGAGCTGAACTTCACCGAGTGGCACGACAAAAAAATTGGCATCATCGCCGCCGGGGTCGCCTTCCAGTACGCGAAAGAGGTCTTCGGCGACAGGGCGTCCTACCTGAAGCTAGGTTTCACCTTCCCGCTGCCGATGGCCAAGATCAGGGCGTTTGCCAAGGAAGTGGACACCCTCTACGTTATCGAGGAACTCGAACCGTTCATGGAGGAACAGATCAAAGCCGCCGGCATCGCCTGCATCGGCAAGGAGAAAATCCCCAACGTGTGGGAGCTCACCCCGGACATCGTAGCCAAGGCGCTGCTGGACGAAACCAGGCCGATCATCGACTACGACCCGGCCGTCATCGCCAACCGCCCACCGACGCTGTGCGCCGGCTGTCCGCACCGCGGCTTCTTCTACGAGCTGGCCAAGCTCAAGAACGTGATGATCACCGGCGACATCGGCTGCTATTCGCTCGGCGGCGCCGAGCCGCTGAACGCCAAGGACACCACCATCTGCATGGGCGCCAGCATCAGCATGAGCCACGGCGCGCAGAAGATGTACAACAAATTCGGCGAGCCGCTGCGGGTCATCGCCACGATCGGCGACTCGACCTTTTTCCACACCGGCATCAACAGCCTGATGCACGTGATTTACAACCGCAGCAACACCATCACCTGCATCCTCGACAACCGCATCACCGGTATGACCGGCCACCAGGACAACCCCGGAACCGGCTTCACCCTCCAGGGCATGCCGACCAAGGTGGTGGATATCACCACGCTGGTGAAGGCGATGGGCGTGGACCACGTTAGGACGGTCAACCCGCTGGACCTAAAAGAGGTCAGGGAGACGTTCGCCTGGGCGCTCGCGCTCGACGAGCCGTCGGTCATCATCACCCGGTGGCCGTGCGTGCTGAAGAAGCACTCCATGGATGACAAGAAAGAGTTCGGCGATTACCGGGGCACATGCGCGGTGGACGAGGCGAAGTGCATCGGCTGCAAGGCGTGCGTGCGCACCGGCTGCCCGGCGCTGCGCTTCGACAAGGATACGAAAAAGGTGAAGATCGACGCCGGGCAGTGCACGGGCTGCAAGGTGTGCGCCCAGGTGTGTCCGAAGAACGCAATCACGAAGGTGGGTGAATAACGATGGCAGACGTCAAAAATATATTGCTGGTCGGCGTCGGCGGGCAGGGGACCATCCTCGTCGGCAAGATCCTGTCGAACGGGCTGATGAAGGCGGGCTACGACGTGAAGATGTCGGAAGTGCACGGCATGGCCCAGCGCGGCGGCAGCGTAAGCAACCAGGTCCGGTTCGGCAAGAAGGTCCACTCGCCGATTATCGGCAAGGGCCAGGCCGACATCCTCGTCTCCTTCGAGACGATGGAAGCGCTACGCTGGCTGGAGTACCTCAACCCGCAGGGCAAGGCGGTCGTGAACGACTACCAGATACCGTCCGCGCCTATCCTCATGGGCAAGTGCGACTACCCCGAGGGCGTGCTGGACACGATCAAGGGCAAGGTGGACACCACTGTCATCAAGGCTGGCGAGATCGCCGACAAACTGGGTAATGCGAAGACGATGAACATCGTATTATTCGGCGCGTTGGTCAAGGCGCTGGGGCTTACCGCCATTGATTGGGAGCAGGAAATCAGAGATAACGTCAAGGCTAATACCGTGGATATCAATATTGAAGCTTTCAATGCCGGAATGGAAGCACTATAGATCGAGTAACAAACAGGCTACCCCCCATCTTGGGCGGTAGCCTTTTCGCCTTCTCAATCATTTGACCTTAATAAACCACACCTTTTTATACAATCGCCGAAAATTGTAACAATTTTTACAATTTTAATTCTGGCAAATACATTATAATAGAAAATAAAGAATCAACATTTAACTGGCCCGTCTGGCGTACCCCAATTACGTCCAACATTTTGAGGTGACAAGGCGATGCGACTTATACGAAATAACAACACCGATCCCCATCTTAATCTCGCTATCGAAGAATGGCTGTTGATAAACTCATCGCCCGAATGCTTTATGCTCTGGCGTAATCGGCCGGCGGTAATCGTCGGCCGCAACCAGAATACCGCGGAAGAAATCAACCCGGAATATGTCGCCCACCACAAAATTCCCGTTGTCAGGAGAATGACCGGAGGCGGCGCTGTTTACCATGACCTCGGAAATCTAAACTTCACATTTATTTCCCGGTCCGCGAATAAACTGTTGGATTTCCGGCGTTTCGCCCAGCCGATCATCGATGTGCTGGCTAAAGTCGGGGTTAACGCCGAGTTTTCCGGCCGCAACGATATGATCATCGACGGGCGGAAATTCTCTGGAAACGCTCAGTTCGTACGGGCCGACAGAGTGCTGCACCACGGGACGTTACTATTCGACGCCGATCTGACGATAGTCCAGGAAGCCCTTCGCGTCCAACCGGAAAAATACGCCAGTAAAGGCGTCAAATCTGTAGCGAGCCGGGTTACCAACATTGCCGCTTATCTGCCGCAAAGATTGACGATCGACGAGTTTGCGGCTATGATTATCTCGCACATCGCCGAAATATATAAAGAAGCAGTCGTCGACGAACTCAGGCCGCATGAACTTAGCGCCGCCGAAGACCTTGTCAGGACTAAGTACGGTCTATGGGAATGGAATTTCGGCAAATCGCCCCAATATAATTTCCGCAACCGGCTGCGTTTTGCCAACGGCCTGATAGAGTGCCGGTTGTTTATCGAAGATGGACTTATCCGGACGGGAAAAATTTATGGCGATTTCTTCGGCAACAGACCGGCGGAGGAATTGGTGGCGTTACTGGCGGGCGTACGTCATGAGTACGACGCGATAAGCGCCGCTTTGGACAAGCTCGATTTGAGGCAATATTTCGCCGGCATCGACCGCGATGAGATCCTGAAAGTTCTAGTATGAAAGACGCAACCAGGCTAAGAACCGCTCTGGTTGCGGGCAGGAAGGTGACAGCTGTGATTCAGCACTTTTGTTCGCCTTGGATAAGCGCCAGGAACGCTATTTGGGAAACGGTCCTGCATCTTGGCCAGAAGCAGCATTACAGCAAAGGAAATATTATTATCGGCGGCAGTCAGGCAAAGGTCGATCATCTGTACTATTTGCACGACGGCAGGGTAAAATTTTACAGCACGAACCCCGACGGCGACGAAAAAATTCTCTGGTTTCTGGAAAAAGGTACTATCTTCGGAGAGGTCCCTTTTTTCGAAAAAAGGGGTATGGATAATATTTTCATCGCCGTAGATAGATGCGTAGTATATACATTTTCCCGGCAATGTTTCAATGAAGAGATTCTAACTAAGCACCCAAACCTGGTGACAAATTTGCTTGAGAGTATGGCCTACAAGATTCGGGTCTTGAGCTGTCCGGTCAGCGATCTGGCTCCATTACCCAGCCGGGTGTGCAAAGCGCTGATTTACCTGATAACTCGTGACAACAGCGGCGCACCCCGGGAAAAAGTCGTCAGCGCCCGGGGAATCACGCAACATGAATTGGCCTGCATTCTCGGCGTGCACCGGGTGACGCTGAATCATACCCTTGCCCAATTGAAGAAACAAGGGATAATTGGTCATATAAGCAAGACCAGGCTGGTGATAAATGATTATCCGCGGTTGCTGGAACTGGCTGATGGTTAACCTCTGTACGGCAGTATTGAGCTGACTCAGTCAGCTCTTTCTTTCTGAAAAATCACAAAATGTAGTATATATTACTGCTTTTTTTTTTGGCGTTTTTTATTATTGAAATATAGTATTAAGTTATTTTTTTCACCCAAATTTTTTGCTTTACTCCTCAAAGTCAACAAGATTAAGGAAGGATGAACAGTAATGGCCGAAACCACGAGCGGAGCAAAGAAATTCCCGGATGAACTCAAATATCACCCGGAGCATACATGGGTCAGGCTCGACGGAGATATAGCCTGGGTGGGAATCAGCGACTACGCCCAAAGTGAGTTGGGCGAGGTCATTTTCATCGAACTGCCGTGGGTGGGCAGTAAGGTTACCAAAGACCAGCCATTCGGGAGCGCCGAGTCGGTAAAGACGGTTTCCGCCCTTTACGCGCCGGTCAGCGGCCACATCGACGCCGTGAACGCCGACCTGGAAGAACGCCCCGATTTGGTCAACACCAGCCCGTACGGCGACGGCTGGATAATTAAAATCCGGACGGAAAAACCGGAAGAGTCGGCCGACCTGCTTTCGGCCGAAGCCTACGTAAAAACGCTTCAGCCTTGATTCTCAAGTACTGCGGGGAGAGGGATAAAAGTGGATGGATTATTTGACGTAATTGTCATGGGCGGCGGGCCGGGAGGCTATGTTGCCGCAGTGCGGGCGAGCCAATTGGGGTTGAAGACGGCCCTCGTAGAAAAAGAGTCCCTTGGCGGCACCTGTGTAAACTGGGGCTGTATCCCCACGAAATCGCTGCTGCATACCGCTGAGGCTGTCCACGGCCTCGGGCGAGGGGAAGCCCTGGGGTTCGCGCTGACGGATTGGAGCGCCGATTATGCGGTAGCCCATAACCGCAGCCGCCAGATCGCCAGGCGGCAAGGCAAAAGAATAGAGATCCTGCTGAAGAATCGCGGCGTAACCGTGTATAAGGGAGCGGCCCGCCTGACGGCTGATAAGGCGGTCGCCATCGACAACGGCAAAACTCTCACGGCCGCCAACATCATTATCGCTACCGGGTCCCAGCCGCGGCAACTGCCGGGAGTGGAATTCGACGGACAAACGATAATCACGGCCAAAGACGCCCTCAGGCTGGACAGAGCGCCGCTATCGGCGGTCATCGTCGGCGCCGGCCCGATAGGACTGGAATTCGCAACAATGTGGAAGAAATACGGGGCGCAGGTCACCGTCGTTGAAGCCGCGTCCCGCATAATGCCTACTGAGGATGAGGACATCTGCCGCGAGGCCGAGCTCCAGTACCGAAAGGCCGGCATCAGCCTACGGACGGCCGCCAAAGTGACAGGTATCGAAAAAACCGTAGACGGAGCGGCAGTAACCATTGCCGGTGAGCACGGAGCGGAGGTAATAGCCGCCGAAAAGGTCCTCGTAGCCATCGGGTTCATTCCCGATACCGCATCTCTGGCCGTCAAGGACGGCGGCATCGCAACGGAGCGTGGCTACATCGCTATCGACGACCGGATGAGCACCAGCGTTGCCGGCATATACGCCATCGGCGACGTGACCGGCAAGCTCGGGCTGGCCCACGTGGCCTCGGCCCAGGGAATTATCGCCGCTGAGGCAATCGCCGGCCGGAAAACGCAGCCGCTGATCTATGAGAATATTCCCCGCTGCATATTCGGCTGGGTGGAAGCGGCCTCGGTGGGCTTGACGGAAAAGCAGGCCGGCGAGCGCGGTCTTGATGTCGCAACCGCCGTCAGCCCTTTCGTGCCGAATGGCAAGGCTGTGGCCATGGGTGAAAATGCCGGCTTCGTGAAACTTATCGCCGACCGGGGAACCGGAAAACTCCTCGGGGCCCACATGATCGGGCCGCATGTCACTGAAATCATCGCCGTTCCGGCCACCGTGCTGGCCTTCGACGGCACAGTCGGGCAAATGGCCTGTCAGGTCTACGCCCATCCAACTCTCAGCGAAGCCGTACTGGAGGGCGCCCATCTTCTGGCCGGCCATGCCATCCATTTATAAACTACGTTCACGAGCGGAGGAAGATTCCATGAGCGATTTTACCTTGTACTCGGCCACCGGCTGCACCCGCTGCAAGCTCCTCAAGGGCTACATGCAAGAGCGCGGGATTGCCTATGTGGAAAAAGACATGAAGGCCGAGGGAAAAGAGGATTTCCAAAAATTTTACGCCGCCAATCGCAAACAAATCTTCCGTGGACCCGAAGGCGTGGAATTCCCGATCATCACCGACGGGACGGCCATCCGGCAGGGATTGGGGGCTACGCTGGCCTATCTGTACGCAGGAACGGAACTGGACGGTTATTTCACCGCCGGTACGCTGCACAAGGAATGGGTAGACGGGATACATGTTTCCGGAGGCAATCCCGAGGCGGGCGAAAAATTTCTGGCCATCCTGCGCCAGCTTAAGGGAGACAACTACAGGCTAGTTGTCGATACCTACGGCCGCAACCCGGCGCTGCTCGAACAGGTGTTGGCGGAAAATCTTGCGGATGTTGTCGTCATGGAAGTGATAACCCCGGCTGAGCTGGCCGGCGGCATTTTCCGCCAGCCGCTTGCGCAGGCGGATATCGAAAAAAGCGTCGCCTTGGCGGCCACCGCGCCGGAATACCGCTTTCAGACTACGGTATACCCCGCGGCGGATAAACACCGGGCAAGGTACCTCACTCCCCAGGAGGTAGCCGCCGCCGCCCAGTTGCTTGATACCTTGACCGGCAACAAGAAGAACCCCTATCTTATCCGGCTGTACCGGCCGGAACAACCCGGGGACGCCAGGCTGGGAGACCTGGAGCCTATGCCGGCAGCGGCGCTGCTCGCCTATCGGACCCAGGCAAGGCGCTATCAGGTGCTGGCTGAGGCGGAAAAAGAATAGGCAGTGCTTTCGGCGGTTTGGGCCGCCTAATAAAAAAAGGAGGAGATTGTATGACTTATCCAAGTATTTACCCCACCGGAGTAACGATTTACGACCCGAAGAAGTGCTGGAGCGGCTACACCATTTTTCAGGCCAAAGAAGTCGGGGCCATGCTGATTGACATGAACGGGGCGGAAGTCCAACTGTGGAAGGGCCTGCACGGGTTCCCCAACACCATGCTGCCCGGCGGCTACGTTATGGGGCACCTCGGCCTGCGCAACAACGCGTTCGGCATGCAGGACCAGACCGATCTGGTCCAGGTGGACTGGGACGGAAACGTCGTCTGGAAGTTCGACCAGTATGAGTACATCGAAGATCCCGGCGAAGAACCCCAATGGATGGCGCGCCAACACCACGACTTCCAACGGGCGGGCAATCCCGTCGGTTACTATGTGCCGGGCATGGACCCCAAGGTCGACGGGGGCAATACCCTGATCCTTTGCCACAAAAATCTCTACAACAAAAAAATCTCCGACAAAAGGCTGCTTGATGATACCATTATCGAGGTAACCTGGGACGGGGAAATCGTCTGGGAATGGATCTGCAGCGATCATTTCGACGAGTTCGGCTTCAGCGAGGCCGCCAAGAACATCCTGAGCCGCAACCCCAACATGCGCACCGCCGGCGGCGGTATGGGCGACTGGATGCACATCAACTGCATGTCTGTACTGGGGCCTAACAAATGGTTCGACGCCGGCGATGAGCGGTTCCATCCGGATAATATCATCTTTGACGGCCGGGAAACCAATATTTTGGCAATCATCGACAAGAAAACCGGCAAGATAGTCTGGCAGGTCGGACCCGATTACGATACGAGTCCCGAACTGAAAAAACTGGGCTGGATTATCGGCGTCCATCATACCCACATGATTCCCCGCGGGCTGCCTGGCGAGGGCAATATCCTGCTGTTCGACAACGGCGGCTGGGCCGGCTACGGAGTGCCGAACCCGGGTGCGCCTACAGGCGCCAAGAATGCGCTCCGGGATTACTCGCGAATTCTCGAATTCGATCCCACGACTCTCAAGATTGTCTGGCAGTACACGCCGGTCGAGGCGGGCTTCGTGAATCCGCCCGATTCCAACCGTTTCTACAGCCCGTTCATCAGCGGCGCCCAGCGCCTGCCGAACGGCAACACGCTTATTACCGAAGGGTCGGGCGGCCGAATAATCGAAGTCACGCCGAACCACGAGATCGTCTGGGAGTATATCAGCCCTTACTGGGGCAAACAGATGAAAATGAACATGGTATACCGGGCCTACCGCGTCCCCTATGAGTGGGTTCCGCAGGCCCAGCGCACGCCGGAAACGCCGATTGGCCGCATAGACGTCACCACCTTCCGGGTGCCCGGAGCCGCTCCTCTCGGCCGGAAAAAGGAGACAGCAGTAGTAGGAACCAAGCCCTATCAAGGATCGACCGCGCTTTGCATCGCCGCGGACGATGAAGTGGATAGCAAGAAATCTTAAGACGCTTTTTGAATATCCCAACAGCGTCCACAGGCGATAGGCCCAGGCAACGCTAAACGGCGGGGGCTCTGTAGTCCCCGCCGGGCCTCCGGCCCCGGCCGGCAAGCAAGGGGCCAAAAAATATCTAGGTGAAGCTAGGAGGAACGAGCATGGCCAATTCCAAGGCGAACAGTCCCACCAACCCGGTTCCTCAAGTCACGCAACAGAAGAAGAACCTTGTGATGTGGACAATTTCCCTTGCCTTGCCTCTCTGCATTATGCTTTTCCCCGAGTCAGCGTCGTTCACGGCACCGGTTAAACGGTTTCTGGCGTTGACCGTCTGGGCGATAATCGCCATGGCGACGGACATTTTGCCCAGCGCGGTGGTGGCCATTCTGCTGCCGGTATTATACATTGTAACCAACGTCGCCAAACCGGCGGCGGCCTTTGCCCCTTGGACGACCAGCGTAATCTGGATTACCGTCGGGGGCATGATGATCGCCAATATTTTGATGACCTCAGGCCTAGCCAAACGCATTGCCTACTTGACGATCATAAAGAGCGGGGGCTCTTTTACCGGGGCGTTGGTCGGCCTGACGATAACCGGCATAGTAATTAACCCCTTCGTGCCAAGCATTATGGGGAAGCTGGCCATAATCATTCCCATCGCCATGGGGATTTGCCAGGTCTTCAAAATGGAACCGCAATCCCGCGGCGCATCCGCGGTCATGCTGGCGGCCTTTCTGGGAGTGGCAACCACTAGAATAGGTTTTTTTACCGGGGACGGCGGCATTCCGATGATGATAAACATCGTAAGCAGAATAAATTCGGTTCAGGTGTCCTGGACGGATTATGCTTATCATAACCTGCCGATCGCGTTGATGCTGACATTACTGGGTCTGCTGATAGTTGTCTTTGCGTTAAAGCCTGAAAGCCCTCCTGAAGGCAAGGAAGTAATCATTCGGCAATATAAAGAAATGGGCCCGGCGACTATCCAGGAGAAGAAAGTTGCGATACTGTTAGTTATCACGATCATTTCCCTGCTGACCGATTCTATACACAAGATCGATCCCGGCTGGATTTTCGTTATCCTGGGCGGAGTATGTTTTCTGCCGGGAGTCAATCTGCTGGATGAAGCCCAATTGGGAAAAATAAATTATAAAATGATCTTCTTCGTGGCCGGGTGTATGGCAATCGGCATCGTCGCGACCAGTTCCGGCGCCGGGAAGTGGCTGGCCACCCAAATGTTCCCCTATTTGACGGGCAGCGCTATGTATACCACGATTGCGGCGTGGGTTCTCGGCGTAGCGCTAAATTTTCTGCTGACGCCTCTTGCCGCTATGGCAAGTTTTACCGGTCCCCTCGCCGAAATATGCATCAAAGCGGGTATTAATCCACTACCGGTAGTCTACTCCTATTTATATGGTTTAGATCAGTATCTACTGCCATACGAATTCGCCGGCCTGCTATTCGTGTATTCATACGGGTACATCTCAATGAAGTCACTGGTTAAAGTCGTCGGCTTAAGAATGGTCCTTAGCGGATTGGTAATGGCCGCCGTAGCCTACCCATACTGGAAGATCATTGGCCTGCTGAAGTAACGACCCGCAGGACCGGGGCCGCGGAGACAGGAGAGAAAACGATAAAAACAGACACACCCCGGCGGAGAAAAAATCCCGCCGGGCTTTGTTTTTTTCTCCTTTGCCGCCCGCGGCCATCAACGACCGATACCAGAAAAAACCACGTCAGAAAGCGCCCTATCCCTCATATCATTTAGCGACAGGGAGGGGGGACTGACGTGCGTTGTTCCCGAACGCTGGCCGACGCCATCCGCGTGGGGGCGACGTACGCCGGCACCGTCATCGGGGCCGGATTCGCCTCCGGCCAGGAAATCGTCCAATTCTTCGCCAGCTTCGGCAAGGCCGGGCTGGCGGGCATCGCCGTCGCCACCCTCCTGTTCGCATGGCTCGGCGGCCGGCTGCTCGAGCTCGGCTACCGCCTTAAGGCCACCGCCTATCACCAGGCCATCTACCACGTGTGCGGCCGCCGCGCCGCCCTCGTCCTCGACGCCCTCACCGCCCTCTTCCTGTTCGTCATGCTGTCCGTCATGGTCGCCGGCATCGCCACCGTCGGCCGCGACTACCTCGGCCTGCCCTACTACCTCGGCCTCGCGGCCGCCGGGGCCGCCGCCGCGGTCATCGTGCTGGGCGGCATCCGCGGCGTCGCCGTCGCCAACATGGCCATCGCGCCACTGCTCATCGCCTGCATCGCCGCCGTCGGCCTCTACTCCCTCGCCTACCACGCCGCCGACCCCGGGCTGTCCGCGCCGCCGCCCGCTCCCGCCAGCCAGTCGGCTCCCCACTGGCTGCTCGCCACGCTCATCTACGTATCTTACAACCTCATGGTCGGCGCCACCGTGCTCGTGCCGCTCGGCGGCACGGTGCCCCACTACGCCAGCCGCGCCGGCGGCGGAGTGATCGGCGGCCTCATCCTGGGCGGCCTGGCGGCATTTCTCACCCTCGTCGTCATGATCCATCACCCCGACAGCCTGACCCAGGAAGTGCCCATCCTCGAAATCGCCAGCCACCAGCATCCGCTCGCCAGCATCGTGTACACCGTCATCCTGCTGGTGGCGATGTACACCACCGCCCTCGCCAGCCTCTACGGCTGTGCCGGCAAAACGGCGGCGGCGACGGGTCTCCACCCGGCCGTCGCCGCCGTGATGGTCGCCGTCGCCGCCGTCATCTGCGGCCAATTCGGTTTTGCCAACCTCATCAGAATGCTCTTCCCGGTGTTCGGCTACGCCACACTGTGGTTCACGGCGCGGCTTGCCTGGCTTTCGCTTCGAGATAGCCGATGGCGCTGAGCACCGCCACCAGACCCTCGCCGGTGGCCTTCGCGATCTGCCAGGGCTTGCCCGTGCAATCGCCGGCGGCGAAGACGCCCGGGATATTCGTCGACATATCGCGGGCCACCCTGATCACCTCGCCTTCCAGTTCCAGGCCGGGGAGCACGTTCTCCACCGGGTCCGACTGGCGGAGGATGAACACCCCGTCGACCGCCAGGCCCCCCTGGTCGGTCGCCAACTCCTCCACCTGGCTATCGCCCTTGATCGCCCGCGGCCTGTCGGTCACGACCCTAACGTTGTCGAGAAAACGCGGCAGCTCGCCCTTGTACTGCGGCAGGTAATAAACCTGGCGGCACAGCTCGCCGAGATACGTGGCCTCGTGCTCGCCCTCCGTCGTATACGAAATCACCGCCACATTCTTATCCTTGTAAAACATCGCGTCGCAGGTCGCGCAGTAGCTCACCCCGCGGCCGAGGAACTCCTTCTCGCCGGCGAACAGCACCGTGGCCACCACGCCGGTCGCCAGGATGACCGCCTTCGCCTCGTAAGTGGCGGCAGGCGTCAGCAGCGTGAACACCTCGCCGGGGTAAATGTTGAGAACCTTCTCCTTGATCAGCGTCGGCTCATGGGCCAGACAGTGGGCGGACATCTGCTGCATCAGGCCCCTGCCGGTAATCTGGGGTAGACCGGGATAATTATCCACAAGATGGGCCTTCTGCAGCTTCTGGCTGAAATCGAGATGCTCGAACAGGGCGACATCCTTATTGCGGATGCGCCCGGTCAGCGCGGCCGACAGGCCGGCCGGACCGCCGCCGACCACGGCGATATCGAATACTTTCGCGGCCATTTAAATACCTCCTTCGGGGCAAGGGGTGATGGCATGTATAACTATATGCTCACCAGGGTCGCCTGCTGCGCCGTCTTCCGGCTGGCGTTCGCAGCCGGCACGTGCGTCGGCGGGGCATGCGGCGTCGCGCTCGGCCTCGTCGAACGCAGCGCCGTCGGCGTCTTTGGCGGCGCCTTCCTCGGCCTGGCGGTCGGCCTGGTCGTCGGGGCGGTCGCGCTTGCCTGCGCGGCCGTCTTCAACCTGCTGGCCCCGTACCTGGGCGGCGTCGCGGTGCGGCTCGATCCCGCTCCCGTTTCCCCGCCGGTCCCCGCCGAGCCGCCCGGAGAACCCGCGGCCGATTAGCCCAGATCCTCGGCCACCTTCTTCAGGCGCTCACGGATGGGCAAATCGTAGGGGCAGCGCTTCTCGCACGCCCCGCACTGGGTGCAGGCCGACGCCTTCACCGGCAAAGCGGCGTAGCGGCCGGGGATGGCGGTCTTCATATTATACCGGGTGTATTGGAGATGGAAAATAAACAGCTGGGGGATATCGATGCCGACGGTGCAGGGCAGGCAATAGCCGCAGCGGCGGCAGAAATTGGCGCCGATCTCGGCGGCCAGGCGTGCCAGCTCCTCGCGTTCCGCGGCGGTCAGCGGGCGGAAATTCTTCAGCGCGGCGAGGTTCTCCTCGACATGCTTGACCTCGTCCATGCCCGGGATGGCGGTCGTGATATCGTGCTCGAGGATGTACCGCAGCGCCAGGTCGGGCTTGTCGATCTGGCCGCCGCCCAGCGGCTTCATCACGATGATGCCGATATTCTCCTTCCTCGCCAGGGGGAAAAGCTCCTCCTCGGCCTTGGACTCGATACAGTTGAACGGCGCCTGCACGGTGCTGAACCGACCGGTCTTCAGGCCCTCGACCAGCAGCTCCATGCTGTGGCCGGTGATGCCGATATGGCCGATCTTCCCGGCCTTCTGCGCCTCCTGCAGCGCCTCGAGAGCGCCGCCGGGCCCCAGAACCTTGTCGAGGTCGGGGCGGTTTTTGACGTTGTGGATCTGATAAAGATCGATATAATCGGTTTTCATGGTCGCCAGGCTTATATCGACGTCCCTGGCCATGCCCGCCTTGTCGCGGGCCATGCTCTTGGTCGCCAGGTAATACTCCTTCCGCCGGGGCGAAACGTGGCAGCCGATCTTCTCCTCGCTGTCGGTGTAGGCGCGGGCAGTATCGATGAAATTGATCCCAGCGTCCAGAGCCGCGTGGAGCACCGGGCCCGCCTCGGCCAACGTGCAGCGTTGCATGGGCAGGCCGCCGAAGGCGATGGCGGTGACTTCCAGACCAGTGCGGCCGAGAACCCTTTTTTCCATATCAATCACTCCTTTCCGGCTTTATTTCGGTCCGCGGCCCTGACAATCCTTCCCTGACGCCATCAGTTTTCCTAATGGCGGAGCTGCCCTGGGGCTTGCCAATGCTAGCTTTGTATGGGCGGCAGAAAATTATGCACAGGCTGCCGGCCGCAAAGAAAAGACAACCCGCACATATCGCGCGGGCCAGCGGCGTCAATTCGGTTGCAAAAGCTCCACGAACAGCTCCACCAGGCGGGCGTCGAACTGCCGCCCGGCGCAGCGGACAAGCTCGGCCACCGCCTCGGCGTGCGTCATCGCCCGGCGGTAAGGGCGGTCGTTGGTCATCGCGTCGTAAGCGTCCACGATGCCGAGGATGCGGCAGGGGAGGGGGATGTCCTCGCCGGCCAGGCCGAGCGGATAACCCTCGCCGTTCCACCACTCCTGATGCTTCAGGATCCAGTCGGCGATGGGGGCCAGCTCGGGCGACGCCAAGGCGATCCGGTAGCCGATCTCCGAGTGGCGCTTCATCACCTCGAACTCCTCGGCGGTCAGGCGGCCGGGCTTGAAAAGGATATGGTCGGGGATGCCGACCTTGCCGATGTCGTGGAACCGGCCCAGCAGCCGCAGGTCGGGCAGATCGCTGCTCGGCAATCCCACCGCGACGGCCAGTCGCTCCATCAGCTCCTGGAGGCGGTCGGCGTGTCCGTCGGTCACGAAATCCCTGGCCTCGAGGGCCTGGGCGAGGGTGGCGACGATGGCGCTGTGGCCGCTCTGCTTGCTGTGGAGTTTCTCGCGGTACATATTGCGGTCGGCCGCCTTGAAAGTGTCGCTCAGCGTCTCCTCGCCGGAGCGGATCGCGCGGCCGACCGAGATGGCCAGCGGCGTCCGGGTCGATTCGCGGTAAGCGGCCACCGCCCCGCGGATACGGTCGCAGGCATCCCTGACCGCCGCCGCATCGCTGTTGGGCATGATCACGCCGAACTCGCCGCCGCCGGTGCGGGCAACCACGTCGCCGTCGCCGAAACAGGCGGCGATCATCTCGGCCGCGGCCACGATCAGCTTGTCTCCCGTGTCGTGTCCCAGCGTTTCGTTGACGAACTTCAGGCCGTCGATATCACACACGATCACGCCCACCGGCGAAAAACGCCTGTCGCTCATCCGCCGCAGCTCAGCCTCGAAAAAGGCACGGTTATGAAGGCCGGTGGCCTGGTCGGTGAGGGCCATATGCTTGAGCTCGCGCTCCATCTCGCGGCGCTCGGTTGTATCGCGGATCATCGCGATGACCTCGTCGTCGGCCGTGGCCGCCAGGCGGATCTCCCGGTACAGCGGCTTGCCGTCCGGGGCGGCGATCTCGTAATCGAACTCCTGGACAGCCCGCGTCCTGATCGCTTCCGCCATGCAAAAGGTGACTATATCCTCGAGTCCGGGCGGGGTGAATTCGCGCAGGTGCTTGCCGACAAAATCCCCGAACGGGACGGTCGATTTGATGCTGCCGCCCTGTTTAGCCTCCAGCAGGAATCCGTCCGGGCTCAGGCGGAGGATAATATCCGGCAGGGCGTCCAAAACCGCCTGCGTGCGGGCCCGCTGCAGCTCAAGGTCGGCCTCCGCGAGCGCCCGCTCCGTCAGCTCCTCCCGCAGCGAGCGGTTGAGGCGGGCGTTGCCGAGGGTGATCGAAGCCAGCTCGGCGAAGCTGGCGAGCAGCTCCCGGGCGTGCTCGTCCAGTTCGCGGCGATCGAAATAATTCACGCCGAACACCCCGGCCACCTCGCCGCCGACGATCAGCGGGAAGCCGGTCGACGTCCTTATTGCGTCGAACCCTTTTTCGGCTATCCGGTTGTCCCAGCGGTCGTAATCATGGATGACGAGCGGCAGGCCGGAATTCCACACCCGGCCGACCACACCCTCGCCGCGGCGCTGGCGGAAGCCGACCTCCCGGATGGCGGTGCCGGTCACCACCTTCAGTTCCATCGCCTGCCCGTCGTCGGTCAGGGTATACAAGTAAGCGTGCGAAGATTCCCCCAGGGCGGCGGCCTTCTCGACGATCAGGCGCAGGAGGGCGTCCACGTCCAGCTCGTGCATGAGCGCAAAAGCCGTCTCCCGCAGCGTCAGCAGGCATTCGTTCTGGCGGCGGATCTTGTCCTGGCTCGTCACGAGCTCGGTAAACTGCTGGCGCAGCTCCTCCTCCGCGGCGGTCAGCTCCTCGTTGGCCTGGACGAGGGCCTCGTTGCGCTCGTGCAGCTCATTCTCCGAGCGGACGATCGTCTCAAGGTTCCGGCGGACGACCCAGAACAGCATGATCGCGGTCGCGGCGACGAACCCCCAGCCTTTGGCGACCTGCATGGCGGTAATGGTAGCCGCATCCTGCACAACCGCTAACAGCACGGTGTCCGAAAACACGATCCACAAACCGGCGATCACAGAGTAAGAAAAAGCGACTCTGGCGGCAATCAACAAAGGATTTGTTCTCATCAGGCTGCCCTCCTCCATCCGTTCGGAGCGGACAAATATGCTGTTATAGCCAACGATTCGACGAATTACCACTATGTTCCTGTCAATGCCGCCGGAGAAAAAACAGAAGGCCGAGCGGCAGCTCGGCCTCACGAAAAACATCCTTACCGGCAGCCGGTCAGATGCACCACCATCGCATCCCGCAGCTTCGGTTCGAACCACGTCGACTTCGGCGGCATGATCGCGCCGCGGTCGGCGATCGCCATCAGCTCCGCCACCGCGGTGGGGTAAAGGGAGAAAGCGACGGCGTACTTGCCGCTGTCCACCAGCCGCTCGAGTTCGGCCATGCCGCGGATGCCGCCGACGAAATTGATCCGCTTGTCGGTACGGGGGTCGCCCACCTTCAAAAGCGGCGCCAGCAGGTTATCCTGGAGAATGCTCACATCCAGCGAGGCCACCGGGTCGGCGCCGCCGAAGCTCCCCGGCCGGGCGGTCAGCCGGTACCAGCGGCCGCCCAGGTACATGCCGAACGTATGGGCGGCGGCCGGCCTCAAGGCGCCGGCGGGGTGCTCCTCGACGGCGAACCTCTCGGCGACGGTGGCCAGAAACCCTGCCGGCGTATAGCCGGCGAGATCGGCGATCACGCGGTTGTAATCCATTATCCGCACCTGATCGTGGGGGAAGATCACCACCAGGAAGCGGTTATAATCCTCCTCCCCGGTATGCCCCGGGTTCGCGGCCCAGCACTTCGCCCGCACCCGCGCCGCCGCCGCCGAGCGGTGGTGGCCGTCGGCGATATACAGGGCCGGCACCTGCCGGAAAGCCTCCTCGAGGGCGGCGATATCGCCCCCGTCGTCCACCACGTACAGCGTGTGGCTTATCCCGTCGTCGGCGGTGAAATCGTACACCGGCGGCTTCTGGCGGCCGCGCTCGATCAGAGCGTCGATGTCCCGGTCCGCCCGGTAGGTCAGGAACACCGCCCCCGTCTGGGCGCCGGTCGCGGCGATATGGTTCACCCGGTCGAGCTCCTTGTCGGGGCGGGTGAACTCGTGCTTCTTGATCACGCCCTGCTCGTACTCGTCGACCGACGCCGCGGCCACCAGGCCGACCTGGATATGATCGCCCATCTTCTGGCTATAGATATAGAAACAGGGCGCCTCGTCCTGCCGTAGATACCCCCGGGCGGCGAACCCGTCGAGAGTGGCCCGCGCCTGGGCGTACACCGCCGGCGAATAATGATCGGCATCGGCCGGCAGATCGACCTCCGCCTTGGTCACCCGCAGAAAGCTGTATGGATTGGCGGCGGTTATCCGCCGCGCCTCCTCCGAATCCATAACGTCGTAGGGCAGGGCGGCGATGCGGGCGGCGAGCTCGGGAGCCGGCCGCAGGCCGCGGAACGGTTTTACAGTTGCCATCGGGACCTCCCTTTTCAGCCGATGTTGAAATTGACCAGTTTGGCGCCGAGAATGCCGTCCACCGCCTTGATCTTCAGCATCACCGGCGTCGGCAGATCGGCCTCGACCGTCATCACCATGATGCTCGTGCCGGCGGTCTCGGTGCGGCCCACCTGCATGCTGGCGATATTGATGCTATTTTCGCCGAGGATAGTGCCGACCTTGCCGATGATGCCCGGCTTATCGATATGCGGCCCGATCAGCAGCCAGCCCGTCGGATCGACATCGACCCGGTAGCCGTCGATCATTACGATGCGGGCCTCCTCCTTGCCGAACAGGGTGCCGGCCACCATATGCGAGCCCTTGTCCGTGCGGATGCGGACGGTGAGGAGATTGGCGAAGTTGGCCGTCTCCTTGCTCTTGATCTCCTTGGCCTTGATGCCGCGGGCCTTGGCGACGCCGGGGGCGTTGACGTAATTCACTGTCTCCTGGAGGATTGGCCCGAGCAGGCCCTTCAGCACGGCCGTCGTCAGCATGCGGGTGTCCACCTCGCTGATCTGGCCGTCATACTCGACCTCGACCGTCTCGATGCGGCCGTCGGCCAGGTGGACGGCCAGGCAGCCCATCTTCTCGGCCACGTTGAGGTACGGCTTGATAACCTTCATCACATGCGCGGGCACCGGGGCGATATTGACCGCGGTCGTCACCGGCTCGCCGCGCAGAGCCACGAGGATGCCCTCGGCCACGTCGACGGCCACGCCGACCTGGGCCTCGGCGGTCGACGCGCCCAGGTGGGGGGTGAGCACCACCTTATCGACGCCGATCAGCGGATTTGTGGCTTCAATGGGTTCCTTCTCGAAAACGTCGATCGCCGCGCCGGCCACGATCCCCTCCTTGATGGCCTCGGCCAGGGCCGCCTCGTCGATCACCCCGCCGCGGGCGCAGTTGACGATCCGCACCCCGGGCTTGACCTTCTTGAACGTATCCTTGCTGAACAGACCCTTGGTATCGGGGGTCAGCGGCAGGTGCAGAGTGATAAAGTCCGCGCCGGCCAGCACCTCGTCCAGCTCCACGAGCTCGATATCGAGGGCCCGGGCGTGCTCGGCGCTGATGAAGGGGTCATACGCGAGCACCTTCATCTCCATCGCCAGCGCCCGTTTGGCCACGCCGGTGCCGATGCGGCCGAGGCCGAGCACGCCGAGGGTCTTGCCCCGCATCTCCACGCCGACGAACTTGCCCCGCTGCCACTCGCCGCCTTTGACCGACTGATGCGCCTGGGGGATATTGCGGGCCAGCGAAAGCATCATCGCCATCGTGTGCTCGGTAGCGGCGATCGTATTCCCCTCCGGGGCGTTCAGCACGATAATGCCCTTCTTCGTGGCCGCGTCCACGTCGATATTGTCCACGCCGACGCCGGCCCGGCCGATGACCTTCAGATTATCGGCCGCCGCGATCACAGCCTTGGTGACCTTGGTCTCGCTGCGCACCACCAGCGCGTCGTAGCCGGGGATCAGGGCGATGAGCTCCTCGGGCGGCAGCTTCAGCTTCACATCCACGTCGTGTTCCTGGCGCAGGATCGCTATGCCCTTATCGGATACGGGGTCGGACACGAGTATTTTCATTTGGTTCCCTCCAGTAAAATAAATATTGCTATAAAAAAACCGCCCCGAAATTGGGGCGGGTTTTTCCCGCGGTGCCACCCAGCTTATGCCGTCGCCGGGGCAGCTAACGAAAAAACCCTCATCCCTAC
The DNA here is from genome assembly GCA_022839045.1 of Sporomusaceae bacterium. The sequence continues at coordinate 82,734 of JALHDI010000001.1, forward strand.
AGGGACGAGAGCATATTCCCGCGTTGCCACCCACATTGCCATACGGCCAACTTATGCCGCTTTATCGGGCGGCGCCCGTCATGATTCGTCACCAGCCGCTCCGGGGCGGAACCGCCTGCCCGGCCACCGGCTCGCACCACCCGCCGGCTCTCTGAAGGCACGCAACATTTGGCTTCCCTTTCAACGCGTTGTCGTATAAATTTAGTTCTGATTATAATTCATCCCCCTGGCAAAGTCAAGTGTCTTTATCGTAAAAACATTTGTCGCACCGGGGAGAAAATTTTTCCTTTCCGCGCCGGCCGGCATTCCTTCGGCAGGAATCGGGCCATTGCCGGCCAGAATTAATAAATAACGCCCAATAAAGGAGGAATGACCATGGACAAGGACCGCATCAAGGAATACCGCGATCTCTTCGCGAAAAAGGCCCGGGAAATGTGGGACGATCTTGGCGAAGAAGTAAAATGGGCCAAAGACGTCACCGAAATCCGCCTCCAGATGGAATTTCTCGAAGCCAAGCAGGACAAGCTGTTCAAGGAATACGGCAAAACCGTCTTCCTCACCGGCCAGTGCGAAGGCCCGGCCGTCGACTCCCTGCTCAAGGAAATCGGCGTCCTCGAAAACGAACTCCAGAAAAAATACCTCGCCCTCCAGAAACTCAAAGCCGAATCGTAAATCAGTCAAGAGCCGGGCATTGCCCGGCTCTTATCGCTTCTCACCGCCCGCCGAAAACAACGTCGCAAAACGTAGCGATTAGCATCACCACGCTCAGCGATCCGTTCAGGTTGAAAAACGCCACCCCCGCGCGGGAAAGATCGGCCGGGCTTACCAGGCGGTGCTGCCAGAAGAGCAGCGCTGCAGCCGCCGCCACCCCCAGCCAGTAGAAAGGCCCGAGGCCCAGCATATGGCCGAAGAAGGCGAACAGGCCGGCCGCGAGGACGTGGAAAACCTTCGCCACCCTGAGGCCGGCGCCGATGCCGAAACGCGCCGGGATGGAGTAGATGCCGGCCGTGCGGTCGAAATCGTAATCATCGCACGCGTAAATGATATCGAAGCCGGCCACCCACAGCATCACCGCCGCCGCCAGCGTCAGCGCCGCCGCGTCCGCGGCGTCGGTGACCGCCACCCAGGCCCCCAGCGGCGCGAGGGCGAGGGTACCGCCGAGGAAGAGATGGCACAGCCAGGTGAACCGTTTGGTATAAGAATAAAAAGTAAGCGCCAGCACCGCCACCGGGAAAAGGCGGAAAGCGAGGGGGCTGAGATTATAAGCCGCCACCGCCAGCAGCAGCAGCGACAGCACGGTATACAGCCAGACCATCCTTGGCGGCAGCAGGCCGCGGGGCAGGGCCCGCGCCGCCGTGCGCGGGTTGGCGGCGTCGATATGGCGGTCGATGATGCGGTTGAGCGACATCGCGGCCGTCCGGGCGCCGACCATCGCCAGCGTTATCCAGACGAAGTCGTGGAGGCTGGGCAGCCGCTGCTCCGCGAGCAGCGCGCCGATATAGGCGAACGGCAGGGCGAAAACGGTATGCTCGAACTTGATCATCTCCAGGAAAATCGCAAACTTTCCCAGGCGCACGCGCTCGCCCTCCTTATTTTTTGCCCGTATGAACGGCGACGATGCCGCCGGTGAGCTCGTGATAGACGGCCTCCCTCAGCCCCGCCGCCCGGAAAATATCGCGGACCTCGGCCTGATGGGGGAAACGCCGCAGCGATTCCGGCAGCCAGCGGTACGGGCCGTCCACGCCGGCCCCGGCCTTGCCCAGCAAGGGGAGAATCTGCTCGAAATACAGGTAATAAAGCTGTTTGAACACCGGTGCGCCCGGCTTGGCGAGCTCCAGGGAAACAACCGTCCCGCCCGGCCTCACCACCCGTCTCATCTCCGCGAGCACGGTGGCGATATCGGGCACGTTGCGCAGCGCGAAGCCGATCGTCGCGCAGTCGAAACTGTCGTCGGGGAAAGGCAGGGCCATCGCATTGCCCTCCACCAGCTCGACCTGCCGGCCGAAGGGGCTGGCGGCGATATTGGCCTCGTCCACAGCCAGCATCTCGCGGCAAAAATCCAGGCCCACCACCCGCCCGTTCCGCCCGGCCGCCCTGGCCAGCTCCAGGGAAAGCAGGCCGGTCCCGCAGCAGACGTCGAGCGCCCGCCCGCCCGCCGCCAGCCCCGTCCTGGCGACCGCGAACCGCCGCCAGTACTTGTCGCGGTTGAAGCTCAGCAGCGTATTCATCAGATCGTAACGGCGGGCAATGGCGGCGAACACGCCGTGGACATACTTTTCCTTCGTGGTGGTAAAATCGGTCACAGGGCATACTCTCCTAGTTCCAGGCTATTATCATTATACTGCCAGGCCCGGGGCCTAACCAATGGAATTTTTTTATAACCTTCTCCGCCCGCCGCCAGGAAACGGGTTCTGCGGGCAGAATATAACTGAATAAACGGCCCCCCGCGGACGGTTTCCGCCCGTAGGCCGGCTATAAGGAGGTTTTGTCGTGAAAGAAATCAGCTTCAGCGACCAGGCGAACAAAGCCATGGAAGTGCTCAGCAAGGGCGCCTTCCTAACCGCCGGCGACGGCGCAAAAAGCAACGTCATGACCATCGGCTGGGGCAGCGTAGGCTTCATGTGGGGCAAACCGGTCTTCACCGTCATGGTGCGCCCCTCCCGCCACACCCACCAACTCATGGAGGCCGGCGAATTCGCCGTCAGCCTGCCGCTCGCCGGCATGAAGGACGCCCTCGCCGTCTGCGGCAGCAAATCGGGGCGGGACGTCGACAAAGTCAAAGCGGCCGGCCTAACCCTCCGGGCGGGCCAAAAAGTGGCCACGCCCGTAATCGAAGGCTGCGGCCTCTACTACGAATGCCGGGTCGTCTACCGCTACGACATGGTCCCCGGCCAGCTCGACAAAGGCTTTAACGCCCAGTGGTACGGCAGCGGCGACTATCATACCGTGTACGTCGGCGAAATCGTCGCCGCCTACATGGATTAGCGGCCGTCCAGCAGCGCCCGTCTGCGGCGTTGCTCCTCGGATGGCCCACTCGGCGTACGCAACCAAGTATGCCGGCCGGGCGCTTGCGCCATCCTTGGCGCGCCCGGCACTAGGCCCATCCTGGGCCGTCGTCGCAGGGCCATCCTCCGGTGCGCCTTGCATCTGGACGCTTCTGAACGGCCTTGGCCAATAAACGTAACGGCCGTTGATAAGCCCCCACCGGCGCGTCAAAAAAGCGAGTCTTTGCAGACTCGCTTTTCCCATTTATTCACTTATCATTTTCCGGCTCGGCGGGCGCGGCCTTCTCCTGCCTGCGCCGCTGCTGCCTCCAGTAGCCGAAGCCGACGACGGCGACCGTTATCGCCGCGGGTACCAGCCAGTGGGGCGTATATTCGACGATGTGGACCCCGATCTTGGGATCGGCGTTGATCATTTCCCCCGCCGTCCAGGCGATCAGCGCGGCGCCGATATAAACGATGACCGGGAACCGGTCCATCAGCATGACAAGGATCTTGCTGCCGAAAATGATCAGCGGGATGCTCAGCGCCAGGCCGACGCCGAGGAGGAGATAATCGCCGCCGGCAATCGCGGCGATGGCGAGGGTGTTGTCGAGGCTCATCACAATATCGGCGATGATAATCGTCTTCACGGCCGCCCAAAGCGAATCGGCCGCGTTGATATTATCGCAGTGGCTCTCTTCGATGAGGAGCTTGGCGGCGATCCAGACAAGCAGCAGGCCGCCGGCGCATTGCAGGTAAGGAATCTGCAACAGCACCACCGCAACGATGGTAAGGATAATCCTAAGTCCAATCGCTCCGGCACTGCCCCACAGGATGGCCATCTTCTGCTGCTTGGGCGGCAGGCAGCGGCTTGCCATGGCTATGACCACCGCGTTGTCGCCGCTGAGAACGATGTTCACCATCATGATTTTGGATAGTGCGACTAAAAACTCCATTGTTTAACTCCTTGTTATAAATTTGCCTCTCGCATCCTCCTGCCTGTTTTCCGCGTGAAGCGGATACCTTCAAATTAACACCCTGCTCGCCTGCTGTCAAGATGCGGCCTTGCCAAAACGCTTTATAAACCGCCGGACGACCGGGGGAAAACACTAGCCCGCAGCAAACTTCTTGCTGCGGGCTGGGAAGGGCTATTTATTTTTGGCGCAGACTACACAGCCATCTCTTTCACGTCCGGCGCGACGGTGAAGGCAGCCTGGGTGGCGGCCTTCACCTCCTCGACGGTAACGCCGGGGGCGGTCTCGGTCAGGACGAGGCCCCGCGCGTCGCGGACGAAAACAGCCAGATTGGTGACGATCATATCGACCTCCTGTTTCGCGGTCAGGGGCAGGGTGCATTTCTTCAGGATCTTCGGCGAGCCGTCCTTGGCCGTGTGCTCCATAGCCACGATCACGCGCTTGGCGCCCACCACCAGGTCCATCGCGCCCCCCATGCCGGGAACGATCTTGCCCGGCACCATCCAGTTGGCCAGGTTGCCTTCCTCGTCCACCTCCAGGCCCCCGAGCACGGTGGCCGCAAGATGCCCGCCGCGGATAATGGCGAACGACATCGCGCTGTCGAACACCGCGCCGCCGGGCAGGATGGTCACCGGCTTGCCGCCGGCATTGGTGGTATCGGGGTCGGTGGCGCCGTTGGCAGCGCCGAGGCCGACGAAGCCGTTCTCCGAATGAAGGGTGATATGGACGCCGGCGGGGATATAGTCGGCCACGAGGGTCGGGATGCCGATGCCGAGATTGACGAGGTCGCCGTCCTCGAACTCGCGGGCGATGCGTCTGGCGATCAGTTCTTTCGAATCCATCTTCCTCTCCCCCTCCTAACCCTGCACCAGGTATTATTTGACGAAAATACCCGGCGTCATCACGGCGTCCGGATCAATAGCGCCGATCTCGACGATATTCGTTGCCTCGACGATCACGACCTCGGCGGCCGTGGCCATAAGCGGGTTGAAATTGCGGGCGGAGCTATGGAAAACGAGATTGCCCGCCTTGTCGGCCGTATGGGCCTTTATTAAGGCGACGTCGGCCCGCAGCGGCTTCTCCAGCAGAAACTCGCGGCCGTCGACGGTGATGGTCTGCTTGCCTTCGGCGACAACCGTGCCCAGGCCGGTGGGAGTGAGGATGCCGCCCAGCCCGGCGCCGCCGGCGCGGATTCTTTCCGCCAGCGTGCCCTGGGGCACAAGATCGACGGCCAGCTCGCCGGCGTTCATCTGGCGGCCGGTCTCGGGATTGGTGCCGATATGGGAAACGATCGCTTTCTTCAGCTGCTTTTTGATCACGAGCTTGCCGATGCCCTTTTCGGGGAAGGCGGTGTCGTTGGCGATAACGGTGAGCTCCTTCGTCCCTTGGGCGACGAGGGCGTCCACCAGCGATTCCGGGGTGCCCACGCCCAGAAAGCCGCCGATCATGACGGTCATGCCGTCCTTGACCATAGCCGCGGCCGCTTGTTGCGTAATCATTTTAGCCATAACAGATCCTCCTGAACCGGAGGGGCAGCGCCGCTGCCCCTCCGCCGTTTGCATTTAGAATATCATCAGACCGAGAGCGACGACGATCCCGGTATAGATAAGGGTCATCACGCAGTAGCCCATGATGTCGCGGACGCCGAGCTTGGCAATCCCCAGGAGGGGCAGCGCCCAGAACGGCTGGATCATATTGGTCCACTGGTCGCCGTACGCGATGCTCATCGCCACCTTGGCGGGGTCCACGCCGAGAGCCGCGCCGGCCGGGATGTTGATCGGGCCCTGCACGATCCACTGGCCGCCGCCGGAGGGAACGAAGAAGTTGATCACGCCGCCGGCGATGAAGGTGAACAGCGGGAACGTGAAGGGGGTCGAGAAGGAAATGAACCATTTGGCGATGATGGCGGCCAGGCCCGAGGAAACCATGATGCCCTGGATGCCGCCGTACAGCGGGAACTGGAGGGCGATGCCGCCCGCTCCCTTGATCGCCTCGTTCATCGCCCGCACGTAATTGATCGGGGTCATGTGCAGGAGAACGCCGGCGATGAAGAAGATGCAGATAACGATATTAAGGGACAGGTCAAAGCCCTTCGTGGCGAAATGGTGGCCGAGATAAAGCACGCCCATCGCGCCGAAAAGCATATTGATCACCACGCTGTTTTCCAGCCAGGTCGCGAGCGTCTGCTTAGCCGGGGCGGCAGGCTCGGCGGGCTCGGCCAGCAGCTCGGGATCGACCGTCCTGATGCTCTCGGGCTTGGGCGCCATCATCTTGAACAGGAACGGCAGAGTGCAGATAATCGTCCAGGTGATGATGAGGTTCGGGACGGAGAAGATCGTGCTGGTGACGGGGATAACGCCGGTCAGTTTTTCCACCAGATGGCCCTTGGTGGCCACGGCCAGCGGAATAGAACCCGAAATGCCGCCGTGCCAGATAACGAAACCGGAGTAGCCGGCCGCAACTACGAAGCTGTAGTCCGTCCCCTCGACGCGGCGGGCCAGTTCGCGGGCCAGCAGAGCGCCGACGACGAGGCCGAAGCCCCAGTTCAGGAAGCTGGCCACGCCTACCACGAAGCAGTTCAGCATGGCGGCCTGGGAGCCGTCCTTGGGAATCGAAGCCAGCGTCCTGAGGAACGATTTCACCGGCTTGCTGCTGGCCAGAGCGTGGCCGGTAACGAGGATCAGGATCATTTGCATAGCGAAAGCGATGATTCCGTACAGGCCGTTGCCCCACATGGTAATCAGGGCCATAAAACCCTTCCCGGTAAGCGCGAGAGCCATCACGAACGCCACGAAGGTTAGAAGAATTGCGAACAGATAAGCATCCGGCAGGTATCTCTGCACGAGAACGACGAAAAAGTTGGCCATTCTGTTAAGCATAACTCTTGCTCCTCCTTTTAACTTTTTTTGTTAATGGGGGGCTGATGCTGAATAGCGGTCCATCGCCTCCTTTCCCTCAAGCATAAGCAAACCGTCCCTTGGACATTTACTGCAAATTCCGTGCCAAAAACGGGGCGATCGGCAAGCCGCGCCATTGCTGGGCCGGCGGCCGGGTCCGCCGCTGGAAGAGGGAAAAAAAGCGATAAGCTGTGAAAAAAAATTCACAGCCATCGCTTTTTTGTCGTATTTTTCGGAATTTTTTTGCACATTAACGATCAGCCGGACAAAAACCTACCATACTGCCTTCAATTCTTGCTATCGTGCAATATTTCCTTCTTTTCAATCGGGGGAAGAAGTTTTTCCGTAGGCCGCGGCTTGATCGAAAGGCTGGTCGCCTTCCAGCACCGCTTTGCCCAGGCCGTGTTCGTCGATCTTGTATTGCAGCGCCCGGCGGCTGATGTCGAGCGCCTGGGCCGTCTTGCTGCGGTTGCCGCCGCACGCCTTGAGGGCCCGGGCGATAACCTGCTTCTCCACCTGGTGCATGATATCGCGCAGCGTTCCGGTGTGCGGGATCGCCACCTGGGGCTGGGCATTGTCGGTCGCCAGGCCGGGCAGATCATGGACGCCGATCACGCCGCTCGACATGATCACCGCCCGCTCCAGAGCGTTGGCCAACTCGCGCACATTTCCCGGCCAGCGGTGCCGCCGGAGCTGCTCGGTCGCCTCGGCGGTGATGAGCGGCGGTTCGCGGTGAGACTCGGCGGCGAAGTGGCGCAGGAAATAATCGACCAGCAGCGGGATGTCCTCGTCGCGCTCCCTGAGCGGCGGCACGTGGATCGGCACCACCTTCAGGCGGTAGTACAGATCCTCGCGGAAAAAGCCGCTGCGGACCATGGCCTCGAGGTCGCGGTTGGTGGCGGCGATAATCCGCACATCCACCTTGATCGTCTCCGTACCGCCCACCCGCTCGAACTCGCGTTCCTGCAGCACGCCCAGCAGCTTCACCTGCAGGGCGGGCGTAAGCTCGCCCACCTCGTCGAAAAAGATCGTCCCGCCGTCGGCGAGCTCGAACCGGCCCGGCTTGCGGGCCACCGCCCCCGTGAACGCCCCCTTCTCGTAGCCGAACAGCTCGCTCTCCAGCAGCCCCTCCGGCAGCGCGCCGCAGTTTACCTTGATGAACGGCCCGTCGCGGCGCTGGCTGTTGTTATGGATGATCTTGGCGATCAGCTCCTTGCCGCTGCCGCTTTCGCCGGTCACGAGGACGGTCGCGTTCGTCGGGGCCACCCGGCCCACCTTCTTATAGACCTCCTGCATCACCGCGCTCGTGCCGATGATATTGCCGAGCTTATACTTGTCCTGAACCTCCGTCCTGAGCGCCGTCACCTCGTCGCGCAGGCTCTGGAGCTGGAACGCCCTTTCGAGGATGATCCGCAGCTCCGCGACATTGTACGGCTTGACGAGGTAATCGAACGCCCCGTTCCTCATCGCCTCGACCGCCGTATCCACCGTCCCGTGGGCGGTCATCAGGATCACCGCCGTATGGGGCTGTTCGCCGCGGATGATCTCGAAAGCCTCCATGCCGCCCATCACCGGCATCTTGATATCCATCACGATCACGGCCGGCTTGACCTGGCGGGCCTTGTCCACCGCCTCCCGGCCGTTCTCGGCCAGGAAAACGCTGTAGCCCGCCTTGCGGACGACCTCCTGGACGAGGCGGCGGACGCTCAGCTCGTCGTCCACCACCAACACGCGTTTATTATTGTTCATCGTTATCTCCCTCCAGCGCCGGCAGGACGAGCGTGAAAATGCTGCCCCGCCCTAACGTAGAATCTACGAGAATCTTGCCGCCCCAGCTCGCCATCAGCCGATCGGCCACCGACAGCCCGAGGCCGGTGCCGCCGTCCTTCGTCGTGAAGAAGGGATCGAACAGCTTGCCGACATTCTCCGGGGCGATGCCCACGCCGGTGTCGGCGATGCTCACGCGCACCGTGCGGTCGCCGGGGTCGCAAAAGGTGCGGATGCGGATCTCGCCGTCGCTGCCGACCGCCTGGCTGGCGTTGATGAGCACATTGATCAGCACCTGCTTGAAGCGTTCGCTGTCCACATTCACCATCGGCAGGCCGGGGGCGAAAGAGCGGACGAGCTCGATGCGGCTGCGGGCCGCCTTGGGCTCGATCAGCAGCAGCGAATCGGCCACCACCGTATTGATATCGGCCGGCCCCACCCCGGAAGCAGGCGGGCGGGCGAAAGTGAGCAGCTCCTCGATAAGGCGGTTCATACGCCCCGTCTCCTTGATGATAATATCGGTATACTCGCTCTGCTCCGCCGGGGTGATCTCCTCCCGCAGCAACTGGGCGAACCCCTTCACCGCCATCATCGGATTGCGGATCTCGTGGGCGAGGCCGGCCGCCAGCTCGCCGGCGAGCGCGAGCCGCTCGGCCCGCTGCACCTGCTCCTCCAGCCGTCTCTTGGCCGCCAGACTGAGAGCCATATCGTTGATCGCCGCGGAAATCTCGCCCATCTCGCCGCCGAGGCGGGGCAACTGATGGGTCAGGTCGCTTTTCAGGCGCACCAGACCGCTCTTGATCAGCTCGATGTCGGTGGCCAGCCAGCCGACGAGGTAAACTATACCGGCGATCCCGATGATCAGGCCGAGGGCGATGGCCAGGTACGCCTGCCGGGTCATCGCACGGATCTGCATATCGATATCGGCCGTCAACTCGTTCGCCCAGATATAACCGATCACCTTGTCGTCCCGGACGACCGGGTGCATGGCGTTCATTATATCGCCGCGGACCAGGGCGCCCTCCTGGACGCGCGGCCGCCCGGTGGACATCACGATGCGGCCCTCGTGGGTCGGGCCGATCGGCAGGCCGACCTTATCGGCGTAGATGTTGCTCGGACCGTAAGTGATGATGGCATCGAGCTCGCGCGAGTAATAACCCACGCCGATGCCCGGGTAGGCGGCCGCCACCTGGTCCGTATAGGCGGCCAGCTCGCGGTTGAGGGCGGCGATGCGCTCGCCCCGTTCGGCGTCGGAGAGACTGTGCCGGACGAGAATATCGTCGTAACTCCCGGTCAGGTACTCGTCGAGCATCCGGGCGGCGCCGAACAACTTCAGCTGCTTTTCCGCCACCAGCGCCCGCTCGGCGCTCACCATCATAAAATAGCTCGCCACCAGAATCGGCAGAGCGACCACGACCACCGTGAGTAACAAAAGCCGTCCGCGCAGGCTACGCGGCCACATCAGCACCACTCCTTTGCTGCACTAATTCCACCCGCCCGGCTGATATTCCTTGTGGTGCTTTTTCCTACCCCCTGGGGCAAAAGCGAAAACCCGGCACTAAGTACCGGGTTCTTCCTCTTCGGCGCTTTTCTCCGCCGCCGCCCGCTCCTTGCGGGCGGCGCGGGCCAGCGTCCACGCCTCGCGGGCCATCTCCAGCACCCGCTTCTCGTTCTTGGCCTGCGGGTTGCCGACCACCTTGGCGAGGTAATTGAGCGCCTCCGGCAACCGGCCGGTGCGGCGCAGCAGCTCGCCGATCAGATATTCCAGCGTGAGCTGGCTCATATTGCCGATCGGCGTCCTCTCCTTGAGGAAAGCCTTCTCGTAATACTCGCGGGCCTGATCCAGCATCGCCCTCTCCTCGTCGGGCAGCCCGCCCTCCCGGTACAGCCAGGCCAGCTTGAGATACAGGCTGGCCTGCCGGCTGGGGAGCGTGCCGGCTATATCCGCGAAAAAGATCGCCAGCTTATAAGTCGTCACCGCATCCTGGCGGGTCCGCTGGCCGGAAAAGTTCACCTTCACGTCCCGGCCGGCCAGGAACGTCTTCACGGCCGCCATATTGGCCGGCGGCTCCTCGAAGTAAGTATCCTGGGCCGCGTACCCGCAGTGGGGGCAGACCCAGATCGAGTAATAATAAGGGTTGGCCTCTTTGTAATACGTGCAGAAATCGCTGTCCTGCTTGAGCATCGATAAACGGTTGCGCACCTTCGTGACCGCGAACCTCTTATCGCACATCACGCAGGCTTTTTCCACTGTGTACAAAATATCAGCCATGGTTTTCCCTTCCCCCGGATTCCGCAAGGAACCGTTAGTTGCCTTTCAAATCGCGGGCCAGCGCCCTGGCGGCCCCCGCGAACAGCATCGTATCCGAGCCTACGCACAGCATTCGCACCCCGAGCTCCCGCCAATACCTGGCCTGGGCGGCGTCAAAGCAGAACATGCCGGCGATCTTGCCGCTCCTCACCGTCCGGTCCACAATCGAATGAACGGCGCGGGTGAACTCCGGATCGTCGAAGCGGCCCGGCATCGCCATCGAATGCGACAGATCGGCGGGGCCGACGAGCACGCCGTCCACGCCGTCCACCGCCAGAATCTCGTCGAGCGCGCCGACCGCCCTGATATCCTCGGCCTGCACGATGACGAGCGTATTGTCGTTCGCATCGGCCATGTACCTGTCGAGCGGCTGGAATCCGTAGCGGGCGGCGCGGACGATCCCGGCGAGGCCGCGGTCGCCGCGCGGGTAGTATTTTACGGCCCGGACGGCCCGGTCGGCCTCCGCGGCGCTGTTTACCTGCGGCACGAGCACGCCGCGGGCGCCGACATCCATCGCCCGCAGGATATGCGCCGGGTCGTTCTTCGTCACCCTCACGAGGGCCGTCAGACCGCTCACCTCGGCGGCCCGGATCATCGTCTCCACCTCGGCGATATCGTTGGCGCCGTGCTCGGTATCGATAATCGCGTAGTCGAAGCCCGCATAGCCGAGCATCTCCACGCTTGCCGGCGCGTGGGTAAGCACCATGGTGCCGTTCACGGCGCCGCGGGCGAGTTTCTCCTTCAGCAGAACCAACACATCCTTTACACCGTATAACCTCTATTATTTATTATCCCGCCGCCAATCCCCTGCAAAAGCGGCAAAATTTTTGTCGGCAAAAGAAAAGAACCGGGTCATACTCCCGGCTCCTCGTCAGGCAAACCAGCAAAACTCAAGCGGCGGCCGACTACCTTTGAGCAACCACCCAGGCACGGATAGCATCCACATACTGCCGGGCGAAATCGTCGAGCGACATTCCCGCGGCGCTCGCGTCCTGCGGGGCTAGGGTGGTGATTTCGCGGTCGTCGTAATAAATCGTTATGTACGTACCGTCGCTGTCGAGGATGAAGAGATCGGGGTTGAAATCGGCCGTCCGCGAGGCGAGGTAAAGAGCGCCGGCCATCAAGTACGCCCGGTAAAGGGGCTTGTTGCCGCGATAGGTCGCGGTGAGGGGCGGCAGGGTCAGCCCGCCGTCGGTCACCTGCGCGGTGGCGCCCTTCGCCGTCACGGTCGGGTGTACCTTGGCGTCGTTCAGGTACCCCTGCACGCGGGCCACCCGGGCCTCCGGCTCGGGGTGGGTGGAAAACAGGCCGTAGCTGCCCTTCTTATCCTTGGCGAGATCCTCCAGCTTCTGCAGCCCCATCAGCATACTGTACGGGTTGTAGCCCGCCCGCACCGTGTGGTAATAGCCGAGCTGGTCGGCCTCCCGCTCGTCGTCCCGGCTGTAACCGGCCATGATCGCGTTATAGGCCAGGTTCTGGAGAAAAATCCCCCGGTCGCCGAACAGCACGCCGAAGAGGATGCTCATCCCCAGGCTCTTCTCCAGCTGCCTCACTGTATGGCGCTTCGAGATGTGCCCGACCTCGTGGCCGATGATCCCGGCCAGCTCCTCGTCCGACGGCATATAGTCGACCAGGCCCTTGAAAAGATACACGAACCCTCCCGGCAGGGCGAGAGCATTGACTTCCTTATTGTTGAGTACCTTAAAAGAGTACTCGATATCGCGGCGGTCGCTCGCCGCCGCTATCTTGGCGCCGATGCGGGCCACCCGCGCCTGAAGCTCCGGGTCGCTCGCCAGGCCGTACTTCGTCTCCAGATCCATGGCGACGCGGCGGCCGATCTCGATCTCTTCCTTGGTGCTGATAAGGGCGGCTTCCGCCTGGGGGAGCCAGCCGGCGATGCAGGCGAGCAGTGTCAGCGAGACAAGCAGTCCGGCGACTCTGCGCCATCTGTCGTGCATATCCTTCTCCTCCTCGGGGGACAACCCCCTGAGGAAATTTTACCGGATTATGCCGCGGTAAGCAAGGACTTCCGGCTTAGCGGCGCTTTTGTAATAATTCCCGTGCCAGCAAATTTTTCCAAAGACAACACGTTTTTGTGGCCACTTGGGGGATATTTAGTGTATAATAAATAACATGAATCAAAAATTATTGTAACACATTTCGGGAAAAGCGCAGGTGAGCGGTATCGAACTGTCGAAACGCCAGGAGGCCATCCTGGCAATAGTCAAAACCTACGGCCCCATAACCGGCAAAGAAATCGCCGACCACCTCAACCTGAGCCGGGCGGCGCTCAGGCCCGACCTCGCCATCCTCACCATGTCGGGGCTGCTGGGCGCCAGGCCCCGGGTCGGCTACTACCTGACCGGCAAAGAGCCCTCCGACGTCATCGCCGGCGTCCTCGGCAGCGTCAAGGTGGCCCAGGCGCTGTCGCAGCCCGTCGCCGTGCGCGACACCAGCTCGGTGTACGACACCATCGTCACCATGTTCGTCGAGGATGTCGGCACCATCATCGTAGTATCGGAAGGGGGCTTCCTCGAAGGGGTGGCCTCCCGTAAAGATATGCTAAAAGCGGCGATGACTGGAAAGAATATCAACAAAATGCCGGTCAGCGTCTCCATGACCCGCATGCCCAACATCATCGTCACCTATCCCGAGGAGCACGTCCTGCAGGCGGCGCAGAAGCTCCTCAGCCATCAGGTGGACGCCCTGCCGGTCGTCGTATCCGTCAAGACCGACGGCGGCGAAAAGCTGCAGGTTGTCGGCCGCTTCACGAAAACCAACATCACGCGGCTGTTCGTTCAGCTAGCCGGGAAGTAGGGGGTAACGGTCATCAACCTGAAGCTAGAATGTCCCACAATCTATATTCTCTCCGATTCCATCGGCGAGACCGGCGAACTGGTCGTCAGGGCCGCCGCCAGCCAGTTCAACGCCGGCCGCATCGACGTGCGGCGCATTCCGTATCTCAATTCGGCCCGCGACGTAGAAGACGCCATGCTCGAAGTATCGGCCTGCCAGGCCGCCGTCGTCTACACCCTCGTCCGCCCCGACCTCCGCGAAGTGCTCGTCGCCAAAGCCCAGGAGCTCGCGGTCGTCTGCGTCGACATCATGGGACCCATCATCTCCTGCCTGGCCGCCGTCACCGGCAGGCAGCCCCGGCTCGAGCCCGGCCTCATCCACAAACTTGACGAAGCCTACTTCAGCAAGCTCGAAGCCGTCGAATTCGCCGTCAAATACGACGACGGCAAACAGCCGTGGGGGCTCGCCAAGGCCGACCTCGTCGTCATCGGCGTATCCCGCACCACCAAGACGCCGCTGTGCATGTTCCTCGCCCACAAGGGTATCAAGGCCGCCAACGTCCCGCTCGTGCCCGAGGTCCCGGTGCCCGAGGAACTGCTCGGCCTGCCGGCCGCAAAAGTCGTCGGCCTCACCATCAACCCGACCCTGCTGCACGAAATCCGCCGCGAGCGGCTTAAAACCCTCGGCCTCGCCGAAGGGGTGGACTACGCCAACCTCGAGCGCATCTACCAAGAACTCGACTACGCCCAGCGCATCATGAACAAAATTGGCTGCCCGATCGTCGACGTCACCAACAAGGCCGTCGAAGAAACGGCGGCAAAGATACTTGAGCACTATCGGAAGGGAGCTGGCAAGTAAATGGCTAAGTACGTATACCTGTTCAACGAAGGCCGCGCCGACATGCGGGCGCTCCTGGGCGGCAAGGGGGCCAACCTCGCCGAAATGAGCAACATCGGCCTGCCGGTGCCGCCAGGCATGACCATAACCACGGAAGCGTGCATCGACTACTACAAGCGGGGCAAAACGCTGCCCGCCGGCCTCATGGAAGACATCTACGTCAACCTGGCGGTCATCGAGAAAAAAACCGGCAAACTGTTCGGCGACCCCACCAACCCGCTGCTGGTATCGGTCCGCTCGGGCGCGAAGTTCTCCATGCCCGGCATGATGGACACCATCCTCAACCTCGGCCTCAACGAAGCCACCGTCAAAGGCCTGGCCGACAACACCGGCAACCTCAGATTCGCCTACGACGCCTACCGCCGCTTTATCCAGATGTTCGGCGACGTCGTCCTCGAAATACCCAAAAGCGAATTCGAGCACCTGCTCGACGAAGAGAAGCGCCGCCACGGTGTCACCTACGACCAGGAACTCACCGCCGAAGCCCTCCGTGGCCTGCTCGACAAATACAAGGACCTCGTCCGCGCCAAGCTGGGCAGGCCCTTCCCCGAAGAACCGCGCGAACAGCTCGGCATGGCCGTCGAGGCCGTCTTCCGTTCCTGGAACAACGACCGCGCCATCGTCTACCGCAACCTCAACAAGATCTCCCACGACCTCGGCACCGCCGTCAACATCCAGTCGATGGTCTTCGGCAACATGGGCAACGACTGCGGCACCGGCGTCGCCTTCACCCGCAACCCCTCCACCGGCGAAAAAGCCCTCTACGGCGAATACCTCACCAACGCCCAGGGCGAGGACGTCGTCGCCGGCATCCGCACCCCCCAGCCGATCGCCAAGCTTGAGAGCGAAATGCCCGAGGTCTTCAAACAGTTCGTCGCCACCGCCGAGCTTCTCGAAAAACACTACAAAAACATGCAGGACATCGAATTCACCATCGAGCGCGGCAAGCTCTACATGCTCCAGACCCGCAACGGCAAACGCACCGCCCAGGCCGGCATCAAAATCGCCTACGACATGGTCGCCGAAGGGCTCATCGGGAAGCGCGACGCCATCCTGCTCGTCGAGCCGGCCCAGCTCGACAAGCTCCTCCACCGCCAGATCGACACCTCCGCCAAACTCGAAGTCATCGCCAAGGGCCTGCCCGCCTCCCCCGGCGCCGCCTCCGGCAAGGTCGTCTTCTCCGCCGACGACGCCGAAAAGTGGGCCAAGAACGGCCAGAAAGTCCTGCTCGTCAGCACCGAAACCACCCCTGACGACATCCACGGCATGGTCGCCGCCCAGGGCATCCTCACCAGCCGCGGCGGCATGACCAGCCACGCGGCCGTCGTCGCCCGCGGCATGGGCAAACCGTGCGTCTGCGGCTGCGAAGCCATCAAAGTCGACTTCGCCAACCGCGAATTCACCGTCGGCGCCCTCACCGTCAAAGAAGGCGACCTCGTCTCCATCGACGGCGCCACCGGCAACGTCATGCTCGGCACCGTGCCGATGGTCGACCCCAAACTCTCCGACGAATTCCTCACCTTCCTCGCCTGGGCCGACGAAATCAAGCGCCTCGGCGTCCGCGCCAACGCCGACACCCCCGCCGACGCCGCCAAAGCCCGCGAATTCGGCGCCCAGGGCATCGGCCTCACCCGCACCGAGCACATGTTCATGGGCCACGACCGCCTGCCCCACGTCCAGGCCATGATCCTCGCCGAAAGCGAGGAAGAGCGCCGCGAAGCCCTCAAAGCCCTCCTGCCGATGCAGGAAGGCGACTTCTACGGCATCCTCAAGGCCATGGAAGGCTACCCCGTCTGCATCCGCCTCCTCGACCCGCCGCTCCACGAATTCCTCCCCGACCTCACCGAACTCATGGTCGAGATCGCCGAAATGAGAATCACCGGCAAAAACGCCGGCGAAATGCCCGCCAAAGAGGCGCTCCTCAAAAAGGTCAAGACCCTCCACGAATTCAACCCCATGCTCGGCCACCGCGGCTGCCGCCTGGGCATAACCTTCCCCGAAGTCTACGAAATGCAGATGCGGGCCATCTTCAACGCCGCCGCCCGCCTCACCAAAGAAGGCGTCAAAGTCCTGCCCGAGGTCGAAATCCCGCTCACCATCGACATCAACGAGATGAAATTCTTCAAAACCCGCATCGACGCCATCGCCGCCGAAGTCATGGCGAGCGAAAAAGTCTCCTTCCACTACACCTCCGGCACCATGATCGAACTGCCGCGGGCCGCCCTCCTCGCCGACGAACTCGCTGAAGTGTCCGACTTCTTCAGCTTCGGCACTAACGACCTCACCCAGACCACCCTCGGCTTCAGCCGCGACGACGCCGAAGGCAAATTCCTCACCCACTACCTCGACAAAAAGATCCTCAAGGAAAACCCCTTCATCGTCATCGACCGCAACGGGGTCGGCAAACTCATGCGCATGGCCGTCGAAGGCGGCCGCAAAACCAAGCCCGACCTGCTCATCGGCATCTGCGGCGAACACGGCGGCGAGCCCAACTCCGTCGAATTCTGCCACCTCATCGGCCTCGACTTCGTCAGCTGCTCCCCCTACCGCGTCCCCATCGCCCGCTTAGCGGCAGCCCAAGCCGCTGTCAGCACCGGCGAAGTGCTGGGAACAAGATAATATTTCTGCTGCAAAAACCCGCCGAATTTCGGCGGGTTTTTCTGCCTGTAGCGGAGGACGCCTGCGTCCTCCGCCGCCTTCGACCGTATTTCCCCGTTCTTTTCTATGAATCGCCGCGGCCGTTCAGAAGTGCCCAGATGCAAGGCGCACCGGAAAAGCGCGCCGCGCCGCGTACTCGGACGTACGCAAGCAAGCACTTTGAGGAGCAACGCCGCAGATGGGCGCTTATCAACGGCCGACATCGTATAAAAACTCATACTCCGCCTGGTGGCGGGGTATGAGTTTTTATTATCCTCTCGGGCCGGCGGCCACAACCTCCGCCGGCACATCCTTCCCGAACTTCACGAAATTCTTCACGAACCGCGCGGCCAGCTCGGCGGCCGCCTTGTCGTACGCCACCCCTCGGCCGGCACTCCCGGGCAGCCCACCGGCACCTGCACGCTAAATACCGGGTCGAGCTCGTAGCCCACCTCGTCCAGCGCGCCCTCGATGGCCGCCGTCACGATCGCCCGCGTATAAGGCAGCGACATCCGCTTGCCCACTCCGTACGGCCCGCCCGACCAGCCGGTGTTGATCAGGAAGACCCGCGTGCCGTGCGCCGCGATCTTCTCGCCCAGCAGCTTGGCGTACGCCAAAGGCGACAGCGGCAGGAAAGGCGCCCCGAAGCACGACGAGAAGGTCGCCTCCGGCGCGGTTATCCCCCGCTCCGTCCCGGCCAGCTTGCTCGTATAGCCCGACAGGAAGTGGTACATTGCCTGCTCGGGCGAAAGCTTCGCCACCGGCGGCAGCACGCCGAACGCGTCGGCGGTCAGGAAGACGATCGTCTTGGGATGGCCGCCCACGCCGGGGATGACCGCTCCCGGGATGTAATCCACCGGATAGGCGGCGCGGGTGTTCTCGGTGATCGCCTCGCTGTCGTAGTCCACCTCGCGGCTCGCCTCGTCGACGACGACGTTCTCCAGCACCGCCCCGAAGCGGATAGCCTCCCAGATCTGCGGCTCGGTCTCGTATTTGAGCTTGATGCACTTGGCGTAGCAGCCGCCCTCGACGTTGAAGATGCCGCCGCCGTGCCAGCAGTGCTCGTCGTCGCCGATAAGCCGCCGGCCGGGGTCGGCCGACAGCGTCGTCTTGCCGGTGCCGCTCAGGCCGAAGAACAGGGCCGAGTCGCCCTTGGCGCCGATGTTGGCCGAGCAGTGCATCGACAGGATGCCCTTCTGGGGCATGAGGTAGTTCATGTAGGTGAAGACCGATTTCTTCATCTCCCCGGCGTACTGGCTGCCGCCGATCAGAACGAGGCGGGCGGCGAAGTCGAGGATGATGAACGCTTCGGAGTTGGTGCCGTCGCGGGCGGGGTCGGCCTTGAAGCCCGGCAGGCAGATGACGGTGAGGTCCGGCCTGGGGTCTTGAGGCGGCGCGTCGGGACGGACGAACAGCTGGTGGACGAACAGGTTTTGCCAGGCGTATTCGTTGATGAAGCGCACGGCGATCCGTTCTGCGCCCGAGCCGGCGAAGCCGTCGAAGACGTAGAGCTCGCGGCCCTCGGCGTAGGCGAGCATGCGCTCGTAGAGGCGGGCGAATTTATCGGGGGCGAAGGGCTTGTTGTTGCCCCAGTCGATCGCGCCATTCACCGCCGGCGAATCGACGACGAACTTGTCGTTGGGCGAGCGGCCGGTGTACTTGCCGGTGGCGACGCGCAGGGCGCCGCTGGCGGTCAACATGCCTTCGCCGGCGCGCAGGGCGCGCTCCACCAGCACGGGCACCGGCAGGTTGTAGCTTACCTTGCCGGCTTTACTTAGCATCGTTTGGTCGTAATCCAT
>JALHDI010000058.1 GCA_022839045.1 Sporomusaceae bacterium
ACCAATTCAGTTTTATTCACAATATCTTCCTCCTTGTCAATATTGGTTACTTTTAGCATTATTCGCTACAGCTCTATTTATTCCTCCTCTCCCCAAAAATATTTGTCAAAAATTCCTTATTTTTCTTGGTTTTTTGGCTTTTTTGCCTCGTTCCAGAGGTTATCGAGTTGTTCGATTGTCAAATTTTCCCATTTTAGGCCCCGTTCCTTTACCGAAGCCTCTATGTAGGCGAACCGGCGAACGAATTTATTATTGGTCGCGTTGAGGGCCGTCTCCGGGTCGATGTCCAAAAAACGCGCCAGGTTGACCACGCTGAACAGCACATCGCCCAGCTCTCCCTCCGTCTGCGCCTTATCGTCGCCGCCCGCGGCCTCCCTGAGCTCGGCCAGCTCTTCAAATATCTTGTCCCACACCGGGGCAATGCTATTCCAGTCGAAGCCCACTTTCGCCGCCTTCGACTGCAGCTTGAACGCCCTCAGCAGGCTCGGCAGCCCGCCCGGCACCCCGTCGAGCACGCCCGGGCGCTCCCCGGGATGCTCGCGGCGCTTGATCTGCTCCCAGTTGACGATGACCTCGGCGGCGTCGCGCACGGTAATATCGCCGAACACGTGGGGGTGGCGGCGCACCATCTTCTCCGTCACCTTGTCCACCACGTCCTGCATCGAAAACTCGCCGTGCTCCTCGGCGATGCGGGCGTGGAAGACGATCTGCAGCAGCAGGTCGCCCAGCTCCTCGCACAGCTTGTCCGCGTCGGCGAGGTCGATGGCCTCCAGCACCTCGTACACCTCTTCGACGATATAGCGCCTGAGCGACGGGTGGCTCTGCTCCAGGTCCCACACGCAGCCGCCGGGGGAGCGCAGCCTGGCCATGATATCCACCACCGGGTCGAGGCTGAAAGCCGCGGCCCGCCGCGGCGGCGCCGGCACGTACACGCTCGTCAGATGGTCGATCACCGGCAGGCGGTCGAGCTCGTACAGGGGAACCGTCCTTACCTCCTCGTCCGCCAGGCCGAGATTGCGGACCACCGTCACCGCGAAATCGTCCGGATAGATATCCATCAGACTCAGCTTGGCGTCCGAAGCCACGCGGCCATTGTACACCTGGGTCACCACCAGCGCCGTCCCCAGGTCGGGCGGCAGCTTGGCGATATCGGCGGCGTCCGTCACCGTCAGCCCCGCCACCGGGTCGAGCCCCAGGCGGGCATAGAGCAGGTCGAGGAAACTCATCGCCGGCAGCACCGTCACGCCTATCCCCGCAGCCTCCGCCGCCTCGCGGATGAGAGCCACCGTCCGCTCCGCCACCGCCGGGCTGCCCGGCACGGCGTACACCATCCGGCCCGTTTCCCGGGCCCGGGCGACCACCTCCGCGGTGATCGCCGCGTACACGGCGTCGAACGTCGCGTGCCGTTCGTACAGCTCATCGAAACTTGTAAAAGGAATCCCCCGCTCCTCGAGGCCGGCGACCGCCGGATGGCGGGCGGTGCGCAGGCAGAGCGGCGGCCGCGTTTCTAAAAGCGCCAGCGTCTGCCCCGTTATCAGGCCGAAATCCCCCGGCCCGAGACCGATCACGATGATTTCTCCCATACTAGCCCCTCAGCAATCTGAGCGCCCGCAGGACGGCCGCAAGCTGCGCACCGATCCGCGGCACCCTTTCTATATCCCGCTGGGTCACGCCGCCGGTCACGAGCTGCACCAGTCCGTAGACCGCGCCGCCTACGGCGACGGCCGCCAGAGTGGCGAGCGTGTTATGCGACAACACGGCCATCACCTCGTGGTAAGTGAGCAGCACCGCGCCGCCCATCACGGCGGCGGCCAGCGAAGTGCGCAGCGTATCCTTGACGTCGAGGGCGAACCCGACATAGCGATAAACGAAATACATATTGAGCAGCGCCGCGATGCCGAAATCGGCGTTGGTCGCCCACGCCGCGCCCTTGATCCCTAAAGCCGGCATGGCGGTCAGCGTCCAGCTCAGCACCACCTTGACCGCGGCCGACACCACCATGTTTATCACCGGCACCGCCGTATGGCCGAGCCCCTGCAGCACCCCGGTCGTCACCTGGTGGATGCCGAGCAGGAAAATCCCCAAAGCCAGGATAGCGATCGAAGAATCGGCGTTGGGGGTGCCGAACAGCATCAGCGAAATAGGCCTCGCCAGCAGCCACATACCCACGAAGCTGGGGATGGTTATGAGATTGGCGATCCGCATCGCCGTCGCCGTCCGCTGGTAGACGTGATGGAGGTTGCGCAGCGCGAAGGCCTCGGACACCGCCGGCACCAGGCTGGCCGCCAGCGACGCCGTCAGGATGGTGGCCATGTTCACCAGCGGCACCGCCATCCCCGTAAGATAACCGAACAGCTCGGTCGACTGCTCGACGGTGTAGCCGGCCACCTCCAGGCGGGCCGGCACGATCAGCAGGTCGATATTCGACACCAGCGGCAGCATGATATTGGCCAGCGACACCGGCAGGGCCAGGCGGGCAATGCGGCCGATGATGCTCAGGCCCGATTCCGGCTTCGACGCCGGCTGGCTATCCATCCGCGCCTGGAATTCGGGCCGTTTGCGCCAGAAATAATACACCAGGATCAGCAGCCCGGCCGCCGCGCCGGGAGCCGCCCCGAAGCTGGCGCCCGCGGCGGCGAACTCCAGCCCGTTCGGCAGCAGCAGGTACGCGAGCAGAATCATCGTCACGACGCGGAACAACTGCTCCACGATCTGCGAGATCGCCGTCGGCGTCATCATCTGCAGGCCCTGGAAATAGCCGCGGTAGCTCGACAGCACCGTCACGAAAAAAATGGCCGGCGCCAGAGCGGCGATAGCGTAGTAAGCCCGCGGATCGCGGACGAAGTGGTGCTCGATCAGCCACCCGGCCCCGAACCACAGCAGCAGCGTGAAAGCCACCCCGGTCGCAGCCAGCACGCCCAGCGAGATGCGGAAAACGCGGTTGGCGCCCCGCCAGTCGCCGAGGGCGACCTTCTCGGCCACGATAATCGAAATCGCCACCGGGATGCCGGCCGAGGAGATGCTCAGCGCCAGCAGATAAATCGGGTAGGCCATCTGGTAAAGGCCGATACCCTCGCCGCCGAGAAGGCGCGACAAAAGAATCCGGTTCACCGACCCGATCAGTTTGACCACGATGCCGGCCACGGTCAGTATGAGTGCACCTTTCAGGAAGGTATCCTTGCTCAATCGCTTCAGTCCTCTCGGATGCTGCCGCCATCCCGGGGGAGGCGGCAAGTGCACATTATATTATAACAAAATATACTAGGACTTAAAACACTTTCCAGTAAGATTGGCTTACCCGTCCAAATAGAAAAGTAGCGAACGTCGTCCGCTACTTTAATCGTTCCTTCGATTCATTGCGACATCTGTTTGGCGAGGAAGCCAGCCGCAGTCTCCGCGAGCTTGACCTCCATATCGCCCATCTGGACGCCCTGTTCCTTGGAACAGATGATCACCGCTCCGATCGCGTCGCCCTCGACGATGATCGGCGAAATCACCTCGGCGGTGAACTTGCAGACCTCATCCTCGTCGCAGTCGGTCACGCAGCCCTTGCAGTGCTTGTATTCGCCAGGATTGTTTATCAGGGCCGTTTTCCGCTCCTCCATCACCTTCTCCACCGCCGGCCCCAGTGGCTTACTGAGAAACTCCTTCTTCGACGCCCCAGCGACTGCCACAACATTGTCCCGGTCAGCGATCAAAATTATATGTCCAATAGCGTCAAACAGCGAGTCAGCATACTCTTTGGCGAAATCCCCGAGCTCACCGACCGGGGAATACTTCTTCAGAATCACTTCGCCTTCGCGGTCGACATATATCTCGAGCGGGTCGCCTTCGCGAATACGCAAGGTACGCCGAATCTCCTTCGGGATCACTACTCTGCCCAGATCATCAATCCTTCTGACTATACCAGTCGCCTTCACCATTATCCCCCCTTTTCTACAGTTTTTGACATTTCGTTCAATGATAGTATATATCCGCCTCACGGCTTTTATTCATTACCCGCCGCGCGGAAAAAGAAATCTATTCTTGGCCTTCGCCCGCCAGCTCGGCGAGCACCTTGGCCAGCCAATCCAGCAGCGGCGCGGCCAGCTTGCCCGTCCGCAGACGGATGATTTCCGGCGGTCCGGGCAGGATCTGCAGGCGGGTAGGATACTTTTCCTTCACTGCCAGAATATTTTCCACCGTCACCCGCGGCTGGTCGCCGAAAGTAATCTCCACCCTGTCGGCGTACTCCACCACCGACCGGGCGCCCATCCGGCGGGCCAGGTTCTTCAGGCGGGCCACCGCCAGCAGGTTCATGACCGGCCGGGTCGGCTCGCCGAAGCGGTCGACCAGCTCGTCGACGATCTCGCCGATATGCGCCTCGCTCCTGATCGCCGCGATCCGCTGATACACTTCAATCTTATGCATCGCGTCGCCGATATAGTCGCCGTCCAGATAAGCGTCGACGTTAAATTCCAGCACCGGCTCCGGCGCCGGCTCCGCAGGCTTCCCGCCCTTGAGCTCCGCCACCGCCTCGTCCAGCAACCGGCAGTACATCTCGAAGCCAACGCTCACGATATGGCCGTGCTGCTGCGACCCCAGCAGATTGCCCGCCCCGCGGATCTCCAGGTCGCGCATCGCGATCTTGAAGCCCGCCCCCAGCTCGGCGAACTCCTTGATCGCCTGCAGGCGCTTCTCCGCCACCTCGGTCAGCACCTTCTCGCGGCGGTAAGTGAAATATGCGTACGCCAGCCGGGGCGAGCGGCCGACCCGGCCGCGCATCTGGTAAAGCTGCGACAGGCCGAAGCGGTCGCCGTCGTACACGATGATCGTATTGGCGTTCGGCACGTCGAGACCGTTCTCGATGATGCTCGTACACACCAGCACATCGTAGCGCCCCTCGTAAAAATCAAGCATCACCTGCTCTAAAAGCTCCTCGGCCATCTGGCCGTGGGCCACCTTCACCCGCGCGTCGGGCATCATCTCGCTCAGCCGCTGGGCGGCGCGGTCGATCGTCTGCACGCGGTTGTAGACGAAATACACCTGGCCGCCGCGCTTGAGTTCGCGCCTGACGGCGTCGCGGATTATCTCCTCGTCGTACTCCACCACGTACGTCTGCACCGGCAGCCGGTCCTCGGGCGGCGTCTCGATCACGCTCATATCCCGCACCCCCACCAGCGACATATGGAGCGTGCGAGGGATGGGGGTCGCGGTCAGGGTAAGCACGTCGACGTTGGTCCGCCACTTCTTCAGCCGCTCCTTCTGGGCCACCCCGAAGCGCTGCTCCTCGTCGACGATCAGCAGGCCGAGATCCTTGAACGACACGTCGCCCTGCAGGATGCGGTGGGTGCCGATCAGCACGTCCACCCGCCCCTCGGCCGTGCGGGCCGCCACCTCGCGCTGTTCCCGCGGGCTGCGGAAGCGGCTGATGACCTCCACCACCGGCCCGAAGCCGGCGAAGCGGGCGCTGAACGTCTGGTAATGCTGCTGGGCCAGCACCGTCGTCGGCACCAACACCGCCACCTGCTTGCCGCTCATCACCGCTTTGAAGGCCGCCCTCAGCGCCACCTCCGTCTTGCCGAACCCCACATCGCCGCACAGCAGCCGGTCCATGGGGGTATCGCCCTCCATATCCTTCTTGATCTCCGCCAGCGCGGTCAGCTGGTCGGGCGTCTCCTCGAAGGGGAACGACTCCTCGAACTCGGCCTGCCAGGGCGTATCCGCCCCGAAGGCGAACCCCTGGCTCACCTGGCGCTCGGCGTACAGGGCCAGCAGGTCCTTGGCGAGATCGGTCGCGGCCGACTTGGCCTTCGTCTTCGCCTTCAGCCAGTCGCTGCCGCCCATGCGGTTGAGGCGCGGCGCCTCGCCCTCGGAGCCGATATACTTCTGCAGCAGGTGGACCTGGTCGGTGGGCACGAACAGCTTATCCTCGCCGGCATAGCGCACGAGGAAATAATCCTTGTGCACGCCGCCGACCTCCAGCGTCTCCACCCCGGCGTACTTGCCGATGCCATGGCCGACGTGCACCACGTAATCGCCCACGTTGATATCGCGGAAATAGGCGATTTGCTTGTCCTTCGCCACCCGCGGCAGGCGGCGCTTCTTCTGCCGCCCGAAGATATCCAGCTCCGTCACGGCCACCAGGCCGGCGTGAGGCAGCTCGAAGCCCCCGGCCAGCGTGCCCGCCGTCACCGTCACCGTCCCGTCCACCAGCGCCTCGGGACTCGCGGCGTAAATCGCCCGCACCCCCTCGGCCGCCAGGCTCTTCTGCAGAGCCATCGCCTTCTCGGCGCCCGCCGTGAAAATCACCGCGGCGCGCTCGCGGGCCTGCCAGCCCTTCAGCTCGTCCACCAGCATATCCATCTGGCGGTGGAACGGCGGCACCCCCTTGGCGGTGACGCTGACGATCTCCGCCGGCTCGGTATGCGGCACCCGCTGCAGCATCAGCGAAAAATACAGGACATTGTGCGCCTTGGCGGTCGCCGCCAGGTCGGCCCAGGAAAAAACGTGCTTCTTGATATCCGGGTTCTCCCGCGTCAGCCGGCTCATCTGCTCCCTGATCCGGGTAGGCTCGTCAAAAACGATGCCCGTCCCGGCGGTCAGATACGACAGGAACGCCGCCGACCTGCTCGTATGCTCAGGCTCGGCCAGCGGCAGCACGTCGGCCATCGGCAGATTATCCAGCGAGCGCTGGGTGGCCGGGTCGAACTCCCGCAGCGAATCGACCTCGTCGCCCCACAGCTCCAGCCGGAGCGGCAGCTCGCGGTTGACGGGGAACACGTCGACAATGCCGCCCCGCACGCTGAACTGGCCGCGGCTGTCGACCTGGTCGGTCCGCTCGTACCCGAACCGCACCAGTATCGCCAGCAGATCGTCGCGGCTCAGCGTCTCGCCGACCGACAGAGTAAGCCGCCCGGCAAGGAAATCCTCCTTCGGCAGCACCTTCTGCATCGCCGCCTCCGCGCCGGCCAGCACCACTACCCGCTCGCCGCGGACCAGGCGGCCGAGCACGTCCATGCGGACGGCCGCCAGCTCGATGCTGCGGGCGGCGGCGGTGAACGTCACGATATCGAGCGGCGGCAGCTCCAGCACCGGCGTATCCGGCAGCAGGGCGCCGAGATCGGCCGCCAGCTCCCCCACCGCATCGCGGCCGGAGGTCACGACCACCGTCGGCCGGGGGTGGGCGCGGTAACACGCGGCGATCACCGCCGCCTTCTGCGTCCCCGTCACCCCGTAAACCATGCTCTGGCGGGCGGGGGCGGCGAAAGCGGCCACCACCCTCTCCACCATCTGATCCCTGCGCATCGCTTTCAGCAAAAACTCCATTATGCACCTCGCATGCCGAAAAGGGCTTTGCCGACAGCAAAGCCCCGTTATAACCCATTTTACCACAAAGTATTAGCCGGAGAAACCAAATATTACATCAGATGAGCGCAAAGAAATGCGGGCACAATAAAAACAAAGGCAGGAGGTGAACCTATGGCCGACACGAAAAACCCCACGTACGAATTCTGGAACGGGAAAAACCTCGCCGGCAGCTCGTCCGTGGGCGACAAGAACCTCATCTCCGCAGGCCCGCGCACCGGCAAAACCGCCGCCAAATACGAAGTCGCCAACGAAACCGTCTCCGCCGACAATCTTCAGAAAGACGCCGAATAGCGTCACAGCCCTCGGGCCATCCAGCCCGGGGGCTGTTCAGTGCAGCACGGTCTTCGCCGGGGCCGCCGTCATATCGGCGCCCGCCAGGCCCATCGCCTCAATGCAGGCGTCGCACAACGACTGCACGTAAAGAGTGCCGCTGGCCTCGTCGTACCTGATCATCTCCTGCCGTTCCTCGCCGGTCAGGCAGTCGAACCCGAACCTCGCCTCGTCGAGCGCGGCCACCTCGATGGTGTCGATCGGCATGCCGCAGTTGTCGCAACTGTAATGGATTCTCATCGTGTCTCCTTTTTCCGCTTCTGATCTATGCCTTGAGGCGCACCAGCGCGACGTTCCAGGCGATATGGGCCGCGGCCGCCGTTACAAGGGCGAGCGGCATGCTGCCGGTCAGATGGATGACGCCCACCGTCAGGCCGCCGAACAAGCTGTGCCCCGCCACGCTCAGCAGCGCCGCCGCCGTGCCGTTCCCCCCGCCCGACCGCCAGTCGTAGCCCGCCTCGATAACCCCGAACAGCGCGTGGGTCAGCAGCACATCCGCCCCCAAGTAAAAAGCCGGCGCCGTCTTCGCCGCCTCCTCGATAACCGGGCCCCAGCTTATCACCGCCTGCAAGCCGGCGTACCTGAGCGCCGCGCGGTTGAGCAGGAAACTCAGCGCCGCCATAAGGACGGCGAGGACATACGCCATATCGGACCCCTTTCCGGCTGGCGGAAATATTTGCTAAACCTATTATTGCCTCGGCCCCGGCGGCATATACAAACAAAAGCGGCGGAAAAAATTTCCCGCCGCTCGTTGTCGTACCTGGTTGCGTACGTCGAGTGGGCCTTCCGGGTAGAACGCCGCAGATGGGCGCTACCGGGCGGCCGGTACCTACGGCAGAAACTGCAGCGGATTCACCGCCTGCCCGTCCCGCCTCACCTCAAAATGCAGATGCGCCCCGAACGAATACCCCGTATCGCCCACATAGCCGATCCGCTGGCCGGTCGCCACATACTCGCCCCGCTCCACGACATAATCGTCGAGATGGGCGTACAGCGTCGCATATCCCTGGCCGTGCTCGATCAGCACCGTATACCCGTAACCGCCGTACCAGCCCGCGAACGCCACCCGTCCGGCCCTGGCCGCTCGCACCGGCGCTCCCGCCTCGGCGGCGATGTCGATGCCGGCGTGGTGGCGGCCCCAGCGGTACCCGAACGGCGAACTCACCTCGCCCCCCGCCGGCCAGATAAACCGCTGGCCGTAAGCGCGGGACACCGCCCCGCCGCGCGGCCGTGCGCCGGGGACGAACAGCTTCTCGCCCACCGCCAGCGCGTCGCCCTCCCGGCCGTTGGCCTCCCTGACGGCCGCCACATCAACGCCGTAAGCCCGCGAAATCGCCCACAGGGTGTCGCCGGCGGCGACGATGTGCAGCACTCCCTTCTGCGGCAACACGACAAGCTCGTCCCCCGGATGGATGAGCTCCTCCGCGTCCGGATTGGCGCCCAGCAAAGTATCGACATCGATGGCGTACCGGGCGGCGATGCCGCTCAGGCTCTCCCCGGCCGTCACCGTGTGCACCCTCACCGCCGGCTTGGCGGCCGGAGCCGGCGCAGCCGCGGCGGCAGCCGACACAGGAACCGGCACAGGAACTGGCGCGGCCGCAGCCTCGCGCGGCGGCTCGGCGGTCTTGCCCGCCGGCACCGCCAGCTGGCCGAAAAACAGCACCGCCGCCGCCAGCACAAACGCCATAAAAATCTGCATCCACATCACCTCGTATATGGACTACCCTTACTATCATAAGCGCGAGGTTGCTTTTTTATGCATGTTATGGTTCCCGTTTCCTCCCCTGGAAAGTAACGGCCGTTGATAAGCGAAACTTGGCTCGGGCGATTCGGCCCGAGCCTTAGTTGCGCTATCCGCGCCCGGAGGCGTGGGAAAAGCCCCGTCTGCCTTCCCACGCAACAAAAAAGCCGCCGGGCATTCCGTGCCGGCAGCCAGTCAATCATATTCAGCTTCAGCGGTTCGCCTTCTCCCAGTCCTCCAGGAACCGCCTTATCCCCGCGTCCGTCAGCGGATGGGCCAACGACGCCGTCAGCACCTTGTAAGGCACGGTCGCGATATGAGCTCCCGCCCGCGCGGCCTGGGTGACATGCAGCGGATGGCGGATGCTCGCGGCGATGATCTCCGTCTCGATGCCGTGGATGGCGTAGATATCGGCGATCTCCTTCACCAGCCCAATCCCGTCGTGGCCGATATCGTCGAGACGCCCCACGAAAGGGCTCACGAACGACGCCCCGGCCCGGGCGGCGAACAGCGCCTGGTTGGCGGAAAAGATCAGCGTAACATTCGTCCTGATCCCCTCGGCGGCCAGCGCCCGCACCGTCTTCAGCCCCTCGGCGTTCAGCGGCACCTTGATGACCACGTTGGCGGCGATCTCAGCCAGCTCCCGCGCCTCCGGCACCATCTCCGCGGCCGTCGTGCTCACGACCTCCGCGCTCACCGGCCCGGGTACGATCGCGGCGATCTCGCCGATAACCTTCTTGATATCCTGTTTCTCCTTGGCAATCAGCGACGGATTGGTCGTAACCCCGCCGATCACGCCCAGCTCCGCGGCTGCGGCTATCTCCGCCAGATTGGCGCTGTCGATAAAAAACTTCATCGCACGGCTCCTCCCGGTCCGTTAGCGGCGATGGGAGCGGCGTCCGGGGCCGATCTCGATGGCGACGATATCCTGCACCGCCAGAACGTCCTCCTCCGTCTTCGCGGCGATGACCCGTCGCCCGTTGCAATGGGCGCATACCAACTCGATGGCGTCGGGCTGAACGTCGGCCTCGATGATGCTGCCGCCGCACCGGCAGAAGACCCCGCCGCGCTCGGCGATATCGTGGACCTTGTTCAGCACCTCGAACATCACCTGCGGATTATCGACATACTCCTCGCTCGTCATATCGCGGACCATGCTGTCGAACTCCTGCTGCTGGGCGGCGATGGCCTGCTCGATGGCCCGTCGCCCGCCGCTGAAACCGAGCTCGAGGTTGGCGGCCGCGCAATAAATCTTGTTGACCCGGCCCTGCCAGAAATCCTTCACATCCACGCACACGATGTGGCTCGTCTCGCAAACGACGCACGGTATATCGAGAAGGTACTGGTCGTGACCCACCCCCGACACGGTCGCCAGCCGCTGGCCGCAACCGCACGTGAGTTCACGCCCCACCGAGCTCTTCAAAGTAAAGCGGGATAAGTCATGCATCTCGATCTTGCCGCAGCGCGAACAATACAGCGCCAGCGTGGAAACTGTGTTGATGAGCATATTGATCCCCCTTCCCCCTCTAGGTACTTCGCCGGTGAGGAAAAATATCCTGCCGCCGGCGGAGAAATGGCCGTCGCCGAAACGCTCCTGCGGGGACCATCCTCGCCAAACAAAACCCGGGGCCCTTGCAAACCCCGGATTCCGCGCCGGAACGCGGCCTGGAGAAACGGCCGCGCGCCCATCACAATGCTCTAGCTGATAGCCATCTGACCCGGCGCCAGATCGACAGCCAGGTTCCTGTTGATCATCTCGCACAGCGCCAGGATATCGAACGGTTTGGTGATATAATCGGCCGCGCCGATCTCTTTGGCCTCGGTGACGAGATCCAGTTCGCCGTAAGCGGTCATCATGATAACCCGCTCGCCGATGCCGAGGCGCCTGAGCTCGCGCAGCGTCTCGATGCCGTCCATGCCGGGCATCTTCATATCCATGAGAATCAGCGCCGGCCGGCTGTCGCGGGCCTTCTGCAGCCCGTCGTAACCGTTGGACGCCTCAAGCACGGCATAACCCTCCTCCTGCAGCACCTCCATCAGCAGCCGCCGGATACCGGGCTGATCATCGATAACAAGCACCACGGGTCGTTTTGTCGCCATAAGAGTAACCTCCCGCCGACTGAGTAGTACCTTCCCTATTCCCCATCGGCCGACAATTCTCCTCCTAGAAATTGGAAAAATTCACCGTTTTCGAAATTTTTTTTGCAACTCGTCAGCCGCGCAGCAGCTTCGTCCTGGCTAGACGCCAGATCGAAAGCAGCCTGCCGGCGATTTCGTTGTGATAAATCTCCAGGGAATATTGGGCGTTCCTGTCGTCGACGGTAAAAACGATGTCGTTCTCCGGCGTCGGCAGCCCCCAGGTCGTGAACACCGGCTGGCCGTTCTTCAGCACACTGATCCGCACGGCCGACTCGCGCAGGTACAGCGGATACTTGACCCGCACCGTGTGGGAGTGGGCGGCGTCGATCGGGATATCCCGCCCCAGCACCACCAGCGGGTACTCGCTCCTGCCCCAGCCCGTCTTGCTGCGCGGCCCGTAAAGCACCACCGGTGCCGGCGCGTAATAATCGAGATAAGCCCTCACCAACTCGCCGGCGGTCGCGAACGACAGCAGCCCCTTGTCGGCGTAGCGCTCCTTCAGATAAGCGAGGTGCCCGTCGAGGGCGGCGAACTGCCCTCCCTCCGTGCTCTGCCAGCCGCCCTCGCCCATGATAAACATCACATGCGTAAAGCCGACGATCGCGTGCACCCCGGGGCGGACCTTGCCGCCCGCGGTATAAGCCGCCATCCCCTCGTCGACCTTGGCGTTCATCGCCGCCGCGCTCTGGCTGTCGTACTGGATGAACTCCCGCGGCGTCGGCCGGAACTCGACCAGCCCGGTAGCCTTCAGCTCGGTCGCCCGGGCATTGATATCGTCCGGCTTCGCCAGATAGATCGCCTGGCTCCAGTCGCCGGCCGTCACGCCGCCGCGGTTGCCGTCCGCGTCGCTTCCCGCCAGCAGGCCGATCCGGCGGTACACCCGCGTGCTCATCGCCTCGTTCGCCTCGCCGCTGCCGAAATCGAACGACCCGACCCGGGCGGTTATCAGCTGGCCGTGGGGCGAAGCGGCCGCCAGCTCGTCCAGTTGGCGCTGGTAAACGTACAGGAAGCCCGTCCGGCTTGTGCGGTCGCGGTAGCTGCCCTCGCTGCCCAGCGAATGGGCCCAGCCGTGGCGCAGGTGGTTGGCCCACAGCCCGTCCACCGCCGGGTTATACGACAGCACGTTCCCCGGCAGGAAGGGATCGTAATCGGAATGCAGATGAATGCCGTACTCGTGGCCGCGGGCCGACTGGCTCCGCACCGACTGCGCGATCGCCGCCGCCGCCCGCTGCCACTCGCCCGTCGCCGACTGGCCGGCCGCCCACTCGGCGGCGCTCACCAGCGGCCAGGCGATATAATGGGTCCAGCGCGCGCCATACCTCTCGGCGATCGCGTTGATCTTCTCCGCCTTGGCCACCATCTGCACCGTCAGCTCCTGCGGCTGCAGCCAGCCGTCGGCGTTGCCCCACGCCGCCGCGTACCCGGCGCTGTCGATCGCCTCCAGGTCCTCGGTCATCACATAGAAAACCTTGCCCGGCCGCGGATCGGCCACCGTCACCAGCGTCCTTGCGGGCACCGCCGCCCCGTTCACCGTGAAAGCCACCGGCCACGGCCGGCCCAGATTGACCTCGT
Organism: Sporomusaceae bacterium; assembly: GCA_022839045.1. Next base: position 13,133 of record JALHDI010000058.1, read on the forward strand.
CGGAGCGCCGGGCCCTCACCTCCCAGGTCAGGCGCCGTTTCTCGCCCGGCGCCAGGCTGGCGACGACCTGCTGCCTGTCCCCCGCCGCCGCCAGGCCGAAGCCGAACGGCTCGACCAGCGCCACCGCCACGTCGGCGAGCGGCCGGGAAGAAATATTCTCCACATCGGCGGCCACCGTCACCGCCTGTCCGACAGCGGCGGACAGAGTCGCCGCGGCCGGCGTAACACGCACCGCCCGGGCGGGCACGCTCTCCAGCCCCAGCGCCGTTACCAGCGCATGCTGGCCCTGGCCCACCACCACGCTCAGGCGGTATTTCGCCGCCCGCGCCGCCTCCGGCCGGTGGGCGGCGAACAGCGCCGCCACATCGTGGTCGAAAGCCAGCCAGTCGCCGACATAATTGGCGGTATAGCGGCCGTCCAGCCACTTGGTCGTCGCGTCGCCCGCCGGCAGCGGGCCGGTATACACCCAGCCCACCGCTCCCAGCGGCCGGCCGCCCTCGTCCAGGGCGGTCAGCTTGATCCTGCCCGTCCCCTGCGTCGACAAAAACTGCACGCGGCCCCGACCGGCAAGCTCGCCGGCCGGCGCCTCGCGGAAATACTCCAGCTCGCCCTGCCCGCCGGCCGCCAGCTCCAGCGCCGCCTCGGCGGACAAAAAGGCCCCCTTCACCACCCGGCAGCTATTGCCGGCGCCCTTCTGGACCAGATTGCCCGGCACCACCCAGGCCGCCAGCGCCGCCGGCGGCTGCGGCGTCAGGCCGGCCGACGGCCCCTGCCTGTCCGGAGCGCAGCCGGTCAGCAGCAGCGCGGCCACCGCCGCCAGACAAAACCATCTGCCCATAACCGTCACCCCAGCAGCGGCCACAAAGCCGCGCCGGCAAACACCGCCGCCGCGACGAGCGCCGCCAGCACCGCCAACAGCGGCGTCAGCAGCACCAGCACCGCCTTGGCGGTGCTCAGGCCGTGGACGTCCCGGATGGCGACCGCCGTCAGCGCCAACACCCAGAACACCAGCGCCAGCACCCCGACGGCGAACAGCAACGCCGCCGCCCCTTCCGGCAGCAACAGCCCGGCCACCGCCAGCGGTACCGCGAAAATGAACGGCAAGTGCGCGAAGCCGATCGCCGCGAACAGGCCGACAGCGCTCCCCTGGCCGCCGAAAAGCTCGGCGACCAGCTGCAACACGGCCGAACCCACGAACCACATCAGCAGCCGCACACAGACAGCCGCCGCGAAAAACGCGCCGGCGAACTTCCCCGCCGCCGTAGCCTGCAGCACGAAATAAATCGCTCCCGCCGGAATGATTATACTCAGCAGGAAAGCGGCCACCGCCTGCCCCACCGGCCGCCGGGCCGCGATCTGCCGCATCGCCGCGGCCGGGCTGAAAATAACGTCATAGAGCAGCTCGAGAAACGGTCCCATTCCCCTCACCTACCACTTTTCCGGAATCGCCAGCGGCGCGGTCAGCGGCGCATCCTGCCTGATCTGGCGGAAAAACAGCCGCTCCAGGCTCAGCTCGTCATGGGAGCCGAACAGCAGCGACCACGGGCTGACCTTGCCGTACTCTTTCAGCACCGGCTTGCCCTTGATTCCGGCCATCGCCGCCGCCCCATCGATCGCGTCGTACATCGTCCCCAGCTCATCCACCAGGCCGAGCTCCTTCGCCTGGCTGCCCGTATAAATCCGCCCGTCGGCCAGTTGCCGCACCCGGGCCGGGTCCATCTTCCGCCCCTCGGCCACCACGGCCACGAACTGCCCGTACAGATCATCCACCATCACCTGGATGATGGCCCGCTCCTCGGCCGTCATCGGCCGGTCGGGGGAAAGGATATCCTTATGCGGGCCGCTCTTGATCTTCTCCGACTGGATACCGATCTTCTTGTACAACTCCTGCCAGTTCGCGTAGGGGATATACACGCCGATGCTGCCGGTCAGCGTCGCCGGATTGGCGTAAATGCGGTCGGTCACCGCCGCCAGCCAGTAGCCCCCCGACGCGGCCACGTCGCCCATCGACGCCACCACCGGCTTGCCGGTCGCGCGGAGCTTCTTGATCTCCGTCCCCACCTCCTGGGAAGCGGGCGCGCTGCCGCCGGGGCTGTTGATCCGCAGCACCACCGCCTTCACCGCCGCGTCGTCGCGCGCCTGATGGAGCTGCTTGATGATCGCGTCCGTGCCGCCCGTCTCGCCCAGCAGACCCGCCTGGCCGCGGCCGCCCACGATCACCCCGTCCACGTAAATGATCGCCACCTTGCTCTTCTCGCCGTCCGCGCGCCGGGCTTTCAGCCCCGGCACCAGGAAAGCGGCCGCCACCAGCGAAACCGCCACGACCCCGGCGATTAAAAGCACCACAGACCGTTTGAACACGGGCATCCACTACCTTTCGCTAGACAAATTCCCTTAGAAAAAGAAACTGTTGAGCAAACCCAACAGTTTTGATGATAACAGTATATGCCCCGGCCGGGCCGGTCATGTATGGCGTTAGTAAGTCCCCGTCCGCTTCGCCAGCGTCGCCCTCACGAAATCGCGGAACAGCGGGTGGGGCCGCGTCGGGCGGGACCTGAACTCGGGATGGAACTGCGTGCCCACGAACCAGGGGTGGTCGGCAAGCTCGACGATCTCCACCAGCCGGCCGCTCGGCAGCATGCCGGCGATCACCATCCCCGCCGCGGTGAACTGCTGGCGGTAGGCGTTGTTGAACTCGAAGCGGTGGCGATGGCGCTCGTAGATAAGCTCGTCCCGATAAGCGGCGAACGTATACGTCCCCTCGGTCACCTTGCAGGGGTAAACGCCCAGTCGCATCGTGCCGCCCTTCTCCTCCACGGCCACCTGGTCGGGCATCAGATCGATGACCGGATAAAGCGTCTCGGGATTGAACTCGGTGCTGTTGGCTCCCTTCAAATGGCATACGTTGCGGGCGAACTCGATCACCGCGCACTGCATGCCCAGGCACAGCCCGAGGAAGGGGATCTTGTTCTCGCGGGCGTAGCGGATCGCCTTGATCTTGCCCTCGATGCCGCGGTCGCCGAAGCCGCCCGGCACGAGAATGCCGTCCACGCCGGCGAAGACGGCGTCCAGGTCGACCTTGGTCGGCTCGATCTCCTCGGCGTTGACCCACTTGATATTGATGGCGGTATCGTTGGCGATGCCGCCGTGGCGCAGCGCCTCGGACACGCTCATATAAGCATCCTGCAAGGCGACGTACTTGCCGACGATCGCGATGCACACGCTGCTCGTCGGGGCGAGGATCCTCCCCACCATCGCCTTCCACTCGCTCATATCCGGCCGGCCGTTCTTCAGGCCCAGCTTCTCGAGAACGATCTTGTCCAGGCCCTCCTCCTCGAGCATCAGTGGCACCTGGTAAATCGAAGAAACATTCTTGTTCTGGATCACCGCGTTCAGGTCGATATCGCAGAACAGCGCCAGCTTCTCGCGCATATCGCTCGAAATCTCGTGCTCCGTCCGGCAGACGATCACATCGGGATGGATGCCGATGCTCCTCAGTTCCTTCACGCTGTGCTGGGTCGGCTTGGTCTTCAGCTCGCCGGCCGCCGCTATATATGGCACCAGCGTAACGTGGATATACGCCACGTCATCGCGGCCCACTTCCTTACGCACCTGGCGGATGGCCTCCAGGAAGGGCAGGCTCTCGATATCGCCCACCGTGCCGCCGATCTCGGCGATCACGATATCGGCGTTGTCCTCCTTGGCGATCCGGTACAGGCGCTCCTTGATCTCGTTCGTGATATGGGGGATGACCTGGACGGTGCTGCCCAGATAATCGCCCTTGCGCTCCTTGGTGATGACCGACCAGTAGATCTTGCCGGTGGTCACGTTGGAACTCTTGGTAAGATTGATATCGATAAACCGCTCGTAGTGGCCGAGGTCGAGGTCGGTCTCGCCGCCGTCCTCGGTCACGAAAACCTCGCCATGCTGATAGGGGCTCATGGTGCCGGGGTCGACATTGATGTAGGGATCAAATTTCTGGATGGTTACCTTAAAGCCGCGGCTCTTGAGAAGGCGCCCCAGCGACGCTGCCGTGATGCCCTTCCCGAGCGATGAAACGACCCCCCCGGTGACGAAAATGAACTTAGCCATAGATTATCCTCCTACAAACGGCCTCACGCTGTATTATCCCAAGCATGGCCGTAATCGTATACGCTGCTACTCGCCTTCCTCCGCGTCCAGGCCGGCGGCGGGGTAGTCCTGCTGAATCTCCGCCAGCAGCTTTTCCCGGCGCAGGTTGGCGTCAGGCGAGACAGTGGCCGCCGTCTCCTCCACGGCCCGGCCGCCGCGCTGGGGCAGCCACTCGGCCAGCCCCCACGTCCCCTTGCCCACGTGGATGAAGCGGCTATCCATATTGATCTGGGTATGTACCTCCGCCATGGCGTGCGCAACCGAAGCGACGGGTCGTCCCTTGCCTTCGAGAACCTTGCCGATAAGGTCGCGGAAATACATCGGCGAGCCTTTTTCTGCCAAAACCTGATAAGCGGCATCAACGTCTGACAACTGTTTCACCATTTCGCCCATGAATTCGGCCCCCTCCGCTGCGTCGTTCAAAAATTACATGGTAATATTCACCGCGAGGGGATAAAATCCTCCTTTTGCCGATGGACGGCAAAGCCTTGTTCCGTCTGGGCTTGCGGCGCTCGCCCGCAAAAAAGATTGACAAATTCAGCAAATTTATTCGCTTTTTCGCACAAGCTTCCGCCTTCGTCGGCCAAGACGGGGCGGAAGTCGCGTCATTTCTGTCACATTTTGTCTGGAGCGGCGACGCCGAGGATGGCGAGCGCCGACCGGAGCGTGTCCCGCACCGCCGCCGCCAGCGTCAGGCGGGCGGCCTGGGCGTCGGGCGGGGCGCCGATCACGCGGCACTGGTTATAGAAAGAATGGAACAGGGCGGCGACCTCGTGGGCGTAACGGGCGATATGGTGCGGGGCCCGCTCGCGGGCCGCGGCGGCCACCTCGTCGGGGTACTCGCCCAGCTTCTTTATCAGGTCGGCCTCCGCCTCTTCCGTCAGCGCCGCGAGCGGCGCTTCGCCGGGCGCGGGCACGGTCAGCCCCGCCTCCTCGGCCTGGCGGAAAATGCTCGCGATGCGGGCGTGGGCGTACTGAATGTAAAAAACGGGGTTCTCGTTGGTGCGCGACTTCGCCAGGTCGAGATCGAAATCGAGCTGGCTGTCGGTCGAGCGCATGATGAAGAAGAAGCGGGCGGCGTCGCGGCCGACCTGATGAAGAAGAAGCGGGCGGCGTCGCGGCCGACCTCCTCGATAAGCTCGGACAAAGTGACTCCCTGGCCGGTCCGCTTCGACATCTTGACAAGCTCGCCGTGCTGGTAGAGATTGACCATCTGGAGGATGAGCACCTCGAGGCGGTCCGGGTCGTACCCCAGCGCCGCCACCGCCGCCTTGACCCGGCAGATGTAGCCGTGGTGGTCGGCGCCCCAGATATTGATCACCCGGTCGAAGCCGCGCGCGAACTTGTCGCGGTGGTAAGCGATATCGGCGGCCAGATAGGTCGGCACGCCGTTGTCGCGGATGACCACCCGGTCCTTGTCGTCGCCGTAAGCGGTCGACTTCAGCCACAGCGCCCCGTCCCGCTCGTACATATGGCCGCTCTCTTTAAGCTGGCGGCAGGTGTCGTCGATCGCCCCGGCCGCGTGCAGCGTCCGCTCGCTGAACCAGACGTCGAAAGTCACGCCGAACGCCTCCAGGTCCTCGCGCAGCAGCGCCAGCTTCTCCTCGCGGGCCAACTCCTTGAACACCGCCAGCCGTTCGGCGGGGTCCATCAGCAGGTAGCGCGCCCCGGCCTGGTCGGCGATCCGCCGGGCGGTATCGACGATATCGCGGCCGCGGTAGCCGTCCTCCGGAAACTCCACCTGCTGGCCCAGCAGCTCGCGGTAGCGGGCGTCCACCGACGCCGCCAGGCAATCGATCTGATTGCCCGCGTCGTTGATGTAAAACTCGGTCGACACGGCGTAGCCGGCCGCCCGCAGCAGGTTGGCGAGCGCGCTGCCCACCGCCGCCCCCCGGCCGTGGCCGACATGCAGGGGCCCCGTCGGGTTGGCGCTCACGAACTCCACCTGGACCTTCTCGCCGCGGCCGCTGTCCGAGCGGCCCCAGTCCTCGCCCGCCGCCGCGATGTCGGCCAGCAGGGCGTAAAGCCAGTCCGGCTTGAGATAAAAATTTATGAACCCGGGGCCGGCCACCTTGGCCTCCTGCAGCCAGGGGAGCGCCGCCGGCTCGTGCTTGTCCAGCGCGGCCCGCGCGTTCAGCCGCCCGGCGATCGCCTCGGCCAGGGCCCGCGGATTCTGGCGGGCCGGACGGGCAAGCTGCATGGCTATATTGGTGGCGAAATCGCCGAACTCCTTCTGCGGCGGCACCTCGAGCATCACCGCCGGCAGCTCGGCGCCCGCCAGGGCCTCCAGCCCGGCCGCCGCCTCGTGGATAGCCGTGGCGAGCAGCTCTTTCACATTCATGCTATTCTTCCTCCCGAATCTCAACCGATAAGGTGTTGTAACTCTGCCAGCGGCCGTCGATCTCCAGGTCGTAGCCGGCCGTCACGGCGTCCCTGCCCCCCGGCGGCCGCCGTCGCGAAGTGCCGGGTCGACACCGCCATCTTCAGGCTGCCGTAGGGGGTTATGTACGTGCTATGGCTCGTGATGCCGCAGCCGAACTCCTGCTTCAGCTCCACCGCGCCCATGCGGACGACGGTCAGCCGGTCGGGGTACAGCTTGAGCAGCGTCGTCGTGCCCTCCATGCCCGTGACCGCGCTTTCGCGGTACGTGATATAACTGACGCCGTCCCTGTCCTGGCGCGAACCGACGGTCACGAACTCGATGCGGCTCTCCTCGCCGCCCGCGTCGGTCTGGGTGCCGACGACCGTCACGACAACCTTACGCATATATTCTCTCCTAACCACATTCATATATTATAACCCATAATGGCGGCGCTTGCCAACAAAAAAGACTCGCCCGGTGAAAGCCGTAGCGCCGTCCCCGGTTTCCCGGGGGCGGCGCCTGTTTTGGGGAGGCTGTGGCGGACGCCGGCCTCTCCGCTATTAATCTATGCCCGCGGGGCCGCAAACTTGCCGCCCCAACTCCATCAATACCCGATAACCAGCAAACTGTCCACGAACGCGAAGAGACTCTCCAGGCTCCCCAGCCGCTTGAGCGTGTTCTGGTAAAACTCCGTGCTGGTCGTCTGCCCCTGGCGGATGACCGGCACCATAATCACCCCGTGGCGGATGACCGGCGACTCGGCGAACTTGCAGATATTCTTCCAGACATTGCTGACCTCGCCCTTCTCAATCTCCACCGCCACCTGGAAATCGGGGTGGTAGAAATCCACCTCGAAATTGAGCCCTTTCCGGAACAGCGGCCGGTATTTGCGGTTGGTCACCGAATGCCAGAAACCCAGTACCTCCATGTCGGCCAGCAGCACCCGCTCCGCCTCGATGCTCTTGCGGAACGGAGTCGCCGCGATATCCGCCAGCTCGCCCCGGCGGGCCGTCACCACCTCGCAAAGGCTCTCCAGATAGATGTTCGACCGGCGGCGGCAAAGATAACGCCAGGGCGGATACCCGGGCGAAAACAGTTCCGCCTCTATTCCCAAATCTTCTTGACCTCGGCGCCCACGTAATAATGCCGCACGATATCCTCGGCCTTCCAGCCGTCCATCGCGTACGTGAACGCGCCCCACTGGCTCATGCCTACTCCGTTCCCCCAGCCGCGGCCCTTGAAGGTGAAACTTTTGCCGTCATAGCTCATCTCGTCCACCAGCGTCGACTTCAGCCGGTCGAAGCCCACCGCCTTGCGGAACTCCGCCCCGTAAACCTTCCTGTCGCCCGCGCCGATAAACAGGATACGGCCGGACGGCCCCTTCTCGAGGATTTTGATGTCGCCGGGGTTGCCGCTATAGCCCACCGCCTCGGCCACCGCCCGCCCGGGGATGACCACCGTCCAGTACTGGAGATGGGGCGGCGTGTACTTGTAGCTGTTGTCGGTCACCGGCTGAAAATAAGGCGTGGGATGGGGAATCTCCTTCGGGAAGCTTTCATCGCGGGTGGCGGCTATCTGGCCGTTGCTCGAGCTGTAGATGGCGTTCACCAGGCTGCCGGCGTACAGCAGCAACTGGCCGCGGGTCGAGCGCACCGCCTCGCGGACCCGGTCGTTGACCTTCTCGGGGGCGTACGCCTGCAGCTCCTCCTTGGAAGTGCTCACATCGGCGTCGTGCAACTGCCGGATGGTGCCGGCCTCGATGGCGTGCACCGTCAGCGTGCGGGAAACGATCGCCTGGGCTTTGAGCGCCTCGGACGGCCAATCGGGTTCCATCTCCCGGGCGAGCACCCCTTCGAGGTACTTCTCCAGGGGCATCCTTTCCCGGCTGCCGCGGTCGGCCCGCCAGACGGTTATCACCGGCTCGTTCTTGTACTTGGCCGCGTCGAACTGCGGCACCCCCGGGATAGGCTCGGTCGCCGGGTTGAGCGGGGCCGGAGCCGGCGCTCCCGGCTGCTTGGCGGCGGGAGGGCGTAAGAGCGTATAGGCTCCCGCGATTAATGCTACGGCGACGACTGCGACCAGGACGATATTGAAATACGAAAATTTACGCATCCTCCCACCTCGCTGATAGTATGGGCGGGCGGCGCTCTTCCTATGCGCCGCCCGCGAGGGCGAAAATATCGACCGTCAATTTTCTCCCGGCCACGAACGAACGCAGCACCAGGGTGCGGCGGGTCGTGTTCACGAAGCGCAGGTCCTTGTCGGTGTATGTCGTCGCGTCCCGGCCCGGCGGCACGTAGCTCACCGGCTGGGAGTGGGGATGGCGCTCCGTCACCGCCAGCCCGGCCGCCAGCACGGCGTTGTACAGCGTGCTCGACACCTGGCACATCCCGCCCCCCACCTCCTCCCCGTGGCCGCCGGCGACGAACACGGTCGCCGGCCGGAAGCCCCGCTCGCGCGTCGGCTCGCCGGTGCGGCTGTTGAAGGAAAACTCCGCCCCCGGGGCGACCGCCGCGTTGTTAATCAGCGCGGCGGTCAGGCGGATGTTCTCCATCCGCCCCGGGCTGGCGTCGAGGATGGTCGTCGCATACGAGCCGGCCGGCTGCGCGGCGGCGAGGTCGGCGGCGGTCACCGCCGCCATCAGCGGGCGATACGCGGCCGTCAGCACGCTGCCGGCGGGCGCGGCCAGCGCCGCCTCCACCGTCGCCGGTACGTCCAGCATCCGGCCGTCGTTATCCGCCGCCACCGCCCCGTCCTCGTCGGCGAAGCGGGCGTCAACCGGCGGCTCATACCGCTCCGCCGCCAACCCCTGCAAGGCCGACGTCGCCCCGCTCCGCGTCAGGCCGCCCAGCGCCACCCCCTCCACCGTCACCGCCGCCGCCACCCGGGGCTCTGGCTTCGGGGCCGGCTGCAGGCCGCAGGCGGCCGCCGCCAAACCGCCGACAATCAGCACCAATGCCAGCGCAATCCTCACCGTCTCTCCTCCCGCAAGCATACTTTCTGCTAGTATCCTGCCGAAAAAACGCTTTTACTCACCGACGGCCGGCCAGCGCCATAAAATATAGCGCTGATTACGACCACTGGGGAGGGTAAAGCGTGGAACTCATCGAAAACCTGCTCGCGTGCGCCGCCGGCGTATCCTGCGACTCCCGCCAGATTTCGCCCGGCTTCATCTTCGTCGCCGTCCGCGGCGCCAGCCATGACGGCAATACATACGCGGCAGACGCCGCCGCCCGCGGAGCGAGCGCGGTCGTCAGCGACCGCCCCGGCAGCCTGCCCGCCCTCGCCGTGCCGGTCGTCGCCGTGCCCGACGCCCGCCGCGCCCTCGGCGAACTCGCCGCCCGCTTCCACCGCCACCCCTCCCGCTCGCTCTCCCTCGTCGGCGTCACCGGCACCAACGGCAAAACCACCGTCACCTTCATGCTCGACCACATCTTCCGCCAGGCGGGCCTGCGCGCCGGCCTCCTCGGCACCGTCTGCGTGAAGGTCGGCGACGTTTCCTATCCCAGCGTCCTCACCACCCCCGACGCCGCCAGCCTCCAGGCCTACCTCGCGGCGATGCGCGACGCCGGCGTCAGTCACGCCGCCATGGAGGTCTCCGCCCAGGGCATCGACCAGGGGCGGGTGGACGACGTCAGCTTCGCCTGCGGGGTAATCACCAACATCAGCCCCGACCACCTCGACTTCCCCGGCGGCTTCGACGCCTACTGCGCCGCCAAACAGGGCTTCCCCGGCCTCCTCGGTCCGGCGGCCCCGCTCGTCATCAACGCCGCCGATCCCCTCTGCCGGGCCATGGCTGCCGCCGCCCCGGTCGTCGCCTGCGCCGTGGACGCGCCGGCCGACGTCACCGCCCGCATCGTGCACCTCGCCACCAGCGGCAGCCGCTTCGCCCTCGCCTTCGCCCGGCCGCTGCCCGGCTGCGCGCCGGCGCCCGTCCGGCTGACCGTGGACCTGCCGCTCCCCGGCCGCCACAACGTCGAGAACGCCCTGCTGGCGGCGACCGCCGCCGTCCTGTGCGGCATGGCCCCCGAAACGGCCGCCGCCGCGCTCGCCTCCTTCCGGGGCGTCCCGCGCCGCTTCGCCGTCTCGCGCCTCGCCGGCCTCACCGTCGTCGACGACACCGCCCTCAACCCCGGCAGCATCGACGCCGTCTTCCGCACCCTGACCGCCTTCAGCCGCCGCCGCCTCGTGGTGGCCTTCGCCATCCGCGGCCGCCGCGGCCCGGCCATCAACGCCGCCTGCGCCGCCGCGCTCGCCCGCTGGTGGCACGCGGCGCCCTTCACCCTCATCGTCACCGCCGCCGCCGGCAGCGTAGGCGCCGCCGACGCCGTCGCCGGCGACGAAAAAAGCACCTTCTGCGAGGCGCTCGACAAAGCGAAAGTAAATTACCTGTTCCGCGAAACGCTGGCCGCGGCCATGGAAACCGCCGCCGACGCCGCCGGCCCCGGCGACCTCGTCGCCCTGCTCGGCGCCCAGGGCATGGACGACGGCTACCGGCTGCTGCGCCGCCGGCTGGCCGGGACGACGCCCGCGCCCGCCGGCGCGGAAGTCGCCGGCTGCCCGGCGTAGCTCACCGCATAGTCAGGGCGACTTGGGCGGCGGCGGCTTGGCCTCCTTCTGGACATAACCGGTGAATATCGCCTGCAGCTTGGCTGGCTCCTCGGTAAAAACAAGATAAAGGTGGAACGGGATCGAAGCGGCGAAAAAGGCGGCGACGAAAAAATGGACGCTGCGGATGGCGTTCAGGCCGCCCAGCAGGCGCTGCAGGCGGGTGGTGTCGTCCGGAAACACCAGCGCCGCGCCGGTGACCGCGGCCACGACCACCACCAGCCCCCAGGCGGTGAACAGCGCCTTCTGGCCGGGGTTGTAACGGCCGAAGTTGGGGTGGTGGGCGGTGATGAACAGGTAATAGCGCAGGAAACTGCGCACATTGGCCCAGTCGCCCGGCAGCAGCAGAACCTCGGTATGCTTGCCGGTGCGGGCATAATAATAAATATGCACCGTCAGATTAACGACGAGAAGGGCCGCGGCCACGCCGTGGAGCTCGCGCATCAGGCTCATCGGCAGCAGCAGCCACGCCGGCGGCGCGTGGATGTACAGGCCGGTCGTCAGCAGCACCATCACCGCCGCGAACATCACCCAGTGAAAGACGCGCACCGGCAGGGGGTGGAGCAGCAGCTTCATCGCAGGAATTTCACCGTCAGCTCCGGCAGATGTTTGAGCATCGCGGGGAACGGGTCGGCCATGATCGCATCTTCGTCGCCGAGAATCCTCTCCAGGCCGGCCCGCTCGATGACCATGTACGGCTTGATCGTGCCCGCATAGGGCAGCTGAACGCCTGATTCAAGCTTGCCCGGCTCGGCGCGGGTGATCTCCACCCCGCTCACGTGCAGGGTATACTCGCCGGCCACCCGCCCGCCCTCGGTCACCTGGACGCCGAATTTGCTCTCCTTGCCGGTCAGCGCGGCGGACGCCATGCCGAAAAGATACGGATGCTTGTCGCGGAACACGGCGGTGAGCTTATTGCGAAACGGCACCAGCCCCTCGACCACCAGCCTGTCCACCTCGTTCATCGTCGCCTGCATATAAAAACCTCCCTCATTGTACTCCCACCTCCCAGTATCCCTTCCCGCCGGCAGCTTTATTCCCGCCGCGCAAAAACCCCCTCGCCCGTAAGGGGCAAGGGGGTTTACCTTCAAGTCTTAGACCGTCTAGAAACCCCCAGATGCTAGGCGCCCCGAGGACGGGACGCGCCGCGTACTCGGAACGTACGCAAGCAAGCGCCCGGAGGGGCAACAACGCAGATGGGGGTTTATCGACGGTCGTAGTTACAGCGGCGGCGTGCTTAGCGGCAAACGCCGCACATCCTCCAGCTGTTCAAATGCATGGGCCAGCCGAATCAGCAGCGGCTCGCTCCACGGCCGGCCGAGCAGCTCCACCCCCACCGGCACGCCGAGCGGCGCCGTATCCGTCGGCCGCGAGAAGCCGCCCGGCACAACCACGGCCGGGAAGCCGGTCACCGCCCCCACCACGCCGTTGCGGTCCACCTGCGCCTCGCCCACCGGCACCACCAGGCGTTTCTGGTGCGGGTACACCAGCGCGTCCAGCCTATGGCGGGCGAACAGCTCCATCACCGTCTGCCGCAGGGCGCCCCGCGCCGCCAGCCGCCGGCGGTATTCGTCAACGTCGCCGGCCACGGCCAGCGCCTGCCTGATATTGTCCGCGATGCCGGGGTGGAACTTGCCGCCGGCGGCCACCTCGGCCAGCGACTTCACCGGCAGGGCCGCCGCCGGGTCGGCCAGGTAAGCGCTCAGGTCGCGGGCGAACTCGTGGATATGGACGCTCGTCTCGGCGATCAGCTTCGCCGCGTCGAGGTCGGGGTGGCTCACCGTCACCAGCGTCGCGCCGCCTTCCCGCAGCCGGGCGAGCGCGGCGTCCATCACCTCGTTCACCTCGCGGTGGGCGACGTCGCCGCCGAACAGCGTCGCCACCACCCCCAGCCGCGTCCCCCGCAGGCCGCCCTCGTCGAGCCGCCGGCCATCGGCCGCTCCCTGGCCGACGCTCCACGCGGTCACGGGGTCGGTCTCGTCGTAGCCGGCGATGACGCCCAGCACCCTGGCCGCGTCGGCCGCCGTATAAGCCAGCGGCCCGGCGGTATCCTGGGTCAGGGCGTACGGCACGATGCCGCTGCGGCTGACCAGCCCGAGGGTCGGCTTGATGCCGGCCAGCCCGTTGGCCGACGCCGGCGAGCGCACCGAATTGACGGTATCCGTCCCCAGGCCGACGAGGCCGAACGCGGCCGCCAGGCCGGCGCCCGTGCCGCCGCTCGAGCCGCCGGGAGTGCGGGTCAAATCGTACGGGTTGAGCGTCTGCCCGCCGAGCGAACTGACCGTCTCCCCCCAGACCGCGAACTCGTGCAGATTCACCTTGGCGAGGATGATCGCCCCCGCCGCCCGCAGCCGGGCGGCCACGAAGGCGTCGCTGCACGGCCGGTAGCCTTCCAGGCTGAGCGAGCCGGCCGTCGTCGGCATATCGTACGTGTTGATGTTATCCTTGAGCAGCACCGGCACGCCGTGAAGCGGGCCGGTCAAGCCCCGCCGGCGCTGCCTGGCGTCCAGCTCGTCGGCGGTCTCCGGCGCCCGCGGGTTGACGGCGATAACCGCGTTCACCGCCGGCCCCCGCTTGTCGTACGCCGCGATCCGCGCCAGGTACGCCTGCACCAGCTCGCGGGCCGTAATCTCCCCGGCCAGCAGCGCGGCGTGATACGACCCGATCGTCGCCGTCTCTATCGAGAATTCGCCCATACCCGTCCCCCCCTTATACGAAGCGGTCTAGAAAGCTCCAGATGCAAGGCGGCCTGAGGACGCGCCGCGCCGCGTACTCGGAACGTACGCAAGCAAGCGCCCGCAAGGCCAACGCCGCAGATGGACTTTATAGACCGCTTCCCCTGTCACCTAAAATATTTTACACCTGATAAAAATATCCCCTGCTCCTTCTCGCCCGGCACATTCACCGCCACATACGGCCCCATCCGCTCCGAATGGGCCATCTTGCCGAAGACCCGGCCGTCGGGGCTGGTGATCCCCTCCACCGCGGCGATCGAGCCGTTCGGGTTGAAACGGATATCGTTCGACGGGTTACCGCCCAAATCGACGTACTGGGTGGCGATCTGGCCGCCGGCGATCAGCCGCTCCACCGCCGCGGGCGGGGCGACGAACCGCCCTTCCCCGTGGGACACGGCCACCGTATGGATGTCGCCCACCGCCGCATCCGCCAGCCAGGGCGAAAGGACGGACGCCACCCGCGTCCTCACCAGGCAGGCCACGTGGCGGCCGATCCGGTTGAAAGTCAGAGTGGGATCGGCCTCGCCCAGCTCGTCGACGATCCGGCCGTACGGCAGCAGCCCCAGCTTGACCAGCGCCTGGAAGCCGTTGCACACCCCCAGCATCAGCCCGTCCCGCTGCTCGAGGAAGACGGTCGTCGCCTCCCGGACGCGCGGATTGCGGAACACGGTGGCGATGAACTTCGCCGAGCCGTCCGGCTCGTCGCCGGCGCTGAAGCCGCCCGGCAGCATGATAATCTGGCTGTGGCCGATCTCGCGCACCAGCGCGGCCACCGATTCCTCGATGTCGGCGGCCGTCAGGTTGCGGAACACCAGCGTCTCCGTCGCCGCCCGCAGGTAGTCCTGGGCCCGAACCTT
>JALHDI010000185.1 GCA_022839045.1 Sporomusaceae bacterium
AAATATGGAAATTTAGTCAACAAACCATTCCCGCCGGGGCAAAAGCCCGCCCCGCGCCTCCATCACCAAAAACAAAAGGCGGCAGCCTATTGGCTGCCGCCTTTTCCCATCCTATCAGGTCACGAACGAAACATTCACTTCCAGCGGGATCTCGTCGATGAACATCTCGATATTGAGGCGCTTGGCGTCGGTCACCGAGCTCGCGAAGCTCTGGCCGGTGATGACGGTGGGCGGGGAAATATCGAGACGCGTTCCCTGCTGCTCGAGGATCATCGCCGCGTTCGCCGCCAGCATATTGCCGAGCTCGGCGATCGCCGACTCCGCCATCGCGTCGAAAACCTCCACCGGCATCCCCATCATCATCGTGCTGGCGATCCTTCTGGCCGAATCCTCCGTCATATTATAAGCGATATTGCCCCTGATCTGCTGCGTCAGGCCGATCACCACCATCACGCCGAGGCTGGCGACCTTATTCGTTTCGCTGACGCTGATCCGGCCGCGCTTGACCTGCTTGAAGCCCAGCCCGGGCATCACCGCGTTCATCGCGCTCAGGAAAGGTTCGATACTGCGTACATCCATAAGGAGAAGCCCCCGTTCAGAAACTTTCTCGGCCGCGCCTCCCGCGCCAAAGGAAAAGCCAGGGAAACCCCTGACCTAAGGCATTTTAGCGTGCTAAAACGGCGGCCTGGCGATCTTGGTCGTTACGACGTTAGACCCATAGCTTTGCGCCCCCGCCTTTCGACGGGTTTGCCCGATATCCGATACTCGTTGATTATGATTTTACCCCATGGCTAAAGCGACGTCAAGTTATCGCCATAAATAATACTTTATACTACCTTCGTCGTCCAGTCCTCCACGTTCCACACCGCCGTCACCAGATCCTCGTAAAACTCCGGCTCGTGCGAAACCAGCAGCACCGTACCCTTGAACTCCCTGATCGCCTTCTTCAGCTCGGCCTTGGCGTCCACGTCCAGGTGGTTTGTCGGCTCGTCGAGCACCAGCCAGTTGACCTCCTTGAGCATCAGCTTGCACAGCCGCACCTTGGCGTTCTCGCCGCCGCTCAGCACCATCATCAGACTGGTGATGTGCTCGTTCGTCAGCCCGCAGCGGGCCAACGCCGCCCGCACCTCGTAGTTCGTCATCCCCGGGTACTCCTGCCACACTTCCTCGATCGCCGTGTTGCCGTTATCGCGGCCCGACTCCTGCTCGAAATACCCCGGCTGGACATAATCGCCCGTCTCCACCTTGCCCGCGTAGGGCGGGATAATGCCCAGCAGCGTCTTCAGCAGCGTCGACTTCCCCAGCCCGTTCGTGCCGCGGATCGCCACCTTCTGGCCGCGCTCCAGCGCGATATCCACCGGCCGCGTCAGCGGCTCGTCGTACCCCAGCACCAGGCCGCGGGCCGTGATCACGAACCGTCCCGGCGTCCGCGCCTCGCGGAACTGGAACACCGGCTTCGGCCTCTCGCGCGGCTTCTCCAAGAGCTCCAGCTTATCCAGGCGCTTCTGGCGGCTGTTCGCCATCCCCCGCGTCGCCACCCGCGCCTTGTTGCGGGCGATGAAATCCTCCAGCCGCTCCACCTCCTGCTGCTGGCGCTCGTACGCCCGCACCTCCTGCTGCTTCCTCAGCGCGTGCATCTGCACGAACTGGTCGTAGCTGCCGGTATAACGGGTCAGCGTCGCGTTCTCCACATGATAAATCACGTTCACCACCGCGTTCAGGAACGACACGTCATGCGACACAAGAATGAAGCTGTTCTCGTAATTCGTCAGATACCGCTTCAGCCACTCGATATGCTCGGCATCGAGATAATTCGTCGGCTCGTCGAGGATCAGAATCGTCGGATTCTGCAGCAGCAGCTTCGTCAGCAGCACCTTCGTCCGCTGCCCGCCGCTCAGATCGGCCACATCGCGGTCCAGGCCGATCTCCCCCAGGCCAAGCCCGTTGGCCACCTCCTCGATCTTCGCGTCGATCACGTAAAAGCCGCCGTGCTCCAGCATATCCTGGATATCGCCGACCTCCTCCATCATCGCCGCCAGCTCGTCCTCCGCCGCCTCGCCCATCTTATCGTAGATGGCCAGCATCTCCGCCTCCAGCTTGAACATCCCCGCGAACGCCTCCCGCAGCGCCTCGCGGATCGTCATCCCCCTCGTCAGCGCCGCCTGCTGGTCGAGATAGCCCACCGTCACGCGGTTCGACCACTCCACCTTCCCGGCGTCGGGCTGCAACTGGCCGGTGATAATCTCCAGAAAAGTCGTCTTGCCCTCGCCGTTCGCCCCCACCAGGCCGACATGCTCGCCCTTCAGCAGGCGGAACGAAGCGCTATCGAGAATCTGCCGGGCGCCGAACCCGTGCGATACATTTTCCACCGTCAAAACACTCATTGCGCCTTACTCCCCGTAAAATTCAAAATGCCCTACCATTTTAGCGCATCAGCCGCGCCGCTGTCAAAGAAAAAACTCGGCCCGGGCAGGGAGAAGGGAAGGGGGCGTGGAATTCTACCGCAACGACTCACCGGAAGGGGGCAAAAACACTGGTAACGGAATTCATGGCCCTGGCAACCGTCGCCATCCTGCTCGCCGCCACCGGCGCCGAAACCGCCGGCGCCGTCTTCGGCAGCCTCGCCGGCTTCTCCGTCTGGCTGGGCGTGTCTTCGCCGGCTTCAAACTCTCGCGGCGCATGAACGGCCCCGACAGCCCGTTCGCCTACGTCTACGCCATCGCCATCACCGCCGTACTGCGCTACGCCGAAATCGTCCTCCTGCTGCCGTCCGTGGGCGGCTTCAGCCCCGAGGCCGACCTCGCGCGGCTCGTATGGCCCGTCGTCGCCAGCCTCCTCGTCATGGCCGTCGTCAACCTCGCCGTCAAGCTCCGCGCCCAAAAAAGATAAGCGTATCCCACGCCAAAGCGGCGGTCCCCCCCGGACCGCCGCCAGGTTGCCGATAAAGCCCCATCTGCGGCGTTGCTCCTCGGCTGCCATCCTCAGCGTACGTTTCGTGTACGCTTCCGGTGTCATCCTCCGGTGCGCCTTGCATCTGGAGCTTTCTCGGCAACCTGGTTTCGTCCAAAGCCAAAGCGGCGGTCCAACCGGACCGCCGCTTTTATCTTCTGCCCGAAGCCCCGCAGGGCGCCCCCGGCCTTCTTGCCCGG
>JALHDI010000186.1 GCA_022839045.1 Sporomusaceae bacterium
CCCGCCATGACCGACGCCATGCGCCACGACGCCATCGAAACGGCCCTCGACGAAGTCAAAGGAAGCGTACCCGTCCTCATCGGCTGCGGCGACACCAGCACCCAAAAAACCCTCGCCCAGATCAAGGCCGCCGCCGCCGTCAAAGCCGACGCCGTCCTCGTCGCCATACCCTACTACTTCCCCCTCGACCAGGCCGCCGTCGCCCGCCACTTCCAGGCGGTCGCCGAAGCCTCGGCCCTGCCCGTCGTCGTCTACAACTTCCCCCAGATGACCAAAACGGCCATCACCCCCGACACCCTCGCGAAACTCGCCGCCCACCCCAACATCATCGGCGTCAAGGACAGCGCCGGCGACTTCGTCGCCATGCAGCGCTACCTCGACCTCACCGCCGGCCACGCCTTCGCCGTCATGTCCGGCAACCCGGCCCTTGGCCTCGCCGCCTACCTCCACGACGCCAAAGGCGGCATCTACGCCGGCTGCAGCATGGTCCCCAAACTCTGCGCCGACGTATGGAACGCCTTCAGCCGCGGCGACCTTTCCGCCGCCCTCGACCTCCAGAAGCGCGCCTCCCTCATCCCCCTCATGGGCGGCTTCGGTCCCAACTCCGCCGTCATCAAGCTCGTCCTCAGCAAACTCGGCATCTGCGATCCCACCGTCTCCGCGCCTCTGGGGCTGGCGCCGGGGCAGGAAGACAAGATCTTCGCCTGGGCCCGCAGGCTTGGCGTCGAAGTACAATAGGGCCGTTGATAAGCCCCCATCTGCGTTGTTGTTCCTGCGGGCGCTCGCTCGCCGTACGTCCGGTGTACTGTCTTCGCTCGCGTCCTCGGAGCCGCCTAGCATCTGGGGGCTTCTGAACGGCCCCGGCATTCCAGGGAAGGCGAAGAAAGACGATAAAAACGAAAAAGCTGCTGAATAATCAGCAGCTTTTTCGTTTGGCCCCTAGAACTTCATCCCGATATACTGGCCGTGCTGGAAAGGCGCGCTTTCCACCACCTGCTCCGGCAAAATGCCGAAATGGCGGAAAAACCGCTTCGCGCCGATATAAGCGCCCTTCGCCGCATATCTCACCGGAAAAGCGTTCGATTCCTGCTCCGCCACCGGCATGATGCCCAGCGCCCGGTTGTCGCTGTCGTAGCCCAGCATGCAGAAATAGCGGTTGCCCAAGAGTTCCGCGGCTTTCTTGTTGAAAACGATGCGGCCGTTCGGTTTCACGGCCACCAGCGGCTCATCCTTCTTGCCGCCGCGGGTTCGATGCGGTTTGAACATTGTAAACGAAAACTCCACCCTTTTTCACTCCCTGTGCAGATTCTTACTAAAAGTATGTGCAAATTGCCCGAATTATAATCATCTTTTTTCCATTTATAGCACGATTATCTTTTTTCTTTCACGGTGCAGTCCAACTGGTCGTTGCCCTGCTTATCGTATATAATCAAAGAGGAAAACAAATACGGAAGGGGAATTCGATGAACACCGTCTGGTGGTACATACTCGCCGCGATCATCGTCGGCAGCATCCTCAAATACCTCGTCATGAACCCCTGGGCCTGGGTCGCCATCGACATCGGCGTCTTCGCCGCCGTTTACATCATCCTCCGTCGCTACCCCTGGATCAACCTCAAACGCAGCATCACCTTCTTCGGCTGCCTCACCATCGTCAACATCTTCGTCGACCTCGGCATCGTCTCCGGCTTCATCGGCAACATCGCCCTCCTCATCCTCCTCGGCTGGATGATGTTCGGGCCGGGCGGGGGAGGGCAGGGGGGGAGACAAAAACCCCGCCACCCCTGGCACAAGTAATTTTTTCTCGGTACTGAACGGCCGCCCATAAGCACCCATCTGCGGCGTTGCTCCTCAGAGCGCTTGCTAGCGTACGCAACCAAGTACGCGTCGCCGCGCGCTCGCACCCTTTCGGGTATAAGCGATCACATCAACGCTAAAGCGTTGTGTGTCTGCTTATCCGGTGCGCCTTGCATCTGGGCACTTCTGAACGGCCGCGGCATTTCAAGGAACGGAGATACGTTTCACCTTTCCTAAATACCAACAAGGGAGCAACAACCATGACCCCATCCCGGCCGGACCTGCTGGCGCGGGCCGCCCTCCTGCTGGCGCTCACCGTCGTCTTCCAGTCCCTGCGCCTCATCATCCCCGTCCCGCCCTTCTTCACCACCTTCATCATCGGCAGCCTCGTCAACGCCTGCCTGCTCATCGCCTGCGAGACCGCCAGCCTCGGCGCCGCCGCGGCCATCGCCCTCGTCGCCCCGGTCGTCGCCTACCTCCAGGGGCTCCTCTTCCTGCCCGTCTTCATCCCGCCCGTCGCCATCGCCCACCTCCTCTACGCCCTGATCTACAAAACCCTCCTTGCCCGCGGCCGCCTCGCGGCCACCCTGTCGGCGACAGCCGTGAAAACAGCCGTCCTCTTCGCCGCCTTCACCTGGCTGCTCACCTTCGTCAACGTCCCCCCCAGGCTCGCCGCCGGCATCATGTTCGCCATGAGTTGGCCGCAGATATTCACCGGCGTGATGGGCGGCGTGCTGGCAACCCTCGTCGTCAAACGCCTGGGCGGCCGCCCATAAGCGCCCATCTGCGGCGTTGCTCCTCAGAGCGGTTGCTTGCGTACGTCCCGAGTACGCGGCGCGGCGCGCTCTTCCGGTGCGCCTTGCATCTGGGCACTTCTAAACGGCCTTTTCCGGCCGCCCATAAGCGCCCATCACTAGAAGCTGCCTCGGGCAGCTTTTTTTATCGAAAAAATTCCCGAAGTGTGACGTACGTCACAGAAGCGAATTCTCCATCCTCCTATAATGGCATTAGAAACCAAAACAAGGGAGGAAGCATCAATGGGAATGTTCTGCTACCAATGTGAGCAAACCGCCGGCGGCACCGGCTGCACCAAGATCGGTGTCTGCGGCAAGAACGAGGACGTCGCCGCCCTCCAGGATACCCTCATCTTCGGCCTCAAAGGCATCGCCGCCTACGCCCACCACGCCCGCGAACTGGGCGCCCGCGACGAGCAAGTCGACAAATTCATGCACGACGCCCTGTTCTCCACCCTCACCAACGTCAACTTCAACCTCGCCCGCCACATCGACCTCGTCCTCAAATGCGGCGAAATGAACCTGCGCGTCATGGAACTCCTCGAC
>JALHDI010000187.1 GCA_022839045.1 Sporomusaceae bacterium
GCCCCCAAAATCCGCGCCATGGAAATCGTCGCCGGCCTAGAAAACACCCCCCGCGGCCCCTACGGCGGCGCCGTCGGCTACTTCGACTTCCGCGGCAACATCGACACCTGCATCACCATCCGCACCCTCATCATCGACGGCGGCCAAGTCGTCATCCAGACCGGCGCCGGCATCGTCGCCGACTCCGTCCCCGCCGTCGAATACCAGGAAATACTCCACAAAGCCGGCGCCCTATTCCAGGTAATGGGAGGCGCTCAGCCATGATCCTGCTCATCGACAACTACGACTCCTTCACCTACAACATCTACCAGTACGTCACCCACCTTGGGCAGCAGGTGCGCGTCGCCCGCAACGACCGCATCACCCTGGGCGAAATCGCCGCCGGCGGCTACCAGGCCGTCATCATCTCCCCCGGCCCCGGCACCCCCGACGACGCCGGCATCAGCAAAGATCTCGTCGCGCGCTTCGCCGGCCGGCTGCCCATCCTCGGCGTCTGCCTCGGCCACCAGGTCATCGGCGAAGCCTTCGGCGGCCGGGTCGTGCGGGCCCCGCAGCCCGTCCACGGCAAAACCTCGGCCGTCAGCCACAGCGGCGAAGGCCTCTACTGCGGCCTCCCCCAGCCCTTCACCGCCGGCCGCTACCACTCCCTCATCATCGACCGCGCCGGCCTCCCCGACTGCCTCACCGTCACCGCTACCAGCGACGACGGCCTCATCATGGGCGTCAGGCACAACCGCTACCCCGTCGAAGGCATCCAGTTCCACCCCGAATCCGTCCTCACCCCCGACGGCGTCAGGCTGCTCGCCAACTTCGTCGCCGCTCTCGCCGGCTGAACGGCCGGCAGAGGCAGGAAAATCGCCGCTTTTGTAGAAACTGGAAACAAAACCGGGAAATCTACGCAAAGGCGGAATGACGGATGAAAGTGATGATCGTCGACGACGAGGCCACCACCCGCGCAACGCTCGAACCGATGATAAAAGAATGGGGCTACGAGGTCGCCGTCGCCCCCGGCGGCGACGAAGCCTGGCGGGCGCTCCGCGCAGAAACCCGCCCCACGCTCGTCCTCCTCGGCCCGGTCATGCCCGGCCGAGGGGGCCTCGACCTCTGCGCCCGGCTCAAAAAAGAAAAACCCCTCAGCCAGGTC
Source organism: Sporomusaceae bacterium (assembly GCA_022839045.1). The sequence goes on from JALHDI010000187.1 coordinate 1,145, forward strand.
TACCTCATCCTGCTCACGGCCGAAAGCGCCAAAGAAGAGGCGGCCCGCGGCTTCGAAGCCGGCGCCGACGACTACATCGCCAAACCCGTCCGCCCCGTAGAGCTGCGCAGCCGGCTCGCCGTCGGCCGCCGCATCCTCGAATACCAGCACACCCTCGACACCCTCACCCGCGAGCTTCAGGCCAAAAACCGGGAACTCGGCCGCCTCGGCACCCTCGACGGCCTCACCGGCATCGACAACCGCGCCCGCTTCGACGCCCGCCTCGGCGAAGAATGGCGCCGCGCCCTGCGCGAAGAAACGCCCCTCTCCCTCATCCTCCTCGACCTCGACTTCTTCAAAGCCTACAACGAAACCTACGGCCACCAGGCCGGCGACGAATGCCTCAAAAAAATCGCCCGCACCCTGTCCGCCACCATCGCCCGCGCCGGCGACCTCGCCGCCCGCTACGGCGGCGAAGAATTCGCCGTCCTCCTGCCCAACACCGACGCCCTCGGCACCCTCGTCGTCGCCGAAGCCATCCGCGTCGCCGTCGCCACCCTCGGCATCGAGCACAAAGCCTCCGCCATCCACCGCTGCCTCACCGTCAGCGCCGGCACCGCCACCCTCGTCCCCGACGAGCTCACCACCCCCGAAGCGTTGGTGGCCATGGCGGATAAGGCGCTCTATCAAGCCAAACAATCCGGCCGCAATCTGGTTCGTCAGCTGTAAACTTTGACGGCCGTTGATAAGCCCCCATCTACGGCGTTGCTCCTCAGAGCGCTTGCTAGCGTACGCAACCAAGTACGCGTCGCGGCGCGCTCTTCCGGTGCGCCTTGTATCTGGGGGCTTCTGAACGGCCGTTTGCCGATTCAAGCCGGTTCGGCGGCGCGCTCTTCCGGTGCGTCTTGTATCTGGAGGGTTCTGAGCGGCCTCTTGCCAATTCTAGGGGAACAGCATGGCCGGAGGACCGGAGCCGGCAGCTTTTGCGGTTCTGCGGCATATAGAAGCACAAAAAAAAGCACCCCGTCCCATTGTCCGGCAATAAAAGTTTCCGCCGAAAAACGCGGAAGAGGGAGCACCATCATGGCCTTGCCTGTCGCCTGCCCCGACTGCGGCGCCTTCTACAACCTTAAAAGCCAGTACGCCGGCCGGCTTCTCGAATGCCCGGCCTGCCACGGCGTCTTCCGCGCTCCCGAGCGGCAGGTCCCGGCCGTCTTCGACCGCGACCTCTTCCAACTGCGCGAGAAACACTTCGCCATCAATACCAAATACCACGTCCGCGACGAGGACGGCAACCCGCTCCTCTACGTCGAGCGCCCCGCGCTGGTGGGGGAGAGAATCGTGTTCGTCGTCATGTTCCTGATATTGGGCGTCGTCCTGACCGTCGCCCTGCCGGTCTTCAACTGGTTCCTGCTGGCCATCGTCGCCGCCTATTTCGTCGGTCCGCTTCGCCACATCTACTTCTACCCCGACGAAAACAAAACCGCCGCCATCCTCACCGTCACCCAGGACTATGTCGTGCAGTTCCCCGCCACCCGCTTCACCCTCCTCGACCCTGCCGGCAACGTCCTCGCCGTCTATAAAAAGAACCGCTTCACCGACTTCCTCCGCAAAAGGTGGTGGGTCTACGGACCCGACGGCGTCCTGCTTGCCGTCGCCCACGAGGACTCCATCGTCCTCTCCCTCCTCCGCCGCATCACCGGCTTCATCTATGACTTCGCCGTCTTCCGCACCAACTTCGTCATCTACGCCGCCGACCGCGAACGCGTCCTCGGCGAATTCAACCGCAAAATGACCATCTTCGACCGCTACACCCTCGACCTGAGCGAAGACGCCGCCGGCGCTCTCGACCGGCGCGTCGCTCTCGCCCTGGGCGTGCTGCTCGACACCGGGGAGGGACGCTGATGGACGCCGAAAGAACGCCGGCCGTCATGCCCGAAACCCCAACCGCCGCAGCGGAACAGCCTCTCCTCATCAC
>JALHDI010000188.1 GCA_022839045.1 Sporomusaceae bacterium
CGGGCCCACTCCCTCGCCATGCAACAAATGCCCCAACTGCGAGCGCATCACCGCCGGCACCTCGATGGACGTCTTCGAGATCGACGCCGCCTCCAACCGGGGCATCGACGAAATCCGCGACCTCCGCGAGGCCGTCAAATTCGCGCCTGTCGAAGGCCGCTACAAAGTATACATAATTGACGAAGTACACATGTTAACGGCGGAAGCCTTCAACGCCCTCCTCAAGACCCTCGAGGAGCCGCCCGCCCACGTCCTGTTCGTGCTGGCCACCACCGAGCCGCACAAAATACCGGCCACCATCCATTCCCGCTGCCAGCGGTACGACTTCCGCCGCATCCCGGTCGGCGATATCGAAAAGCGCCTCGCCGTCGTCGCCGCCGACAGCGGTCTCGACATCACCGCCGAAGCGCTGCGCCTCATCGCCCTCCACGCCGACGGCGGCCTGCGCGACGCCCTCAGCATCCTCGACCAGTGCACCGCCCTCGGCGAAGGACCGGTCGGCGCCGACGCCGTCCGCGGCCTCCTAGGCCTCGTCGGCCACGAATGGGTGTGGCGGCTGACCGAGGCCATGGCCGCGCGCGACGCCTCGGCCGTGCTCCTCACCCTCGACGAACTCATCTCCATGGGAAAAGACATCCGCCAGCTGCTCCTCGAGCTCGCCCAGCACGGGCGCAGCCTCATGCTCTACAAAGCCGCTCCCGAAGTCGCCGGCCTCGACACATACGGCGAAGACAAGACCGTCCTCGCCGCCCAGAGCGCCCGCTTCAGCCACGACGAACTCGTGCGGCTAATCCAGCTGCTCCAGAACGCGGCCAACGAAGCCAAATGGGCTGCCGAGCCGCGCATCACCGCCGAAATAGCCCTGCTCGCCGTCTGCCGCCGCGGCGGCGAAAACGACCTCGCCGCCCTCGTCGAGCGGGTCGCCGCCCTCGAAGCCGCCCTCGCCGGCGGCTCCAGGCCGGCCCGCCCGGCCCCGGCGCCTTCCCCGCAACCGCGTCCCGCGGCCGTGCAGGCCGCCCCGCCGCCGGCTGCGCCCGTTCCGCCGCCGGCTGCCCCGGAAACGAAGCCGGCAGCCTCCGAAGCCAGGCCGGCCGCCTCCGCCCTGCCGGCGGGCGCTAGTCCCCGGGAAGTATGGGACGCCGTCCTGAAGGAACTTGTCGCCGGCGGCAAACGCTCAGTCCACGCCTGCGTCTCCCAGGGGGAACTCGTTTCCCTCACCGACAGCCAGGCGACCGTGCAATTCACATCCTCGTTCGCCAAAGAGCGCAGCGACAAAGACGACTACCGCCACATCGTCGAAAAAAGCCTGGCCCAGATCACCGGCCACCCGGTGAAACTGAGTTGTGTGGCCGCCACCGCCCCGCCGCCGGCCGCGGCCCCGGCGCCCGCCCCCGTGGGCACCGCCCCCGCCACCGGCGAAGGACACCCGGCCCTCAGCCAGGCCCTGGCGATCTTCGGCGGCAAAATAATCAAAGAAGAAAAGAACGAGGAGGTCTGATCGATGTTCGGCAATATGGGCAACATGGCCAACATGATGAAAAAAGTACAGAAACTGCAGGCCGACATGGCCAAACTGCAGGAAGAGCTCAAAACCCGGACCCTCGAGTCCACCGCCGGCGGCGGCGCGATCAAAATCGTCGTCAACGGCGAGAAACAAATCCTGTCCATCAAAATCGACCCGGCCGCCGCCGACCCGCAGGACATCGAAATGCTTGAGGATATGATCATGGCCGCCGTCAACGAAGCGCTCAAAAAAGTCGATGACATGATGGCCCAGGAAATGGGCAAACTCACCGGCGGCATGAAAATCCCGGGGATGTTTTAAATGCCGCACATCGCCCCCCTCGCCAGGCTGGTCGAACAATTCCGCCGCCTGCCGGGCATCGGCCCCAAATCGGCCGCTCGGCTGGCCTACCACGTCCTCGCCATGGACCGGGAACAGAGCCGCGACCTCGCCGAGGCCATCATCGAAGCCAAAGAAAAAATCGGCTACTGCTCGGTATGCTTCAACCTCACCGACTGCGACCCCTGCCAGATCTGCCGGAGCGACGCGCGCGACACCGGCCTCATCTGCGTCGTCGAAGAACCCCCGGACGTCGCCGCCATGGAGAGGACGCGGGAATACCGCGGCCGCTACCACGTTCTCCACGGCTCGCTGTCGCCCCTCGACGGCGTCGGTCCCGATGAACTGCGCCTCAAAGAACTTCTCGTCCGGATAAAAGACGGTGAAACCCAGGAAGTCATAATGGCCACCAACCCCGACGTCGAAGGCGAGGCCACCGCCATGTACATCGCCCGGCTCCTCAAACCCCTCGGCGTCAAAGTCACCCGTATCGGCCACGGCCTGCCCGTGGGCGGCGACCTCGAATACGCCGACGAAGTCACGCTCTCCAAAGCGCTCGAAAACCGCCGCGAGATGTAGCCTGAATAAAGCCCGGGACAAATAGTAGGAATAAATCTCCCTCTTTCTGGTAATAATATACCGGGAGGGGAAGAAAATGAAAATCTCCTGGTCGAAACGGCTGTTAGCCAACCTGGTCGACAGCGACCCATGCCCCGCCGCCCCAATGCCCGCCCTCACCGACGTCGTCGAGCAGGCCAGGCGCGAGTGGCTGGCCGCCCAGAACTACTACAACTCCGTATCCGACAGCGACCTTGTCGACCACGCCGTCTACCTCATGCAGGCGGCCGAAAAAAAATACGTATACCTGTTGAAAAAGGCCCGCAGCGAAGGCGTCACCAACGAAAAATACTGCTGACCGGGACGAGGCTGTTTAAGCGCAAACAGCCTCGTTTTTTTGGCATACTTAGGACGTGCCGTAGATATATTGTAAGGAAGATAACCCGGCGCATGACAGGACGGGAAATCTCGTTTACAATAGGAATAGGCATCTGCCGAAAGGAGAATGAGTATGCCGAGCATCCCCGGACTCGCCTGGGACTGGAACGTCATCATCGCCTTCGTCTTCGGGATCTTTCTGCTCTACCTCGTCGGGCGGCTTTTCCTCATGCCCATCAAGCTCATCCTCAAGCTCGTCTACAACGCCATCATCGGCGGCATCATGCTGTGGATCGTCAACTTCATCGGCG
>JALHDI010000189.1 GCA_022839045.1 Sporomusaceae bacterium
ACATAAGAATTGTCACTTACCGTTGCTTCCTTCCGGACCTGGCGGGGTTCATGAGTTCCTATTGCGCAAGACCCAACGGCTACCGTGGGCCGACCTTAAAAAATGTGGCGGAGAGAGAGGGATTCGAACCCTCGGTACCTTTCACAGTACACACGATTTCCAGTCGTGCTCCTTCATCCACTCGGACATCTCTCCGTGTTGACGTAAGTGACTTTTTTTATTATATATGAATTTTACTTGGCTGGCAATATGGCGGAGAGGGTGGGATTCGAACCCACGGTACCTTCCGGTACACTTGATTTCGAGTCAAGCACCATCGACCACTCGGACACCTCTCCGTATGCTGCGGCGGCTGATAAAGGCCGCCTTTCCCTACTCTTTGCCACGTCTTTCGCGGAAGAAGTCTCTCATCAGCGCGGCGCATTCGTCGCCCTTAACGCCGGCGAGCACTTCCGCCTTGTGGTTGAGGGCGTCGTTCTGGGCTACGTTGAAGATCGACTCCACAGCGCCCGCCTTGTAGTCGGCGCTGCCGTACACCAGCCGGTCGATCCGGCTCATGACGAGCGCGCCGGCGCACATGGGGCACGGTTCTATTGTGACATAAAGCGTAGCGCCGGTCAGCCGCCAGCGGCCGAGTTTGCGGCAGGCTTCGCGGATAACGATGATTTCGGCGTGAGCGGTGGCGTCATGCCACGTTTCGCGCATGTTGTGGGCGGCGGCGATTACCTCGCCGTCGATAACGAGAACCGCCCCGATGGGCACTTCGCCGGCGGCGTATGCCTTGCGGGCTTCCGCCAGGGCCAGTTCCATGTAGCAATCATCGTTCGGCATCCGGTTCACCACGCTTTTTGAAAGCCTGGTGCGCCCGAGACGAATCGAACGTCCGACTCGCGGTTTAGGAAACCGCTGCTCTATCCCCTGAGCTACGGGCGCGTCAACAGTTTTGCGTTAAGACTATTTAGAGTAGCGCCCGCAGGGACGACTACTCTACCGGAAGAATTATAGCACTCCGGCCCCGCGATGTCAATAACGGGCGGCGTGGCAAATTCTGCCGGGAGAAAAAACACGGGCCTTGCAACCCGTGTCTTGTCCGTATACGAGTATGGCATACGGCCGAGCCGCGGTCAAGCGGTCGGCGGCAGGCGGATGCGAAGTTATCAACAGCAATCAGCATCTACTCGACATAATCTTACGATAAGGCAATTACGCGTGCATTTTTATCCACAATTGTCGGTGTTTTGTGGATAGTTTTGTTGATAACTCCGGGCCGCGATTAAAAGCGCGGCTCAGTATCAGGGAGTCGGGACAGGACGGCTCCAGTCGACGAAGACGCCGGTCTGCTGCCACAGGCTGGTGAGCGAAAGCTTGAGGGCGGCCAGGCTTTCGGTCGGTATGGCGGTTTTTTCCCGGAAGTCGCGCAGGGTGCGCTGCGCCTCCCGCAGCAGGTGCTCGCTGTGGAGGAAGGCTTCCACCGTTTTGCGGGTGACCGCATCGGCAAGAACGACCGTGACTTTCTTGGTCTCGATGTCGTATTCGATGTAACCGCAGTCGTTGTCGTGATGAATGGCTACCCGGTATTTTTCTCCCATAGTACACCCTTTCCTATCCGTAGCAGTATGGCAGTATTAATTATACTTCCCGGGCCGGGAAAATCCTGCTCGTTTACATATATTTTTTACGCGAAGCCGGCCTTTTAGAAGGAAAACCGGCAGGAGCGCTCCTGCCGGTCAGATTGCCGATAAGGCCCCATCTGCGTCGTTGCTCCTCAAAGCGCCTTGCATCTAGAGCTTTCTCGGCAATCTGGGGTTATCTACGGTCACTATTGCCGGTTATAGCGATTTACAGTTTGAACTCGTCGACCGGCTTGCCGGGGGTGATTACGTGGACGGCGCAGGCCAGGCAGGGATCAAAGGAGTGGACGGTGCGGACGACGGCCAGGGGGTTGTCGGCGTCAGGCACCGGCAGGCCGATGAGGGCCTGCTCGAGGGCGCCCGGTTTGCCGCCGGCGTCGCGGGGCGAAGCGTTCCAGGTGGTGGGCACCACCGCCTGGTAGCGTTCGATGCGGTGGTTCCTGATCGTGACCCAGTGGCCCAGGGCGCCCCGCGGGGCTTCCACCAGGCCTACGCCGGACGCGGCGTAGGGGATTTCGGCGGCCGCTTCGCACGGGGCGCCGGGCTCGAGTTCGTCGAGCCACTTGGCCAGCGCCTTGGTGATGAGGGCGGCTTCGAGCGTCCGGGCGACGATGCGGTCCATGGTGGATACGCCGGAGGTGTAGCGACCGGATATCCACATGCGGGCCAGCGGGCCGACTTCGCAGACTTCGCCGCCGTAGCGCGGCGCTTTGACCCAGCTGTACGCGCCGGCTTTGCCGTATCGGGCGTTGGTGGCCGTCTTGGCGGGCGATCCGTCGGCGGCTTTGTCGTACCAGGAGTGGGCCGCGTCTTCGGTTACCTTGCCGATGTCGACGCTGGCCGGCTTGCCGTCGATATGAACGCCCGCGCCGATGAGCTTCTCGCGGCCGGCGTCGTCAAGCGGGAAGACGCCGTAGGAGAGGAAGTTGGCCGGTCCTTTGCCGACCTGGAAGTAGTCGCTGTAGGCGTTGGCCAGGAGACGGGTGTCTTCGGCGTATTCCTTCTCCACGAACTGGGCGATTTCGGCCAGCAGCTTGCGGTAGGCGTCGATTTTTTCCTTCTGGGCGGTGATGGAGGTGCCGCCGGCGATGATGGCGACTTGGTGGGGCATCTTGCCGCCGAACAAGGCGACCATCTCGTGGCATTTGCGGCGGATCTCGAGGGCCTTGAAGTAGTTGCCGACGAGCCGTTCGTTGGTTTCCTTGTTGAGGCGGTAGTCGCCGGTGTAGTGGTGGGTGAAGGGGGCGATCGCCGGGAATTGGACATAGTCGGGCAGGGACAAGTTGTAGAAGTGGATTATGTGCGACTGGAGGAAGTTGCCGCCCAGGATGAGGTTCCTGATGATGCGGCCGTTGGCCGGCACCTGGACGCCGAAGGCGTCGTCGAGGGCGAAGGCGGCGGCG
>JALHDI010000190.1 GCA_022839045.1 Sporomusaceae bacterium
AGCGGGTCAGCATCATCGCCATCGCCCCCGCCAGCGGTGAAATCCTCGCCCTCGCCAACAAGCCCGACTACGACCCCAACGACTTCGCCGCCTTCAGCCCCAAGCTGTGGCGCAACAACATCGTATCCAACGCCTACGAACCCGGCTCCACCTTCAAGATAATCACCACCGCCGCCGCCCTCGGCGAAAACGTCGTCCACCCCGAAGACCGCTTCTTCGACCCCGGCGCCGTCGAAGTCCAGGGACGCCACATCCACTGCTGGCGCCACGGCGGCCACGGCAGCCAAAGCTTTGTCGAGGTCGTCAAAAACTCCTGCAACGTCGGCTTCGTCAACGTCGGCCTGCGCCTCGGCGCCGACGCCTTCTACCGCCACATCGCCGCCTTCGGCTTCAACAAACCCACCGGCGTCGACCTCCCGGGCGAAGCCCGCGGCCTCATGGTCGACCACGCCAAAGTCAAGCCCATCAACATCGCCACCATGGCCATCGGCCAAAGCATCGCCGTCACCCCCATCCAGCTCATCACCGCCGCCGCCGCCATCGCCAACGACGGCCAGCTCCTCAGGCCCCAGATCGTCAGGGAAGTGCGCGACAAGGACGGCCGCGCCACCCGTTCCTTCGCCCCCGACCCGGTCGCCAGGGTGCTCGAAGTCAAAACCGCCCAGACCGTGAAAGGAATTTTGGAAAAAGTTGTTGAAGAAGGAACAGGCAGAAACGCTTACATAGAAGGCTTCCGCATCGCCGGCAAAACCGGCACCGCCCAGAAAGTGGGGGAGAGGGGCTACGCCCAGGGGCGCTACGTCGCCTCCTTCGTCGGCTTCGCCCCCGCCGACAGCCCCCGCGTCGCCCTCCTCGTCACCATCGACGAACCCGTCGGCCCATACTACGGCGGCCTCATCGCCGCCCCCGTATTTGGCGCCGTCATGCGCGACATCCTCCAGTACCTCCAGATCGCTCCCCAGGGCGGTCCGGCCAAGGACGACAAGGTTGCCCACCTCACCGTGCCCGCCGTCATCAACCTCCCCGTGGCCGACGCCGTCCGCGAACTCAAGGCCGCCGGCCTCGCCGCCAGGGTCGAGGAAACAGGCGAACGGGTCGCCGATCAGGTCCCCAAACCCTCAAGCCGCGTACCCGCCGGCGCCAGCGTCCTTCTCTATACCCAAACCCCCCGCTACACCGCCGGCGAAATCACCATCCCCGACCTCGCCGGCCTCACCCCCCGCGAAGCCACCGCCCTCCTCGCCGAACTCGGCCTCCTCATCGGGCCGGAAGGCGGCGGCGGTCCCGCCGACCGTCAGGACCCGCCGCCCGGCGGCATAGTGCCGGCCGGCAGCAAGGTGACGGTGCATTTCGGGGAGCAGCCGGCTAATATTGGAAATACTGGCAATACTAATATAAAAGCCCCATAACCGGGCAAGCGGTTGATAGGCCCCATCTGCGGCGTTGCTCCTCAGAGCGCTTGCTAGCGTACACAACCAAGTACGCTTACGATGCTGTTAAACCGTGCCTGTGCAAACAGCACCCCCTTAACTAGCCTCGGAGGAAACGGTACCGCGCTCTTCCGGTGCGCCTTGCATCTGGGACCTCTGAACCGCTTGCGGCGAAAGATACCTATAGTTACCGTAGGAGGCTATCATGAAAACCATCCAGCAGCTCGCCGCACAACTGAAAGACGTAAACATCACCGGCGACGCCGGTCGGGAGATCACCTCCCTCGCCTACGACTCGCGGGCCGTAAAGCCCGGCGCACTGTTCGTCGCCCTCGCCGGCTCCAAAGCCGACGGCCACGACTTCGTCGGCGCCGCCTGCCGCCAGGGCGCGGCCGCCGTCCTCATCGACAAAGACGTCCCCGTCGATCCGGGCGTCGTCGTCCTCAAGGTCCCCGACAGCCGCGCCGCCATGCTCGCCATCGCCCCGTACTTTTACGACTATCCCAGCCGCAAGCTGCGCCTCATCGGCGTCACCGGCACCAACGGCAAAACCACCACCACCCACCTCATACGCACCGTCCTGATGGCGGCCGGCCACCGCGTCGGCCTCATCGGCACCATCCACACCATCATCGGCGACCGAGCCCTCCCCGTCAAAAACACCACCCCCGACGTCATCGACCTCCAGTCGCTGTTCGCCGACATGGTCGCCGCCGGCGTCAGCCACGTCATCATGGAAGTCTCCTCCCACGCCATCGCCCTCGGCCGCATCGCCGGCAGCGAATTCGACGTCGGCGTCTACACCAACATCACCCGCGACCATCTCGACTTCCACCACACCTTCGAAAACTACATCGCCGCCAAAGCCGAGCTCTTCAGCCTCGTCTCGGCCCCCGGCGCGACCAAGCCCCATAAAGCCGCCGTCGTCAACACCGACGACCCGGCCGCCCCCGCCATGCTCGCTGCCTGCGGCTGCCGGCAGCTCACCTACGGCGTCGAAAATCCCGCCGACCTAACCGCCGCCGCCATCAGCGTCCGGGCCCGCGGCGCCTCCTTCACCGTCAAGGGACCGTTCGGCGACCTGCCCCTCGACCTCAAAATCACCGGCGTCTTCAACGTCTACAACGTCCTCGCCGCCGTCGGCGCCGCCCTCGTCGAAGGGATCAGCCCGGCCGTCGTCAAGCGGGCCCTCGAACAATTCACCAGCGTCCCCGGCCGCTTCGAACTCGTCGACGCCGGCCAGCCCTACACCGTCATCGTCGACTACGCCCACACCCCCGACGGCCTCGAAAACATCCTCCGCACCGCCCGCCAGTTCGCCACCCGCCGCATCATCGTCGTCTTCGGCTGCGGCGGCGACCGCGACCGCACCAAGCGGCCCATCATGGGGCGGCTGGCCATGGACTACGGCGACATCGTCATCGCCACCTCCGACAACCCCCGCAGCGAAGACCCCGCCGCCATCCTCGCCGAAATCGAGGTCGGCCTCAAAGAAAAACAGACCGCCGCCAAAGGCTACGAAATCATTGTCGACCGCCGCACGGCCATCGCCCGCGCCCTCAGTCTCGCCCGGCCGGACGACGTCGTCGTCATC
>JALHDI010000191.1 GCA_022839045.1 Sporomusaceae bacterium
CACGATGTGGAACTTGCAAGTCGCTTTGGGGTTCGTCGGTAACTACGCCCCTTGTGGACTTTCACCACAGATTGACGGCATGCCCGTCATACTAAAAAAAGAAAGGCAACCATAAAGTTGCCTTTCTTTAAATTACTATTACTCTCTTGTAAACTTCTTGGAGTAGAGTACAGCGTCATCCTTAACTGCATTGTAGCCTGCACCCCAAGCTGTTGCCGGAGTGACTACCCTGTAAACTTCGATTGTGTAATCGTCGCCTACTCCGATACCCAGGTTTGTATAATCAGCTGCAGCTATTTCAAATGGTGTAGCATCATCTGCTGCACTTGGTTTTAATACTTCATAGAATCCTTCGTATACCATCCATACTACATAGTCAGTTGCATTGTAGCCACTGAATGTTACGACACCTGCAGTTAATTCCAAACCGCCATCAGCAAGTATTCCGCCAAATGTGTAACTGTCGTCTACAGCACCGGTAGTTGTCAATACATAGTCTACTCCATCAAGCAGAGCATACTTCAGGTTAATTGTAAGTTTATCTGTTCCGTCACCTGAAATTGTGTCAACTAACTCAATTGTTTTTCCTTTTTCTGTTACGCTTACTGTATCTGGATCAACTAAAAGTGTTGTATCCATTTCTGTTGTAAACAGTACTTTTACAGTATCTGCATCAACAACCTGAACACCCTTGATGTAGTTATAATTCACTACTGCAGATGCTACAAAGTCGAATTCCAGATCGCTAATATCAGCAAGTGAGTTACCTTTTATGTCCCTTGCTGCTGTCTTTGGAATCAATGTATAGACATCGCCGGGTTTCAGCTTCCAGCTTGGTGCAGCATTTGTAAATGTAAGGTTAACGATTGTGTCATCATCATCGTCAACATTTGCAGACATTGGGAGTGTTACTGTCTTGCCATCTGAATCCTTAACGATGTAGCTTCCAGGAACAGAAATGGATTCGTTGAAGTGTACCTGTATCTTCTGGGTATTAACAGCTTCAACATAGTCTATTACCGGATCATCATCATCATCAAGGTATGCTGTATATTTATATGCTGTGTCTGTGCTTGGCTTACCTACGTAGTCAGTTACAACACTGAAGTTGAATGTGAATTCTTTCTCGTAAGCTATAACAACTGGAGAATTAAGTGTCACTACCGATAAAGCATCTGTAGTTTCATCTTCTTCTTCATCCACTTCAGTTGTGAAAGTGATTCCGCCAGCAACAATGCTTGCCGGTACTAAGATAGGTTCTGAGAAAGTAATCTGAAGCTTCTTAACACTAACCTGATCGATAGCCACTACTTCCGGAGCTTCGTTTGTATCTGTATTTCCATAGAACGTTGGCTGATCATCAGGATCAATTTTATAAGTGTTGTTGTGCTTGTCTTTGATTCCATTTAATGCTGTAACGGTGATCTCGTCATTAGTAGTGATCTTCTGTCCGCCAGATACCTTGAATACAACAGTTGTGTTGTCATCAATAGTATACAGTGGCTTTGGTGCTCCCTGTCCTACTATCACAAGGTTTCTTGTATTTCCTCCATAAGTTACTGTCATATCTGTGCCGCCACTAGGTGTTGCAACAACAGCTTCATTGAATGTGACTCTTACTTCATCTTCATTAACGCCTATTATGTTTTCGATTTCTGGTGCATCTGTATCAGCAGATGTCATACCGGAAGTAAAGCTTACAACATAACTGGATGTTGCGTTGCCAAGTCTGTCCTTAACACCGTTTATTGTGAGCTTGTATGCCTTGTTGTTTGTCAGGTCAGGTGTTGTAAGGTCAACTCTCATATAACCTGCTTTACCTGATACTTCAGCTTTCTTTACTACTCCGATATCATTGTTGATTGAGTAGTTAGCAGGATCATTAGCAGAATCAACGTCAAGTCTTTCGTCGAAGTGTACTTTTATAGTATTCTTGTCAACCCACTCAACCTTTTTAACTGCCGGAGCCTTTATGTCAGCGCCCTTTGATCTTGCGAGAGCCCTGTTGCTTACCTTTGTCATAACATTGCCGAATTCGTCAGCAACATTCTCTATAGTGATCTTGTAGGTTGTATCTGTATCCATAGTGGATGTTGTAAGTACAACTATCTTTCCTTCAGGTGTATCCGGCTTTGCAGGTCTTACCAAGCTTGCGCTGAGGACCTGTAAGCCTTCGTTAAATGTGTAGTTGTTGATATCAGTTGCTGTTGCAGCATCCAATCTGTTTGTATCTGTGAATATAATTTCTACCATGTTGTCACCGAGAACAGTTATTGTACCAGCCTTAGGAGCTGTTTTGTCAACTGCTACTCCGTAGAAGGTCTTTGTAAGAGCTTTAGCTACTACATTCTTTGATACTGAACCATCTGCAAGGTTATTGATAGTAAGTGTGTACTTCTTGCTTGGTGTCATAGGCTCTGTATCTATTTCTACTACTTCATAGTATCCATAATCATCACTATCGTCATCCAGTGCAGTGATCTTAGTGATTGTAAGCCCTTCAATATCCCAGTTAGCAATATCTTCTGCAGTTGCCTTGTCAACGCCATGTTTGTCATCAAAGTATACCCAGAGTCTCTGGTTATTCTTTACCTTGACATTGCCGTCGATTGTCGGAGCCTTTGTGTCAGTAATTCCAGCAAAGCTCTTTTCAACTGTTTTTATTGCTACCATGTCAGCTGACTTAACGTTAGCTACCTTCAATTTGTAAACTTTATTGTTAACTACGTTTTCTGTTGTCAGCTTAACTGTCTTTCTGCTGTCGTCCTGATCTATCCAGAGCTCAGCAGCCTTTACTGTTGCGTTGTTATTCAATGTATAGTTGGCAACATCTTCAACAGATGCCCTGTCCATTGCCTTCTTGAATACAACTTCAATTGTATTTGTGTCTATGCATGTAACCTTATCGATTTCAGGAGCGCCGGTAACCTTTGCAATACCTGCAAAATTCTTGGATACATCGCCCACTGTCAATGTGTAAGCTGTACCGCCTGCCTGAGCTGCTGTT
>JALHDI010000192.1 GCA_022839045.1 Sporomusaceae bacterium
GCCTTCGCCGGCGCGCAGGGCGCGCTCCACCAGCACGGGCACCGGCAGGTTGTAGCTTACCTTGCCGGCTTTACTTAGCATCGTTTGGTCGTAATCCATTAACACATCCTCCATTTGCTTGTGGCATCAAGCCTAAATCCCTACAGCCGCGCCATCGCGCCGCCCACCTTCAGCAGGCGGCACAGACGGGCCGTCGCCGCCTCGATAAGCTCCGCGGCCGAGCACATGCAATCCTCCAGCGTCATCGGCTGCGGCACCACGCTCATCAGCCCGTCGATCCCCTGGTCCAGTACCGCGTCGCAGCCCTTGCCCAGGCCGCCTGACAGGCACACCGCCGGTACGCCGAACAGCTTGGCCACCTTCGCCACCCCCACCGGCGCCTTGCCGTGGGCGGTCTGGAAATCGGTATTCCCCTCGCCGGTTATCACCAGCGCGGCCTCTCTCACAATCGCCGCGAAGCCCGTCGCCTCCAGCACGATCTCCACCCCCGGCCTCAGCGCCGCCGCGGTGAAAAACATCAGGCCTGCCCCCAGGCCGCCGGCCGCGCCCGCGCCCGGCGCCGTCGCCACATCCTTGCCCGTCGCCGCCTTCGCCACCGCGGCGTAAGTCGCCAGCGCCTCATCCAGCTCCACCAGCATATCCAGCGTGGCCCCCTTCTGCGGGCCGTACACCGCTGTCGCGCCCCGCGGGCCGCACAGCGGATTGTCGACATCGCAGGCCACCATGATCTGCGTATCCGCCAGGCGGGGGTCAAGACCCGCCATATCGATGCTCGCCAGCTTTGCCAGCGCCGCGCCGCCCTCGGCGAGCTCGCGGCCCTCGGCGTCCAGGAACCTCACGCCCAGCGCGCGGGCCATACCTGTTCCCCCGTCGTTCGTCGCGCTGCCGCCGATGCCGATGATCAGCTTGCGGATGCCGCGGTCGAGGGCCGCCTTCACCAGCTGCCCCGTGCCGTAAGTCGTCGTCACGCGGGGATTGCGCCGCTCCTTCGGCACCAGCGTCAGGCCCGAAGCGGCCGCCATCTCGATGACCGCCGTCTCGCCGTCGCCCAGCAGCCCCCAATGGGCCTCCATCGTATCGCCCAGCGGGCCGATAACCTTCTCCGGAATCACGCAGCCGCCGGTCGCCAGCACCAGCGCCTCCACCGTGCCCTCGCCGCCGTCGGCGATCGGCACCTTCTTGACCTCGGCGGCGGGGAATACCGACAGGATGCCGGCTTCCATGGCGTTGGCCACCGCCACCGCCGACAGGCTCCCCTTGAAAGAATCGGGCGCGACAACAACACGCATAGCATTCACGTCCTTTGCAAAATATCGCGGAGTACTCTCGCCGACCCCAAATCGGCTACCTTAATTCTACAAAGAACCGAGTAGTTTTTTCAATTGTCTGACAATGCCAACCGTTGTCAAAAAAACTCGCCGAATATTGTATGTATTGCACAATAAAGCTGGCCGCTACCCGTCCCGCACCCGTCGTTTCACCAAATGGGATTCGGCGAAATATCGCCGACGACGCCGCGAATTCGCCGTTTATTCCCCTTTATCGCCGCAGGCTGGTTGTTGTATAATAAAGCCATAATATGAAACGGAGGGTGAAAGCATGATCCTCACCGGCGAACTGGCCCAGCAGATCGTGGACAACATTATGCCCATCGTCCACCAGAACGTCAACATCATGAACGACGCCGGCATAATCATCGGCTCCGGCCAGAAGCACCGGCTGGGCACCTTCCATAAAGGCGCCAGGGACGTCATCGACACCGGCGCCGTCGTCGAAATCTACCCCGAGGACCTCGCGCGCTACCCCGGTTCCCTTCCCGGCCTCAACTGGCCGATCGTCCTCGGCGAGCAGACCATCGGCGTCGTCGGCGTAACCGGCCATCCCGACGCCGTGCGCAACACCGCCGAACTCGTCAAAATGGTCGCCGAACTCATCCTCGAGCGGGAAATCCTCATCGGCGAATTCCGCTCCCAGTCCCACCTCCACGAACAATTTGCCACCCTGCTGCTGTCCGAGCACGCCGCCGCCAGCTACACCCAGATCGACGCCCGCGCTAAACTGCTCAAATTCGACCTCTCCCTGCCCCGGCTCGTCGCCGTCGCCAACGTCCGCCCCCTCCTCGAAAACGCCTACCACCAGTACGGCGCCTACGACCTCGTATCCGCCCGCACCCAGGAAAGCCTTCTCCAACTCCTCGGCGCCTCCGACCTCGTCGCCCCTGAAGACATGATCGCCTTTCTCGAAAACCGCATGGTCGTCCTCAAACACTTCCCCCGCGCCACCGCCGCCCAGGCCGTCGGCGAATGGGGCGCCGCCCTCGTCCGCCTCGTCAACGCCGACAACCCCGCCTCCCTCCAGCTCGGCCTCGGCAGCCTGGTCGGCTCGCCCCTCAAACTCCACGACTCCTACCAGGAAGCCCTCTACGCCCTCGACAACCCCCGCGGCGACGCCGCCGTCGCCTCCATCTACGACTTCGCCCTCCTCACCTCCTACCTCTTGCGCAACCCGCGCGGCCTCGCCACCTGCAACGCCGTGAAAACCCTCCAGGAAAAGCTCACCGCCCGGATCGACGCCAAATACGACATGCGCAACACCGTCCGCCACCTCCTCGACAACAACCTTAACCTCTCGCTCACCGCCAAAGCCCTCTTCATCCACCGCAACACCCTCGTCTTCCGGCTTAAAAAACTCGAGCAGCTCACCGGGCTCAGCCCTGGGCGGGATATCAACCATGCCATCCTGTGCAAAATCCTCTGCGGCTGAACTCCCAGGCGGCCGAGAATACCCCATCTGCGGCGTTGTTCCTCAGAGCGCTTGCTAGCGTACATTCCGAGTACGCGTCGCGGCGCGCTCTTCCGGTACGCCTTGCATCTGGGGCATTCTCGGCCGCCTGGGGCTAGTCGGTATAAGGCCCCATCTGCGGCGTTGCTCCTCGGCTGCCATCCTCAGCGTACGTTCGTGTACGCTTCCGGTGTCAGCCTCCGGTGCGCCTTGCATCTGGAGC
>JALHDI010000059.1 GCA_022839045.1 Sporomusaceae bacterium
GGATTGGCCGCGATCAGCGCCGACATCTGCCGCTCGTTACCGTACATCTTGTAGGCGATAATGTCCCAGGTATCCCCCAGGGCAGTCACGTATGTTTTAGGCATAACTCAGCCTCCTCCGCTGCGCTACCCATGCATCCATGCGGCTTTCGAAGTCGTCGGCCTCTTCGCGGATCGCCCGGCGGACCTTGCTCTCGGCTGCGGGATCGTCGCCGCTCACCATCACGTTCGGCGAAAACACGAAGGTATATTTATCCCCTTCGCCCGACGGACTGTCGACGAAATCCTGAAACAGGGACGACCCACCCAGACCCAGCATTTGCCCCGCCGTCGCCCAGAGGGACATCGACCGCCGGCTGCCGTCGAGCGGGATAATTGCCTCATCCCCTTCTTCTGCAATCAAGCCGACGTGCGGCCTGGTGGCGATCGTACCGCTGGCATAAGCCGGTATGCTCATGGAGACTTCCGCTCCGGCCGCCGCCGCGCCGCCGCCGGTGAACAGGTTTTTCACCCAGGTCCATTTTTCGCCGAGCCAATCGAAAGCTTTGCCGAACTGGTTGTATATCCCATCGACGAACGACTGCAGCGCCGCCATGGGATCATCCCAAAGCAGCGTCCACCACTCTTTGACGGTATCCCAGTTCTGGACCAGATAGTAGCCGGCGGCAACCAGCCCGGCGATGCCGACGACGAGCAGACCGATAGGATTCGCGGTCATGGCCGCGTTCCACGCCCACTGCGCCCCGGTCCACGCTACCATCGCTGCCCTGCCCGCTTTACTGGATACATTCCATGCCCATTGGGCCGCAGTACCGAGCCTGGTGGCCAACTCAATCTTTTTCGTCCATGCATACAGATTGACAAAGGGAGTGATTACCGCCCAGCCGGCCCAGGCCATGGTGCTCAATGCGACCGTTCCGCCCAGCACCGCCGCTGCCAGTTTGACGGCCCAACCGCTGAGAACGGGATACTCTTTTCCCATCTCCACGAGCCAGTCGGCCCCCCGGCTCAAAGCTCCGGACAGGTCATTCACCGCCGGCAGCAGCACCGTGCCGAAACTTATGGCCGCCCTGGTCGCCGACGCCTTAGCACCCTCCAATTGCCGCTCGGTGTTTTTCGACGCGATTTCAAACTCTCGCATCATGCTGCCCTTGGCCGCCTCGGAGTTGCCCATCTTGATGACCCGCAGGAATTCATCATAGTTGCCGGATATCTTCGACAGGTTGTCGATGTGTTGGGCACCGAACAGCTCGGCCAGCACGTTGTTACGGCTCGCGGCGTCGAGTTGGCCGATCCGCTCAAACAGGTTCATGATGGTTCCCTCGGCGTCACTGAGCGCCCCGGCCTGCAGTTCCTCTCCCGTCAGGCCGAGTTGCGCCAGCGCCTCCTGGAATCCCTTGGGCATCGTCGGCGCCGCCGCCACGCGGGTAAACAGCGCGTTCAGCGCCGTGCCGGCGGTCTCGCCGGTCTCGCCCATCTGCAACATGGCGGTCGACATGCCGGCCAGCGTCGTGCGGGACAGCGACGGCAAAAGCGAGGTCGCCGTGCCGGCGGTCCGCTTCAGCACCTGGATGATGTCGGCGCCGGCGGCGTTGGAGCGGTCGTCCAGGTAGTTAACGGTATCAGCCAGCGCCTCCAGTTGGGCAATGCCTTCCGAGGTTTTCAGGTCGATCCCCATGGCGCTGCCGATTTTAGCGAAGTCCTCGGTAATCTGCTCGGCCGGGGCCTCGAAAGCCGTGCCCATCATGATGCCCATCCGGGCGAACTTGTCGATGTTTTCCGCGCCCTGCACGCCGGATTTGGCGGACATGGCGAAGGCCTTGGCCATAGTGTCGGGCATAATCATCATGTCCCGGCTGGCCTGCATGACCTGGCCGCGGGCCTGGTAGTAGACTTCCGTCAGGTTGCCCAGGTCGTCCCGGGCGCCGTCGACCTGCTTGGCCACCCCCGACATGGCCGTCTCGAACTTCATGGCGGAATAGACGGGAGCACCCACCGCAGTCGCCGTTTCCGCCGCGTCGATCATGTTCATCCGGGCTGCGCTGCGGGACCTATTGACCTTCTCCTGGAGAGCATACGCCCTGGCGTAGCTTTTCTGCCGCTGCTCGGCCTTGTACATCTGGGCGGTCAGCTTTTCGTACGCGGCCGAGTATTCCAGGACGGAAATCGCGCCTTTGCGCTGCTGCGCGTCCAGCTCCTTCATTTCCGCCTTGAGCCCGGACACCCGGGTGTTGAGCTGCGTCAGACGATCGGAAGCGGAAGAAAACGCCTTATTGAAATTCGAGCCCATCCGGGCTGCAATGTTGAACGCGATTTCGTACATGCGACCGCTCATTTTCTCCGCCCCTTTCGCTGCGCATCAATAATAGTGTCAATCCACTCCGCAACTTCCGGGAAGGGCACGCTCAGCCAGTAGGTCACTGGCGCCTGCGTCTCCCGGGACAGTCGCAGGGCCAGTGCCCGGACCGTCTTCGCCGGTCTATCGCCCAGCCCTATTCGAGTAAAAAACCCTGCACCTCGCCCGTCACCCGGCTGAATTCCTTGGCCGGCAGCGCCTGGATAAAGTCGACCGTAACGCCGGCCGCTCGCGCCGCCAGGATAGCCTGGTACACTTTCGACGACTCCAGCATAACGGCGCGCACCCCCATGGCCCGCGCCTCGGTTTCCGCGTCAATCACGTCTTTGCCGGCCAAGGCGTCCATGTCCAGCTTGATTTCGGTGTACTCCTTCCCTTCAAACGAAAACGGCTTGCGGAACGGGACTGTAATCACCGAGCTTTTCTGAGTCTGACCGTCCTTTTTCACGCTATTTCCTCCTTGTCATCTGACTTTAATTGACATATACTGGGGATGAGGTGATAACCGTGGATATTTCTCTCGCGTTGCTACGCGTTATTGTCCTGGCGATATCCATTCCTTTCGGCCTGGTGGCCGCTCTGATTCCCGGCTACGCCGCCGGCAACCTGGTGGCGGCGACCGGCCTTCCGGCCGAAATCGGCTACTATTCGGTTGGCGGGTTGGTACTCATCGTGTTCTGCGCTTACTTTCAAAGCCATATCACGCCACCGAAAAACGCATAAGGAAATGGGCAGGCCGTACCTGTTGAGGGTACGGCCTGTTTTTGTTTACTGCCCGCCGAGCGCTTGGCGGACTGCGGCGAGGTAATCCACCCCATCGATCTTGCAGATGTAGTTGAGCTTATCAATCTCGATGATCTCCACCCCATCATACCAGATCTTCATATATGTGACCTCGAACTCGTTCGACGAATCGGTGGGTGACCCGGCTTCAAAGCTCCCCGGCGCGGTGGTTTTGGGTGTGCAGTTCACGGCCACCCTGATCGGCACCGGGCGGTACTGGCCGTTCGCCGAGTCATTTACCTGAATCGCGCCGCGAAGATCCAACTGATGGACTTTGGGGGCGGCCAGCGCCAGCAGCTTGACGGTCGGCGTCCGCCAGGTAAGCGACAGCGTCATGCTCTGGTAATGCCCGATCACCGGGCTGTCGTATTCCCCGGCGATTCCAGCGCCGCTGACCGTTTCCGTCACGGCTTCAAGACTCGGCAATTCGGCGTTGACGACGCCGATAAAATTATTGCCACCCTCGTAAACGCGGAAATCTATCAGTTTTTCCGGAATTGGGTTCATGCTTTCCTCCTCCTTCCCTGGTTAATCGAACAGGGTGTTGAAATAGGACACATCGTATTCGAGGACTTCCTCGATAACTTCGCCCGGCGGCGGCGGCGCGAAGTAGTAATGCAGCCGGAACACCCCGTTCAGGAGATCGGTCGTCGGGTTCTCTTCACGCAGGAACTGCACACGACCGCCGAGGAGGAATTCCCGGGCCGCGAGGCCGTTAAGCCAGATGTTGGCGCTATCCACCAGCGTTTCCACCAGCCGGCGGTTGATCGGCGCGTCGACCTTCTGCCAGTGGGTCAGCACCAAAGTGTTGGCGATCCAGTTGAACATGCGCCTGACCGGGATGAAGGTGTCCTTGATGTCGGTGTTGGCCGGGTAGGCGCCGGTGCGGTTGCCCCAAAGCTTCCAGCCGCCGATGAAGTTGAGGGCTGTAACAATCCCCTCGCCGTTGAGATAGTTGGTCTGCATCAGGTCAAGATAGACCTTCTGGCCAGCGGCCGTAACCGCGGCATTGGCCTGCAGGGATTTGTTGGACGGCGACATGTAGGGGATGTCGTCGTTTGCGGCGTCCGTCTGGCAGCAGATGCCCGCCATCTGCGTGCCGAGGTGGAACTGCTTGCCGCCCAGGGCGACCTTCGGCCAGCAGGCGACGAGGCGCGGGTCGAGGTAGTTGTTGTCGTTTTTCCAGGCGGGGACCTGGGTATACTGCGCCGGTGCGCCCTCGCCGGTGGTGGGGATATCGGCGATCGCCATCGCCTGGAAAACACCGTTGATGGCGTTGGTCTTGGCTTTCATGACCGCGGCGACGACCGGGTCGGTGGACCAGCCGGGGGCCAGAATCTGGCCGGGAACCAACCGGAACAGCGGGAATACCCGGCCGACCAGTTCCAACCCTTCCGGCTCGCCGGTGGTAACGTCGATGCCGCCAACGATGTCATCAGCGTCGACCATTGCCGGGTCCAGTTTGGTGTAGGTTACGACCAGGGTCGTCTGCGTCGGCAGTACGATGGCGCCGCCTTCGATTGGGGTGATTACGACCTTTTCATCGTCGTTGTAGCCGGCGACGTAATCGGTGCCCTTGACCAGCGGCTGCCCCGCCTCCACCAGCTTGACCACCAGCGTGCTGAGCAGCACCGGCGCGTCGATGGTAACCTTGCCGTCGGTGATGTTGACGGTGGCGTTGGTGACTTCCGTCTTGTGGACCGCGGGGTCGAGTACGTTGACCAGGACCACCGGCGCCACGCCAAACAGCGAGAAATGACTATGGATGAACTCGCAGAGCGTGTATTTCGCCCAGTCGTCCGAGTAGCCGCAGGCGGCGACCGCCTCGGTGTAGGAGTACGCCAGCACCGGGGTGTTGGCGTCGGCCGGCGCGCTGGCCAGGTGCAGTGGTGCCGTGCCGAAGACGACCGACAGGCCGGCCGTTGTTTGCACCGGCGGGATTACGGACGTCGGGATTTCGGACGGGTATACGCCGTGTTTATACGCCACGCTTCAGACCTCCCTCCTTGATTAATTTCAGCACTTCTCCGTACCGCAGGTTTTCCAGCGAACCTGGGGAACGGATAGCCGCGGCGACGGCCGCCAGCTTGGCCGGCGGCACGAACAGCGCCTTTATTCCGGGGCATTTCTCGATCGCGTCTTTCAGATGACCGGGAATGCCGCCCTTGAAGATGGTGTGCTGCTGCAGCAGTCCGCCGGGCAGGCTGGGACCGCAATAAATAAGACGCTCCGGTTTTACGGGCGCCTCCTTTTTGGCGTCAGGTTTCGCCATAATATATATATCCCTCCATTTCCGTTAAAGTCGGCCGGCCAATCGCCCAGGTCGTCGTCATCCAGGCGATCCAGTACGGCCACGGTTGTTCCTCCGGCATATCCCACTTGATCGGCAACTGCAGATCGAATTGGTTAGCTAACAGTCGGTGGGTGATGATCGCCTGCCGGATCCTCTCCAGCACGTTGAGCGGATCGCGCCAGCCCTGGCCGTGCTTGGAGTATGTCACGGCGATCAGCCGGACGGTGGCCGTCCCTGCCTGGTCGGTATCCTCGCCGGTGACGAACCGGACGATCACAAAGGGGACGGCCTTTTCGACCTCATCTTCCGGCGGACGGCCCGGCCGCGGCTCGTCCTCGTCCAGGAAGCCGGGGACGATGGCCGGCGGTCTGGGCGACTCCCCATGCTTCGCTTCTAAGACCAGCTCGGCGGTGGCGCCGGCGGTCAGCTTGCATAGTTCGTCGATCAAAAGCAGCGGCGTGCTCATTTGCCATACCCCCGTAACAGCCGGTTGATTTCATGGTCGAGGCGTTCGCTCAGTCGCCGGGTGGCGCCAGCCTCGACGTATTGGCTAACCGATTTGCTCTCCAGCATCTGGGCGACTGAAGGACCGTACCGCTGCACGATCGGAAACCGGCTTGTCCCTGTGCGATGGAAAACGCCGACATGACCGCTGGCCATTTTAGCGACGAAGGCCTTGGCGATGGCCCCGCCGCCCGAACGCTTGACCTGCGCCCAGACGCCTTCGGAAGGGCGTCGTTTGGTAACTTTGCCGGGTTTAATCTTGAAGTAGGACAGCGCTCGCGGCCGACCGCGGGAAACGACGGAAGCGCTCAGGTTTGCGGTGCTGGCTTTATCGATCTGAATGGTTTCGCGCACGCGGCCGCCGGTGATGACGTATTCTTCCCGGGTTTTGGCTACCGCGTCCGTCCGGGCTCCTTCGGCCGCCCGGTTGATAGCATTCGACAAAGCCTTGGGCAGCGCCCCGGGTATATGGCCCAGCATTTGCTTGGCTAGGTCAATCTGTTCGGCGGTAAGGTCGATCATGCCCGGTTCGCCCCCAGCGTGATTTCCAACAGACCGGCGTCGGCCGCACAGTCCACCACCAGATACCACTCGCCATCCACCGTCATCTTTTGGTCCCGTTCCGGACGATAGCCGAGATCCGACTCGCGAACGGACACGGTCAACTGGCGGGTATATATGCCGTCATAGTCGTCACTCTGTCGGTTGCTGCGTCGCCTGGACAGATCCCCGTCGATGACACAGAGCATGGTCTGCCCGTTGATTATATGCTCGTCCGCGAACTCGTCGATATTGAGGAAAACGGCATCGATATCGGCGGAGAGCTGATCCTTGAAGTTCACGGATTACGCCCCCTTGGATTTCGGCTTGCCCTTTGCTGCGGACTTGGCCGGTGGCTTGGCCAACGCGATGTCGACCGGTGCCTCCGGCAGGCTCGGCGGCGGCGGCGTTACGGGCGGAGGCACTTTGTCCGTCACCCGGCTTGCGAACTCCCTGTCCAGTAGTTCCTGCTCCTCCGAAGCGGAGAGCCCGGTGATTACCTCACCGGGCTCAAACACTTCGGTCTGGCTCGTGCGGATGCGCGTCTTGGCGATTATCGCCATGACTACTTTACCGTCGCCCTAAACCAGCTGTCGACCATGGTCGGGATGGGCAACGGGCGAGACTGGAGGGCGATGTAGCGGACGGGCGGCTTGTTCTCGATCCAGCTTTTCGGCACACGGGGCAGGTTGAACGTGCCGTTGACGACGTCGATGATCGACGCGTAGGCCAGCGTGAAGCCGGTGGCAGCCGAGTCGTCAGACACCATGATGACGGTGCCGCTCGGCAGCAGCGGCTTTTCGACGTTGTCGGTCGGATCAATGTACCATTCCTCATACGAGAGGATGTCCAGGCCGATTTCGTTGATGTGGGCCATGAAGCTGGTGCCATTGGCGTCCTTGGCCCGTGGCGAGAAGTTGCCGAAGTTCGCGCTCGCAGTGTTAAAATACTGGGTAACCTTGGGATGGGCCAGGAAGAGGTCGGCCGCGTCGGTATCCATGACCACGTGGCTCGGCGTGAAGCCGGCCTTGGCCAGGGCGCGTTTCCACCGCTTCAGGTCGCCGATCGGGTCGCTTTCGAGGTCAGAGGCGACATAGTCCCACTTGGCCTTGTTGACCAGCGCTTCGGTCTGCGTGTGGCTGAAATTGATGGTGATATTGATGCCCTCGCCAACCACGGGAATCGTGCCGGTGGTCAGAGCCAGGGCGGCCATCCATTCCTCACGGCGGGCGATCATGTCGTCAAAGCTGGCCAGCTGTTCACCGATCAGAGCCGCCAGCCGGTCGTCGGGGGAACTGCCGGAATAGATGTTTTCGCCGGGCAGCCGGGTTTCCAGGTCCTCGCCGGTGAACGGATAGTCCGGCGCCACCATGGGCGGCCGGTAGGTCTGGGTGGTGAACCCTTCGAGCGCTACAGTCTTGCTGCCAATGCGCTGGCTGACGAACGGCGCCAGCTTCCGTTTGCCTTTGACGACGTCGATGTCGATGACCGGCGTGACGACCCGGTAAGGCTTGGTGAAAAACGTGTTGATCAGGAAACGCTTCGCCGGTTTCATGAGCCGGACGGCCCCCAGCAGGGCGCGGGTCTCGAACATGCTGATGGTCATTGTTCATTCCTCCTTACGCCGGCTCAGCCGACTTGATGAAGATTCCGAGCTTGCGCAGCGCCGCCTTATGATTGGCGTCGGTGTCGTCGCCGCCGAAGGTCAACGCCGCGCCGTTGTATTCTCCTGTCAGGTATACCGGTGCGACCTTATCGGCCGCCGTAGCGTCCGTGTCGTTGGCGAGGATGGCATAGGGCGCCTCCTCGCCCGTTTCCGCAGCGGAGTCTACGGCAACGGCCTTGCCGCTTACGGTCACAATACCGAGGACCGTCCCCCGCGAATAGTTATTGCCGCTGGCAATCGTCACGTAATCGGTGACGACCGGAAAACCGGAACCGGTAACGAACAGGTTGTCGCGAGTCACGGACTCGCTGGTGACGCCATAGTTTTCATTCATGGGTTATTTCCTCCCTTCGTTGATGTAGCCGGCGATTTTATTCGCCGCCGCGTCGATCTCTTTTTGCTCCTGATCTTTCGCGTCGGGAGCGGGCGGGGTTTTGACGCCCAGCAAGCCCGACGCAGCGACATCGTCGTCACGATTCTTCAGGTGCGCGGCGCCGGCGGCCTTCTGGGCGGCGACAATCTGCATCGACACCTTCTCGGCGCTGTCGCCGGTTTCGTAGCGAGCCTTGTCCACCAAGGCTTCAAACCCCGGCATTGCAACTTCGTCAAGGGCCTTCATCCTGGTTCGCTCAGCGGTGACTCCTTCCTGGAAGATCTGATTATACAGTTCGGGGTGCTTGGCTTTCAGTTCCTCAAGATTCAAAATGCTCTCCTCCTCGTCTTTGTTCTCCGTCGCCGGCGCTGCCGGCGCGGCGGGTTTAGTTGCAGCCGCCGGCATTATCACCGGCAACGTTGCATAGGCTGTCAGGTCGAAGGCCATCCCGGCGATGTTCAGCACTTTGCCGCTCATCGACGCGGTCACCTGGCTCCCTTCGACCTCATCGGCAAAGCCGTGCTCGACAGCATCGGCCGCCGTCATCCATGTGGTGGCATCCATTATGGTAATGATCTCGTCTCGCGTCTTTTTGGTGACACGGCCGGCATAGGTTGCCACGATGCCCTCCTTGATCTTGTCAAGGAAATCCGCCATCTCTCGCATTTCTGCGGCGAAGTAGGCCCCCCAGAGCGTCAATAGCGGGTTGTGGATCATCATGTAGGCCCCGGGCGGCATGATGATTTTGTTGCCTGCCATGACGATGACCGACATGATGCTGGCGGCAACGCCATCGATGTACATGGTAACGTTGGCTGGGTGTTGCCGAATCATGTTGTGAATCGCCTGGCCGGCGAACACGCTTCCGCCCGGGCTGTTGACATGGACATTGATCTGGCCGACGTTGCCGGCCTCCTTGAGCGCGTTCTGCACCTTGCGCGGCGTGACAACGGAATTCTCGTCGGTGAACCATCCTGCGGCGTCCACCACCGGGCCATACAGGTTAAGGTCGATGCTATTGCTCGTTTTGTTGGTTATCGTCGGAATTCGGTTCACGGGCTGTAACAGTTTTTTCAACAACCAACCCTCCTTCCCTCATCATCTTTTCCTCGCGGGTGCGCTGGCGCAGGTTGGAATCGAAGTCGCCGCCGGTAAGCTCCGCCGTCTCCCTGGCCCGGGTGCTGAAGCAGTTCTGAACCCTGACCACCGCAGCGTTGACCTCTTTCAGCGGGTCGATCTGGCCGGGCGACGGTCCATTCCACTCGGCGACGCAGTAAGCCGCGCGGACGGCTGGGTCAGCAAAAAAGCCCGGTGCCGCAATGCGGCCGCGGGCGACGGCTTCGCTTAGCCATTCCTCGTATATCGGCTGGCAGAAGTCGGACGCCAGCCAATCGCGCTGCCGACGGAAAAATTTCCACGCTTCCAGGAGAGCGGCTCGGCTGGCCGAGTAGCTGGCCGTGAAGTGCTTGATTAGCAGTTCCATCGGGATTTCGAGCGCGGCGCCAATCTGCCGGAGTACCGCCAGCACGAACGGGTCAAAGCTGGCGTTTGGCCGGCAGGGATTGATACCCTCCATTTTTTCCCCGGGACCCAATTGAACTACAGTGCCGTTCCCGAGTTTCACGTCATCAGGCCTATCATCATCGGAGGTTCCGGAGACAATCCCCGGCCCTTGTTCCTCACCGAGTTCGAATGCTGATTCCGGTGAATCGGTGGTTATCACCGCGGTAAACAGCCCGGAAACGACCGCCGCCATCAGTTCGGCCTCCGAATACCGGCCGAGCTGCTTCAGCGATTCGATGACCGGTGCCAGCATCGGCACTCCCCGGCGCTGGCCCGGGCGCTCCATCTCCGTCAGGTGAAGTATGTTCCGCCGACCGGTAAGCGCCCCGAAGGCTGGCACCCGCATCCACTCGTTCAATTGCGTGTTGAACTGACTGAGCGGGTGGTACTTCGCGATGTGGTAAGCTATCGGCTCGCCATATTCCCCGGTTTCGATGCCTGCCATAAGTTCCGGCGTGTCCGGTTTGGTCTGCGGGTTGCAAACCCGGTCGCCTTCAATGACCTGCACCCGGAGGCTGTATGCGCGGCCCGGGCGCGGGATAATGGGCAAGGCCACGAACACATCGCCGGACACTGCCGCCGACAAGAACGTCAGTTGCTGCAGTTGGAAAAAGTCGCACATCCTGGCGGCATCACAGTCCTTATTCCCGGCCCACAGCCAGAACTCGCGGCGGATTTCTCTCTCTTTCTCGTCCGCCTCGTCGTCAGTCAGCCCCAGGAAGGCGGCGTCGATCTGCGGGTTGAGCTGCAGGCCCGACCCGACGACGTTCGTCACCTTGGTTTTAATCGCGCCGGTGGCGAGGGGGTTGCCCATGTAGAGGTCACGGCTCCGCTGGACAAGCGTCCGATGGTTCAGGGTAATATCGTCGTCGGGCGAGCCGCCGGAATCAGGCCAACTGACTAGAGATTTCTTCGTCCGGCTGGCACCGTGGTGAGAATAACCCGTGTTCAGGATTTCAAGTTTCTGTCGGGAGACTTCCCTTCGCAGCGCCATGCCCGGAGATACCGCTGCAATGCAGCGGTCAATAAACGTAGGTTCACGCTGTTTTCTCATGTGTCAAGCGGCACCACCCTTCTGAATCGTTTCGTACTGCCCTGTAGCCGTGCGACTTCCCTAGACCAAAAGCTTATCCGTTCCTTGACCTCGGCCGCATCAGACCGCGTCAGGCTCCGGCTGCCTATCCGGTATTCCCGTCCGGTGGCCAGGGCAAGGTCAGCGTCCAGCCAGGCGGCTAGGTGCTGCTGGGCTTGTTCAAGTGTCCACGACGCCATACTATAATCCTCCTCAGACTGAAACGCCGGAGCTTACCACCCGGCGTTTCTTTGCTTTTGGCGCGGTCGGCGCCGTATTCTTTTGCTTGGCCGTCTTAGCTAACAGTTCCAAATTGGGGTTCAATATCTCCAAGGCGGCCGTGGCGTATTTCCTGATATCAAGCGGCTCGTTCCGAACACCGGATTTTTTCACCCACTCGATTCGCGGCTTCCCCATGTGGTAAGTTATCTTTCTGGACTCCGACGTCAGCCCGGCGAAGTAGTCCTCATCATACCCAAAATCTCCCTCTCGCGGGAAATAGCAGTATCCATCATCGACTTCGCTGGCCACTTTCAGGCGGTTTAACACCGTTTCCTTGCCGGTGTCGTCGCCAATCGGGAACAACGCGACCTTGGCCCGGTTGCTCCTGGTATGCTTGCCCACCAGCGGAACGCCTAGGCCGCCCTTGCCCTTGATAGCAAACACCCGCCGCGTCTCTTTATTTTTGACGAAGCTGTAAACCTCGGACGTGCAGTGTCCGCCGGAGTCGATACAGGTGCAGAGTATCCGGAACTGGCTGCCGTCTTCGGCCCGCCATGTCCGCTGCAGCACCTGGTCAAGCTCATCCCATACCTGCTTTTTGTGCGGGTCGCCCATAATCTGCCGGGTTTCAATTCCCCATGACTGCTTGCCAAGCCCCCAGCCAACAACTTCATATTCCAGCCAGTGGTCCTGCACATCGACAGCGGCCGTGAGCAACAAAACGCCTTCCGGAACGACCAGCGACTTGTCATCATGCAGACCATAAAATCGACGCCGATCTTCCAGGACACTGGCGTCGATTGATTCTCCCTGGTCATCCACCCAACACTCACCGAGAACAGTGTTGATAAACACTTTTAATTTGTTTTTATCTTTTTGCGCTTTCAGCCATTCTTTAGCGCAATCCGCCCAAGAAAAAAAGCCCAACGGGGCATACAAGGCACTGATATGATACCCCCGCTTAAGTCTGTCCGGATAGTCGGGATTAGTCGCCCGCCATTCGCCGCGCTCGAACATCCATGTTTTCTGATGCTCTTTAATTACCGACCCGCAGGCCGGGCAGACCATATGCGCCTTTTGCGACTGTTTTTTCCCCTTATCATCGACCGGAATAACAAAATGTTCCCAAGTCAATACATGCATGTGATTACATTCGGGACAGGGCACAAAATATTTCCGTTGGTCGCTGTCGTTGTAGTCGGCTTCAATTCGTGACAGCCCGGATATCAGCGGTGTTGAGGCTTTATAAATTTTGCGGCGCGAGAAGTTTCTTGTCCGCGCTATCGCCAGATCAGCCGGGTCACCTTCGCCCTCAACATCTGGATCATATGCATCAAGTTCGTCCAGAAATAGATATCTAACTGAAGTATGGCGCAAGCCGGCGGCGGAATTAGCCCCCGCAAGAACCAAGATGCCACCAGTAAATTCTTTGCTTAAAATTGTGTTGCCACTATCCCGGCTGCGCGACGGCTTAATTTTTCCTTGTAGGCAGGGAGCATCTTCGATCATCGACGATATACGGGTTTTGGAAAACTTCTTTGCAATGTCAACCGTCGGTTGCACGGCCATTACAGGGCCGGGCTCCTGGTCGATGATGTATCCCAGCCAGCAGGTTGCGCTGTCAGTCGCGCCTACCTGAGCGGCCTTCATGTGGATAACCTCTTGTATCGGACTATTTGAAGATAGGCAATCCATTATTTCGCGATTGAAGGGGAACCGATCGGTTCTCCACCGGCCAGGCTCGGCGCCAGTGGTCGACCTAAGAAATCTATTCTTGTCGGCCCACTGGGATACCGTCAGATTTGAAGGCGGCAGTAGTGCCGAAGTTATAATGCGAAGATCCCGCTCAGTCCTCTGTGCCAGGTTCATTTTGTTTTCCTCGCTTGCGGCGGTGCAGATTATCGGGCTTCCATGCCGCCAGTTCGGTCAGTGCGTCATAAATCTCTCGCTTGATTATTTCCTGCACGTCTATCAGCTCATCAGCGGCCATAACCTGGGGAGCGCAACGCTGTGGAATCGCTAGCATCCTGTTTCGTACACCGAGCAAAAGTTCCTGAAAAATCGGGATGATGTAATCCGACCGGTACATTTCTTCTCGCAACTCGGCCAGTTCAATTTCCGCTTTTTCACGCTGGGCTTTCGTGAGGAGAGCCTTTTCCTCACTGTAAGAAACCTCGCTATCATCGTCATCTTTTTGTCTGACATAGTTTGCAATATATGTCTGAACCGACTCGCACAATTTATATTGACCACGGCCGATTTTTTTGAAAACTCCTTCATCGTCCAGCCGGTTTATATGACGAGTCGTAATCCCAATAACATTCGATAATTCCTGCGTGCTGACAACCGTTTCCCGAGTTATCTTTCCCACTAACGAGTCCTCCCCTTACCCCCCTCCCTCCCGGGGGATAATAATCCTGCTCCCAGAATCAGACATGATATAAAATTTCTGTGCCTAGACAATTATTGGGGCTCGGAAGACCCGTACCGGCTTTTGTCCCTTGGAAGGACCCGCAAATTATTCTAGCCCGCCTCTTGTAGCCATACTTCAGGATAGAGCGCCGTCAGGTACTCCTCACATTGCCGCTTGATATCGGCGCCGTCCTTGCTCTCCCGCATCTGGTGATGCTTATAACAAAGGCAGCAACCTTTTTCTATCCTGTCTTCTTTATAAGCTCCGCATGGTTCATGGTGAAATTTCTCGCCTAACGGAACATGACGGCCACAGCCCTTTATTATGCAGGCGTAACCGTCGCGCTCATGGATGGCTTTATTAAGATCAGCGAGTTTCTTGCCCGTCAATCTCTGTCGCTTCTGCTTTGCTAACATCTTTCTTCTTTCCTCTCTTGCGCCGGCGGGCGTCGCTTTGGTCTGATGCGGTCCCGGCAGCGGGCGTTCCATTCGTCATTGGTAGTTGCCCGGCCGCAATGCCTGCCATCATCATTAAGCGGGCATTTCGCATTCCTACAGGCCAGCATTGCCATCACCTCGCCGGCAAAACAAAAGAGCCGCCCGGGCGTTCCCTTGCGGCTCAATATCTATTTTAAACTATAGCATATTTAAAACATGAAATGTCGGACAAAAACCGGACATGTTTATGTTAACTCACAAACTGGAAGTTTCTATCCTCGCGCAAGCGGTACCGAAACAGGGCGTCACATATCAGCCAAACGGCCTTGCCCGTCTGCCGGCGAGAGTGCCGCTCGCTGTACCCGATAGCCTCCTCGATCTCCTTCCATTGCCTGTTGCCCATATACCGAAGCTCAATAAGCTGGCGGCACGTCCCGTTCAGGGTACCGAGTGCGTGGTCGATTTTGCTCACCAGGCTTTGGAGTTCCATTATCTCCATGTCTAGGTCGCGGATCTCTTTCTGCAAAAACATGAGCCGGTCGGCGTAAGACTCCGGCTGGGTAAGTTCACTCCCGCCGCCGGGCTCGGTGCCATATTTGGCGATGGGCATCCGAGAGCTTTCGAGCTCGGCCAGTTTCTGCTCGCGAGTGGTGCGCATGTTCCCTAGGGCCGTCTGGAAACTCGTGAAGTTCCGCAGGTATCCCTCGGTCAGCCGGTAGTAGTCATTGTACCGTAAGATCATCTTTATCACTCTCCTCACCCAAAATAAAATGGCCGACACCTCAATTGGGTGCCGGCCTCTCGTTATTCGAGTCAGCCTGTTTCTATTCTCCGCGACGCGGAGGATTGGGTTTCCTTTTGGCGTTGGTGTCCACCAAAACCACTGTACTGTCCTGGATGGTGAAGGTTACCATGCCGTACTGGATTGCGTTAATTTTCCCCGCGTCTGCTTTGGTCTCGCGGATGATTTGATCGACGACTTCCTCTTTTGCCGCCATGGGTGCCTCCTATTTGAGTAGTTCGGGGTTTGCATAGATGTTGCCGACTTTGGTTAATGTCTGCAGGTCGTGTTCGCCCAAGTAATTGTTGGTGATCGGGAAGAGTGGCAACCCTTCATGCTCAAAGTAGAAACAGGATACCTCGACCTCATTGACCGAATCATCAGGAGCAACTTTCTTTATCCTGACTATCCCCTTCCTGACGACAAAGAGGGCATCAAACCCGGCGACAATGTCTTCTTCGTAAAGGTCTGATCCTTGGCTGTCGCAATAGCCGCTAAACTCCATCAGTGGTGAGTATTGGCTGTCACCCGCTTGATTCTGGAGAAATTAGACTAAGTCAGGAGCCTTCAGTAGTTCAGGCCACTCGATCATTGCCTGTCCTTCTTTGCTCCACACGCGCATCTTTATTCCCATCTCGCCCTCCTATATCTCGCTGGCCGATGGATAAGCCTGCTCCCTCTTGATATATCCGCCGTCACATACGACCTTGCCGAGCGGTGTTCTATCCCGCCATTTGCCGTTTACCAGTTCATGCCGCTCGACGGCAATTAAGTTGGTGTCCGGCTTGGTGTCGCCTTCGATGAATTGAAACCACTTTTTATTCGGGTCATACAGGACAAGAAACTTGCCGGCTGATAGGCACCTTTCTTGCTTCTTAG
Organism: Sporomusaceae bacterium; assembly: GCA_022839045.1. Next base: position 15,882 of record JALHDI010000059.1, read on the forward strand.
CTGCCATTCTCGCCATTCCGGGTTTGGGGTATGGGTTGCTCAAAATCATGCTCTTCTCCTCCTATACCTTCTCTACCGTTACCCTATTCCCACATGGACACTGGAAGAGGTCTTTACCTGGCTCTTTCCTGATGTGCTTTAGGTCGGGGTTTACTACTTTGCAGCCGTTACAGCCGAATTCCTGATTACGAGTGAGGTGTACCCCTGAATAGCGATATCCGTCTTTTATGAAGGGTTTATTCCATGTCATGCTACCACCACTCTCTCCGATGAGCTTCCCTATGATGTTCGAGTGACATTATCGCCGTTCCATCACCTTTAGGATGATGACTTTTTCCCCGTTGCTCGGCGTAATTGTCAATTACACGATTAGCGACCATGGCAGCACGATCAAACCCCTCTTTATACCCTACTAACCATCCGGTATTTATTCCGACGAAGAAGCCCGCTATGGTGGTGATTATTAGCCAGTACCATGGAATCATTTTTATTCTCTCCTTCCCTAAATTCCAAGGCGCTTGGGAATTTCAGCCTTTTCGGTTCATCGGCCTTGCTGGGTCGAACCTTCGGGGTACCGAATACGGTGTTTACCCATCCCCGCCGCCTCCTAGCCGCTTTATCGCCTCCGCAACTGGCCTCGCTCTGCAATACGAATGCCTAACACATGCGGCGCCGCATACCATATTACAACGCACTTCATTGTAGTCGAGGTAAAGCATCGCCAAATCTTTTGCCGCCGTCACAAGTTCCCCCACCCCATCATCAGCGGCAGCGTCTGCGGGTTCATACGTCGCGGCAAATATATCGGGCTTGCAGGGGTAACGTTCGCCTTTGACGCCGGTTATGATATAGTCGCCTGGGGTGATGTAGTGCTTGCCTTCAAGGGTTTTGATGTAAGGGCGCAGTTGTTTATGTTCTTGGTTACATTCTTCGCAGGCGTCCCTCTCACCACACCACAAAAACATTTCATACCATGAACACCAATAATCCGCGCCATCCTCCATCCCCGCCGCGTATACCTCGGCCTCAATCACAACGGGCTTCTTTCTCCACTTAGCCATTTTCTTCTTCCTCCGCTTTCAGTCTATCAATTTCGGCAG